>BTTE01000021.1:0-35292 GCA_036244975.1 bacterium | reverse complement strand
TCTGTGTAGCCATAAAGATTATCCAGCTTGACTTTATAGACTTCCTTCAGATGGTTTCTCTTCAACTTCAGGGTGGGGGAAAGCTCGCCTGTTTCAGTGGACCATTCGCGGCAGGTAAGGGCAAACTTTTTGATCTGCCGGTGGCGACCTAAAGTTTTGTTTATCCGGTCCAACTCTTCCTGGTAGCGTGCCAACACTTTGGGATGATGAGTCAATTCGGTGTTGTCTCGGAATTTCACGTTGTTTTTAAAACACCAGCCATGTAGATAGTGGAAGTTAGGACTGATAACGGCTGCTGCAAACTTCTCACCCTCACCCACCACAAGAATCTGCTCAATAAGCGGGGACTCTTTAAAAACATTTTCAACGATTTGCGGGGCTACATATTTCCCGGTAGAGAGTTTAAATATTTCTTTTTTCCGGTCGGTAATCCATAGCACTCCGTTTTCTATTTTACCAATATCACCGGTATGAAACCATCCCTCTTCATCGATAACCTCTTTTGTTCTGACAGGGTCTTTATAATAACCGACCATGAGATTATTACCTTTCATCAGTATCTCCCCATCTTCGGCAATCTTCACATCCACATTTTCCAGTACCGGCCCTACGCTTCCTGCCTGCATGGTAGGATACTCTCCATAGTTCACAGATATCACCGGGGAGGTTTCTGTCAGCCCGTAGCCCTGGGCTACTTTAATTCCCACCGCGCTAAACAAGCGGGCTAACCTTGGCTGAAGGGCAGCTCCTCCCGAGATTACAACCTTCAGTTCGCCTCCGAGCGCTTCCTGCCATTTGCTGAATATCAGTTTTCTCGCAATGCTCAGCTTTTTGTCGTACAGCAAACCGCGCTTAGCCGGGTCATCTTCGTACTGAACGCCAAGTTTTACCGCCCAGTCGAAAAGCCGGTGTTTGATACCTTTCAGCTCTTTGCCTTTCAGCATAATTTTGTCAAAGAGTTTTTCCAAAACCCTGGGTACAGAGGCAAAGCCGTGCGGATGCACTTCGTTCAGATTCTCACCAATGGTATCAATACTCTCCACATAATATACACTCAGCCCTTTTGCCTGTACGAGGTAGTTGACCATTCGCTCCAGTACATGGCACAGAGGCAGGAAACTCAGCCAACGATCTTTTGCTTCAACGTCCAACAGGTTCCGGGTATCCATGACATTACACATAAAATTTTCGTGGGTCAGCATAACGCCTTTGGAGCGACCGGTGGTTCCCGATGTGTAAATAATAGAAAGCAGGTCGTCTTTCGAAATGCTATCCTTTATTTCTGAAAGCTTGTTTTCATATTTTTTTTTGTTCTTTTTGCCCAGCTCTACAATTTCGCCCCAGTGAGGAACCCCCTCAACTTTATCGTAGGTAAATATTTTTTCGATTTTTGGCACTTCATCAGCCAGCGGCTTAATTTTGTCGTAATATTCTTTGGAAGACAAAATAGCCAGCCGGGCGTCCGAGTGTTCCAGGATATATCGATGTTCTCCCCGGCCGATATTAGGATAAACCGGGACGTGAACAACCCCGATTTGCCCCATGCCCATATCGGCGAAGTTCCATTCGGGACGGTTGTTGGAGATAGTCAGGATTTTATCTCCTTTTTTGAAACCCATGGCCAGTAAACCAATGCTGAAATTATCGACCATCTCTTTATACTCATCGGTGCTAAAGTTTTCCCACCGTCCGTTTCTCTTGATCGAAAGCGCTACTTTGTAGTTGTATTTTTTGACGTTTTGATCGAGAATATCAAAATTTCTTTCAAGTTTCATTGGTAAAAATTTTAGATTAATATTGTGAATGATTTGTGTAAAAATAGACTATAAGTTTGAATTTTAAAAGTATTCTTTTTTATTTTGCTTTGAAGGTCCAGGTAAATTGAAATTCAGAAACCTGGTCGCCTGCCTCATCGATTCCGATAGATGTGATGGTAACCGTTTGTCCTTCTCCTGTTTTCAATGTTTGCCACACTGCCCGGCCAATAGCCTCCCCATCGTTACAGGTAAAGACAACTTTGCTGCGGGCTTTTTTTGTAAAATTGGCATTCATGTCAAAAACCAACATAGAAACAGGCCCGGGGGCAGCTATGACCTCTGCGATGGCCATCGCTCCTGATGAAAGCTCTGCCGCCATAGCCTGAACGGCAAAATAAGTCGAGTGAAAAGGATTTTTTGTCAGGTAGTTGTACGGTACAGATATGCTGGCATGTTTTTCATCCAGTTCAACCACACGCAAACCATTCAAAAAACCCATAGGCATGTTCTTAATAAAAAATAATTTCAGGCGAAAAGCATTGTTTGCCAATTTTCTGAAGTCTTTGATTTTTGACATATTCCTCCTTTTGTTTTATGTTTCCGGAATTTTGTTTCTACCTTAATAAAAAATTGAGGGGCAGACAAAATCTACTGTCTCTCAGGATATTAACTAAAAATTATATTTATTGGCCTCAATTAAATGATCGGCTATCCTTCTGCGGGCAGCAACCACATTCACAGGCGCTATTTTGGTGAACCGTTTCATGCCCATGAGCATTCCGGCTTGTTCATCACCTTCGGCGAAAGCGTTAACGGCATCGATACCGGTTTTGTTGATGCGATATGCCGAGTCGAACAGGAAGACATTAAGAATATCTTTATAAATGGCCAGTTTTTTCTCGTCGTACATGCCGGCAAGTTTTTCCACACGCAACAATGTTGATTCGGCAGCATAGGTGTACATCAGCATGTCGGCAATATTCATCATAATTTCCTGTTCGTTCTGGAAAGTGGTGGTGAATTTCTGCAAAGCAGCGCCGGCCACCATCAAAATGGCCTTTTTGAAATTCACAATGAGTTTGTGGTTTGTTTCAAAATAGTCCGTGGAGGTACTGCCGAAATCGGGAATACCCATCAGTTCTTTGCCTACGGCTTTGGCGGGTGTCAGCAGGTCAATTTCGCCTTTCATGCCTCTTTTTACCAGTTCGCCAACGGCCACCATACGGTTGATTTCGTTAGTTCCTTCAAAAATCCGGTTGATTCTGGAGTCGCGGTAAGCACGTTCTACTACAGTTTCGGCAGAGTATCCCATACCACCAAAAATCTGAACACCTTCGTCCACAACATAATCCAATGCTTCGGAACCAAAAACTTTTGAAATGGATGCTTCGATGGCATACTGGCGAATACCTTCGATGGAAGCACGTCCTTTATCCATACCGCCTGCAATCAACGAATCAATAGCGTCGTCGATATTCTGGCTGGCACGGTAGGTCAGCGATTCGGTAGCGAATGTACGGATAACCATCTCGGCCAGTTTGGTTTTGATGGCGCCAAAATTTGCAATGGCAGTACCAAATTGTTTTCTTTCGTTAGCGTACTGCACACTGGCGCCGATGGTGGCTTTGGAACCACCGATAGTGGCAGCGGCCAGTTTGATACGTCCGAGGTTCAGGATATACAAAGCAATTTTAAATCCTGTATTTCGTTCACCAAGCAGGTTTTCGGCAGGTATCTCTGCGTTGTCGAAGAAAATCTGGATGGTGGAAGAACCACGGATTCCCATTTTATCTTCTTCGGCGCCAAAAGTAAAGCCGGGCGTATTGCGTTCGACGATAAAAGCGCTCAGATTTTTGTCATCATCAATTTTAGCATAAACAATGAAAACATCGGCAATACCTCCGTTGGTAATCCACATTTTACCCCCATTCAGGATATAATGTTTTCCATCTTCGCTGAGAATGGCTTTTGTCTTGCCACTGTTTGGGTCGGAACCGGCTTCAGGCTCGGTAAGTGCATAAGCACCAATGTATTCACCGGAAGCCAGTTTGGGCAGATATTTCTTCTTTTGGTCTTCATTTCCGAAATAAAGAATAGGAAGCGTTCCGATACCGGTGTGTGCCGAATAAGCGACGGCAAAACTAAAACCTTTGCCCATTTCTTCCACCGTAAGCATGGAAGTAACAAAGTCCTGACCGAAGCCTTCATATTCTTCGGGAATGGATATCCCCAGCAAACCCAGTTCGCCGGCATCTTTCAGTAATTTGGTCAGGAGTTTATTGTCGTGATGCTCTAATTGTTCCACATTGGGTAAAATCTGCGTTTCAGTAAAATCACGGCAGGTCTGTGCCATCATTTGCTGCTCTTCGTTAAATTCTTCGGGGATAAAAATATCGGCAGCTTCTGTTTCCCTGATGAGGAATTCACCGCCCTTTAACACTTTATTGTCTGACATAATTTTATAATTTGATAGTTGAATAATTCAATTTAAAAAAAGTACACAATAGCTCACAAGTTACTATGCATTAATTTGTTATAACATCTCGTAAATACCGGCTGCTCCCTGGCCTGTTCCGATACACATGGTTACCATACCGTATTTTTTGTTACGGCGTTTCAGCTCGTTAAGAATTTGAACCGTCAATTTGGCGCCGGTACATCCCAGCGGGTGTCCCAGTGCAATAGCGCCACCGTTCACATTCAGAATATCCGGATTAATACCTGTTTCTTTCACCACTGCCATAGACTGGGTTGCAAAGGCTTCATTCAGTTCGATGAGGTCCATGTCGTCTAATTTCATACCGGCGTGTTTCAGCACTTTCGGAATGGCTCTCATAGGAGCTACGCCCATTTTATAGGGTTCGACACCGGTTACCTGGTAGTCAACCAAACGGGCAATAGGACTAAGGTTGTAACGTTTCAGGATTTTTTCGGAAACCACCAGGACAAAGGCGGCGCCATCGGACATTTGTGAGGAGTTGCCGGCGGTGGAAACACCATCAACAGCAAAAGCAGGCCTCAGGTGGGATAGTCCTTCTTTGGTAGTTCCCCTTCTCGGACCTTCGTCTGTGTCAAAAATTTTCACACGGGTTTTCATTACCCCGTCTTCAAAATAATTTTCCTTAACGGTAACAGGAACGATTTGATCTTTGAAATAGCCTTTGTCGATGGCATTTATTGCTTTTGCATAGGAGTTGGCTGCAAATTCATCGAGGTCATCCCGTTTCAAATTATATTCGCGGGCTACCATTTCAGAGGTTAAGCCCATACTGAGATACCAGTTGGGATTGGTTTTGGCCACTTCGGGATTAGGCACCAGCCGCCAGCCGCCCATGTTGATCATCGACATGGTTTCGGCGCCGCCGGCCACAATCATATCAGCAATGCCGGCACTGATTTTGGCAGAAGCAATGGCAATGGATTCGATCCCTGAGGAGCAAAAACGATTAACGGTAGATCCGGGAACATCCACGGTACCCAGGGCCATCAACGAAAGCAAACGTCCCATATTCATTCCTGTTTCAGCCTCGGGGAAAGCATTTCCGACTACGATGTCGTCAATTTCCGATTTTTCAATTTGTGGAAAGTCATTTAACAAACGCCTGATGACCGTTACAGCTATGTCGTCGGGACGTGTAAAACGCAGTGTCCCCCGCGGGGCTTTGCCGATTGCCGAACGATATCCACCTACTATATATGCATTCATGATTTTAAATTTTTCTGATTAAAATTGATTTAATTTAGTTTCTTAGGATTTTACCTTTGGTAATCAGGCTGTTCATACGTTCCAGCGTTTTACGCTGCATACAAAGCTCCATAAAGGCTTTCCTTTCCAAATCGAGCAGGTATTGTTCCGAAACTTCGGTAAGTGCTTGCGAAATCTCACCACCGGCCATAACCCATCCCAACTTTTCGGCAATCAATCCATCGTATTCAGACATATAGTGTCCGGTTTTAAAACCATCGGAACCTATGTAAACCATACCCAGCACTTCTTTACCCAGCACTTTGACATCGTTTCGCGGAGCAGGTTGTGTATAGCCCTTGTCGGCCATTTCAATAGCAACTTTCTTAGCATAAGCCAGTTGATGTGCACGGCTGACAATCACTTCGTCAACACCCGGACGGAGGTAACCCAAATCGAAGGCTTCGTAAGCCGAAGTGGAGACTTTGGCCTGTCCGATGCTCAGGTAACGGTTCAGAAAAGCGTTGGTACGGATGTCGCCGGGTTTGAGCTCATCGCCAAGGCGAAGGACAAATTCTTTGGTCCCGCCACCGCCGGGAATAAGCCCCACTCCGAATTCAACCAAACCCATATAAGTTTCGGCATGGGCAATCACCTTGTCGCTGTGCATACATACTTCGCAACCACCGCCGAGAGCCATCCCGTGAGGAGCGGCAATAACGGGAATAGAGGAATAACGCAAATGCATAGTTGTTTTCTGGAACCACTGTACGGCGAGGTTCAGATCTTCCCATTCCTGCTCAACGGCCAGCATATAAATCATACCCACGTTGGCTCCGGCCGAGAAATGATCGCCTTCGTTGGAAATTACCAAAGCTTTGTAATCAGCTTCGGCCATGTCAACGGCTTTATTTAAACCTTCCAGCGTGCCCTGTCCGATGGTATTCATTTTGGAATGAAACTCCACATTCAAAACACCATCGCCCAAATCGAAAATGCTCACGTCGTTGTTTTCCCAAACCACATTGGTGCCACGTAGCAGAGCCAGCGACAGTTTGTCTTCCTGTCCGGGAACCTCTTTGCAGGCTTTCGTTTTCAGGTCGTAATAATATTTCCGGCTTTCTTTAACAGTGAAAAAAGAGGGGATACCGGCCTCCAGCATATCATAGACCCATTGTGCAGGTTTGTTGCCTGCTTCTTCCATGGCTTTTACCGTTTCGGCCACACCGAGGGAATCCCAGGTTTCAAAAGGTCCCATTTTCCAGCCAAATCCGGCATTCAGGGCATCATCAACTTTATATATGTCTTCTGTAATTTCAGGAATACGGTTGGAGGTAAATTGAAACAGACTGTAGAAAGAAGCCCGATAAAAATCACCGGCTTTACCTTTGTCGGCCAACAACACAGGCATACGTTCGTGCAGGTCGTCAATGCCTTTGGTTTTTTCCAGTACGGAGAATTTCGGACGAGGGTCTTCTTTGTATTCTAATGTGTCGAAATCGATGGTGAGGAATTTTTTCTTCCCGTCTTCCACAACCTTTTTATAGAAGCCTTGTTTGGTTTTTGATCCTAACCATTTTTTTTCCAGCATTTTCTGTAGGTAATCCGGAACTTTAAAAGCATCGTTGGCCTCATCTTTTGTGGTTTCACGAATATAATCGGCCACATGAACCAGCGTATCCAGACCGACCACATCGGCTGTTCTGAAGGTTGCTGATTTGGCACGACCGATTACCGGGCCGGTAAGTTTGTCGATTTCAGAAATGGTAAGACCGTATTCTTTCACTTTGTTAAAAAGCTCCATAATAGAGAATGTGCCGACGCGGTTGGCGATAAAAGCCGGCGTATCTTTAGCCAAAACGGGCGTCTTGCCGAGATATCTTCCTGCATAATCTTCCAGGAAAGCCAGCACCTCAGGGTCGGTGTATTTGGAGGGGATAATTTCGAAGAGCTGCAAATAACGCGGGGGATTAAAGAAGTGTGTTCCGCAGAAATGTTTTTGAAAATCCTCACTTTTATCTTCGGCCATGGTGTCGATGGATATTCCCGAAGTATTGGAGGTAACGAGTGTACCCGGTTTCCGCAGTTTGTCCACTTTTTCAAACACCTGCTGTTTGATGTCGAGGCGTTCAATAACTACTTCAATCACCCAATCACATTCCCTGATTTTGGCCAGGTCATCGTCAAAGTTACCGGTGGTAATCCGTTTTGCAAAAGACTGTTTGTAAATGGGTGAGGGTTTGGATTTCAGTGCTGCCTGCAACGAATTGTTCACAATCCTGTTTCTGACCACCTTGTCATCTGTTGTCAGACCCTGTGCTTTCTCAGCCTCTGTCAGTTCGCGTGGCACAATGTCGATGAGTAAGACCTCAAGGCCAATGTTGGCGAAATGACAGGCAATGCCGGAACCCATAACGCCGGAGCCCAACACTGCAACTTTTTTTATTCTACGTACCATAATATTTAGATTAGGTTTGTTAATTATTGAACAAGTTGTTCATTGTTAATATTATTTTCTGTTTTAAAATTCGATAACGGGCTTTCTCCCAACTCCACGTTTACCTGTTCTTTGATGATATCAAAGACCTTGAAAAAAATTTTCATTTCCTTTTCATCCACTTTGTTCAGAAGTCTTTCGTTGAAATCAAGTACCGTTTTTTTGGCTGTTTTTCTTTGTGCAACACCCTTTTCCGTCAAAAATATTTTAACAACACGCTTGTCCTCGGGCGATACTTTGCGGTAAATGCAGCCATCCTGTTCCATCTTTTTCAACAGCCGGGTAAGACTCGAATTTTTCATCCCCAACAGTTGGGCAAGCTTTGTGGAAGGCGTTCCCTCACGGCTCACATAGGTTAAAATATAGCCCATGGTTTGCGTAATTCCATACTTGGCCGCAATGGAATTATACATTCTTGAAAGGGCAAGCGAAGTCGTCCTGATATAAAATTCAATGGTTTCGTTTAACTTCATTTTGATTTGTTTATTACGCATGCGTACAAAAATAAACCAAAAATAGTTCGCATACAAACTATTTTTAAAAAATTAACATTTAAATTTAATCTAAATGTAATTTTATGCAAACCTTTGCAGTATAACAGCGGTTTTGCAGGGGAATAATCTTTTTTTCGGAAAAAGAGGTACCGATGCTGTAATTATCCCGGTCTGTTTATCTTTGCAGTATAAATTTGGACAAGTGGATTATCAATATTTTCAGTTAAGAAACGGGATTCGTATTATTCACCGGTCTGTTTTGGGGCGTATTGCACATTGTGGTTTGATGGTGGAGACGGGTTCGCGCGACGAGTTGTCCGGCGAAAGTGGTCTGGCACACTTTATTGAACACATGGTTTTTAAAGGAACGGAGAGGCGAAAAGCTTTTCATATCATGAGCCGTATTGAAAATGCGGGAGGAGAGTTGAATGCCTATACTTCAAAAGAAGAGACTTGTATTTATACCTCTTTTTTGGCTCCTGATTACGAACGGTCGCTGGAAGTCTTTGCCGATGTGGCTTTTCATTCGGTTTTCCCTGAAAAAGAGATGCGGAAAGAAAAGGAGGTTGTGCTGGACGAGATTAATTCCTATAATGACAACCCTGCCGAGCTGGTCTTTGATGATTTTGAAGACCTCCTGTTTGATGGTCATCCGCTCGGAAGAAATATTCTCGGCGATGAAATGCATGTGAAAGCAATGCACAGGCGGGACATTATCCGTTTTATCGGGCGTAATTATGCCACAAACAAGATGGTGATTGCCTCGGTGGGGCAGATTGATTTCAGGAAACTTGTCGGTTTGGTGAAGAAATATTTTGGTGAGATTCCTGCAAAGAAGAATATTACGCAGCGGGAAAAATTCGAGGATTACCGGCCCTCGCGAAAAGTTGTTGGTAAAGATTCTTATCTTTCGCATTGTATGACCGGCAATGTGGCTTATGCCCGCAGCCATCCGCGCAGGCTGACACTTGAATTGCTGAATAACCTGCTGGGGGGGGCAGCCATGAATTCGCGGTTAAACCTGAACATTCGCGAGAAGTACGGCTTTGCCTATTCCATTGAATCGATGGTGCAGACCTATTCCGATACCGGATTTTTTGGTGTTTATCTCGGAACCGACCCAAAACATTTGGAGAAGAGTCTGGAACTGATACGGAAAGAGTTAAATAAGGTAAGCAGTCAAAAACTTGGCAGTTTGCAACTGGACCGTGCCAAAAAACAGTTTGTGGGGCAGCTCGCCATGAGTTATGAGTCGCCTGTAAACGAGATGCTGGGAATAGCCAAAAGTCATCTCTATAATAATAAGGTAAAAACTTTTGACGAAATTGTGGCTTTGACGGAGCAAATTACTGCAGTACAAATGATGGAGGTAGCGGCAGAGATTTTTCATCCCGAACGGCAAAGTACTTTGATTTTTGAAAGCCGCTGAGAGAAGTTTGTTGTTTAAACCGGTAAAACCATTCTGAAAAATAGTGTTATGATAGACGAGAAAACATCAGAATATATTGAAAATCACACCACAGATGAAGACACGTTGATGGTTGCGCTGAACCGCGAAACCCACCTGAAAACCTTCTGTCCCAACATGCTTTCGGGAAAGGTGCAGGGGAAGTTTCTGGAGATGGTGGTGCACATGTTGCAGCCCAAACGTATTTTGGAGATTGGAACATTTACAGGCTATTCGGCACTGGCTATGGCTAAAGCACTGCCTGATGACGGCCTCCTTTACACCCTTGATAACAATGAAGAGATAGAAACGTTTGCCCGCCGGTTTTTTGACCGTTGTGGCTATGGCTCCAAAATCCGTTTTCTTTTGGGTGATGCCCTGATGCTTATTCCGAAACTGGAAGAAACTTTTGATTTGGTTTTTATCGATGCGGAGAAAGCGCAGTATTCGGATTATTATGAAGCCTCACTGAAAAAGCTCAGAAAAGGCGGCTTTATACTGGCCGACAATGTGTTGTGGGGTGGAAAAGTTGTGTATGTGGATAAGAAGCCTGACAAAGAAACCCGTGGTATCCGTACTTTTAACGATTTTGTAAAACAGGATAGCCGGGTGGAGCAGGTGATGCTTTCCATTCGCGATGGCTTGTTACTCATCAGAAAATTATAGTACGTCAAAACTATTGTAACTGTCATTCCTCCTTTTGCTTTACTTTTGCACTTTCAGAAACTGAACATGTTATGGCTTCATCTAATTTTGTTGATTATGTAAAAATTTATTGTCTTTCGGGCAATGGTGGTGCAGGCTCCGTACATTTCAGACGCGAAAAATATATCCCCAGGGGAGGCCCCGATGGTGGCGATGGCGGAAAAGGTGGTAGCATTATTATGGTCGGGAACGCCCAGATGTGGACACTTTTGCATTTGCGGTTTGAGCGTCATATGCGTGCCGGACATGGAGGCCCCGGCGGCGGACAGCGCAGTACGGGTGCCGATGGCGAAGATGTTATTATTGAAGTTCCGTTGGGGACGGTAGCTAAAGATGCGGAGACAGACGAAGTTATAGGTGAAATTATGGAAGATGGCGAACGGATTGTCCTGCTGAAAGGCGGTCGCGGCGGGCAGGGCAACGACCATTACAAGTCGGCTACCAACCAGACGCCCCGCTTTGCCCAGCCAGGTGAAGCGGGCCGCGAAGCTACCATCATTTTTGAACTGAAAGTGCTGGCTGATGTGGGACTGGTGGGCTTCCCCAATGCGGGGAAATCCACACTGCTCTCGGTGGTTTCAGCTGCCAAACCCGAAATTGCCGATTATCCTTTTACTACCCTCCGGCCCAACCTCGGCATTGTGGCTTACCGCGACCAGCAGTCGTTTATCATGGCCGATATTCCCGGAATTATCGAAGGGGCGCACGAAGGAAAAGGACTGGGACTGCGCTTTTTACGTCATATCGAACGGAATTCGGTACTGCTGTTTCTGGTGCCTGCCGATACCGATGATATCAAAAAGGAATTCAATGTGCTGCTCAACGAGTTAAAACAATACAATCCGGAGTTGTTGGATAAACAAAGGGTTCTCGCTGTCTCTAAATCTGATTTGCTTGACCGGGAGTTGATGGATGAGATAGAAAAAGATTTGCCGGATGTTCCGCATGTTTTTATCTCGTCGGTAACGAACACGGGACTGACAGCGTTGAAAGATTTGCTGTGGAAAGCGCTGAACGAAGAGGTTTGACAAAAAAACAGAGCAAGATGCCACGCTATTTTTTAAAACTAACTTATCGGGGAACAGCTTATCACGGATGGCAAATTCAGGAGAATGCCCACACGGTGCAGGCCGAGATGAATGAAAAAATAAGTATGCTGTGTGAAGAACCTGTTAATGTAACGGGTTGTGGCCGTACGGATACCGGCGTTCATGCCCGGAACTTTTATCTTCATTTTGATTTGCAGCAACCGTTGACTTTTGGGCCACAGGATTTTGTTTTCAGGCTCAACCGGTTTCTGCCGGAAGATATTGCCGTTTACGGTGCCTGGGAAGTTCCGCCCGATTCGCATGCCCGTTTCGATGTGGTCAGCCGGACTTACCGTTACTACATTTCCAGGCAGAAGAACCCTTTTGTGCAGGATACGGCCCTGATTTTTACGGGCAGGCTGGATGTGGAAGCCATGCAGCAGGCGGCTGGATATCTGTTGGATTATGAGGATTTTACCAGCTTTTCCAAGTTGCATACACAGACTACTACTAACCTTTGCCGGTTGGCAGAAGCACGGTGGGAGCAAACGGAAAACCAGCTCGTTTTCACCATTACCGCCGACCGGTTTTTGCGAAATATGGTGCGTGCCATTGTGGGGACGCTGCTTGAAATAGGAAAAGGGAAGCTGAAACCGGAGGATATGAAAACTATTATCGAAGCCAAAGACCGCAGTAAAGCCGGATATTCCGCACCGGCTCATGGCCTGTTTTTGGAAGAGGTGAGGTATCCTTTTGTACCGGAAGACAGGTAAGTTGCAGAGATTGCTTCTTCGCCATTGAGGGCCGAAGCTTTAGCGAAGGCTCTACCACACACAGGCCAACCCGATGCGAATCGCAATGACGTGTTTTCACCTTTCACCTTGTTCAGAAACTACGGTAAATAAATCACGCCACAGCAGGAATCCCGGCGGGCGCCGGTGGCTGATGCCAGGCAATTGATACGCCCTGCTTTGCGCAATATGCCCATAAAAGCGAAAATGAGAGCTTCTTTGAAGTCTATGATTTGCGCTTCGGGCAAATGAATCGTTTGCGGGCATTCCCTGCGGATGGCTTCAACCAAAAAACTGTTGTGCGCTCCACCACCGGTAAGCAGGATATTCTTTGAGGAAGAAGAATCTGTTGCGCTTGCAATTTGATAAGCTATGTGCTTGGCAGCGGTGTAAAGCTTATCTTCCAGTAAAGCCGGAGAATCATCCAATAGTGGAAGAAAAAACTCCCGAACCTGTTCGTTGCTCAGCGATTTCGGATAAGGCTGTTTATAGAATTCCATACTGTTCAGCTCGTCAAACAGCGTTTTGCTTAATTTTCCCAGCGAAGCTGTTTCTCCGTTTTTGTCGTATGGCAATCCCATTTGCCGGCTGAGGTGGTTAAGCAACTGATTGGCCGGACAAATATCGAAAGCCTGTCGCTGACCATTTTCTTCAAAAGAGATATTGCCAATACCGCCCAAATTCAGGCAGTAATCATATTCTGAAAACAGCAATCTGTCGCCAACGGGCACCAGCGGCGCTCCCTGTCCGCCCATCTGTATATCTTTGTTGCGGAAATTATTCACTGTTTCAGTGCCGGTTACAATGGCAATAGCCTGTCCGTCGCCAAGTTGTAAGCTATATCCCGCTTCCGGATTATGAAAAATAGTGTGTCCGTGCGAAGCAATGATATCCGGTTTCAAACCATGTTTTCTTAGAAAATCTGAAGCCTGCCCGCCGAGAAATTTTCCATAGGTTACATCGTTCTCTGTAAGTTTCTCACCGCCGGCGTAAAAGCTCTCCTGCAACAATATTTTCCATTCTTCAGGGTAGGGGATGGTTTCGGCAGCTATTATCCGGTAGCTCCATTTTCCCTTATTTTCGGAGAATTCACAGTAGGCCAAATCAAGTCCGTCAAACGAACTCCCTGACATTATTCCGAGTGCATTGTATTGCGTCATAGTTATAAGTATTGAATAAGTTTTTCTAATTGCATTCCGCGCGAACCTTTTACAAGAATATAGGCATTTCTGACAGGATGGCTTCGCAGGTATTGCTCTGCCTCTGAGGTGGTGGCAAACTTTTGAAAAAGGTTGCCCGGAGCCGTTTTGTAAAAATCTTTCCCAACTAAAATAACATGTTGGAAACCAGATTTTTTCAGCTTTTCAACAATATTATTGTGCTCTTCTTCCGCAGCTTTCCCCAGCTCAAACATGTCGCCGAGGATAAGTACAGGATTTGAAAATTGATGTGCAGCGAAGTCGTCAATGGCCAGCGCCATACTTTCCGGATTTGCATTGTAAGCGTCCAGGATTAGTGTGTTGTTCTGTGTCCGGAAAAATTGCGACCGGTTATTTTGAGGCTGATAACTTTTTAACGCCCCGATGATATCTGATTCCGAAATCCCAAAATATTTTCCTACAGCTGTGGCGGCCATGACATTACTGAAGTTGTAGCTTCCGTAAAGCTGTGTTTGTATATCTGTATTGCCGGTTTCCCGATGCCAGGTGATATCAATAAACGGGTCGGCTTTTCTTAGACTTCCTTCCACATCGGCTGGTGGCTGGCCGTAGGTAACATTTTGTATTCCTTCCGAAAGTTTCATGAGAAGTGGGTTGTCTTTGTTGACAAACAGCGTTCCGTTATTTTGTTTAATAAACTTGTAAAGCTCATTTTTTGCGTTGATAACACACTGAAAATCACCAAATCCTTCGAGATGCGCTTTCCCGATATTAGTGATAAGGCCATGCGTGGGACGGGCAATCCGGCAAAGATTTTCTATTTCTCCGGGATGATTGGCGCCCATTTCGATAATAGCCACCTCTGTCTCTTTGCGGATGTTCAGCAGCGTCAGCGGAACGCCAATGTGGTTGTTGAAGTTTCCCTGTGTGAAGCAGATATTTTTTCCGGAAGAAAGCACGGCAGAGCAAAGTTCCTTGGTGGTGGTCTTTCCGTTGGTTCCGGTAATGGCCAGCACGGGAATATCAAACTGCTGCCGGTGAAATGTTGCCAGTTTTTGAAGAATATCCAACGTATTGTCAACAAGATAAAAACGGGAATCATTTTTTGGTGCAAATTCCGGGTCATCCACGATGGCTGCTACCGCACCTTTTTCAACAGCCTCTGCAGCAAACCGGTTGCCGTTAAAATTTTCTCCCGACAGGGCAAAGAAAAGGCTTCCCTTTTCCAGCTCCCGTGTATCGGTGCTGATATGGGAATGCGCAAGAAACAACGCGTAAATTTTTTCCGGATTTTTCATACACATAAAAAAAAGGACCGTCTCGACTTCAGAAACAGCCCTTAAAATTATAAAAATTCTTTTTAATATTATTTCTTTCTGCGTTTTGTTGCATTGGGATTTCCCACCCTGCTCATGGCATCACGGAAACCTACTGTTGCTGACGATTTGTCCTCATCCATATAACGTCTGACGCCGGGGCTGAGATAATAAGGCGGGTCTTTCCACGAGCCTCCTTTAATGACACGTGATTTACTGTTTATCAATGAGACAACACCGTATTCGGCAAACCCTTTCCGCTTGGTTTCACTCATGTTGAAATTATCCGGTGGAGCAGCTGTGTTTTCCATCGATGCCAGTTTGCTTTTGTTCAGCAAAACAAGCGGAATACGCCCCAAACTATCTTTCTCGACAACTTTTCCATCTGCGTCACGTTTTAACGTTTTAAAACTGCCACCGTAATATGGGTCAAAATCGGCTACTTCCTGAAAGGCAGTGGGGCTATATCTGTCTAATACCCATTCACTGACATTACCGGCCATATTATATAGCCCAAAGTTATTAGGCCAGTAGGAAAAAACAGGCGCCGGAATACTGGCTCCGTCATTCCTGTCACCTGCAACGCCCATGTAATTACCTTTATTAATTTTAAAATTGGCAAGAAATTGCCCGTGATGTTTCTTTTTGTCCGAGCGCAGACCCTGTCCGTTCCAGGGATAGATTTTCCTTTCTACTACCCGGTTGCCGACCGTGTTGCCTATTAGTCCAAGTGCTGCATATTCCCATTCGGCTTCGGTGGGTAAACGGTAACGGGGGAGCAGAATGCCATCATCATAGCGAACCTTACGAATCCCGGTTCCATTGGGATTCAGGTCTTTCTTTCCTTCTTTTACAAGTCCCTGATACTGCCCGGACAGATAAGCTTCCGTATTAAAACTGTTGTCATCTTTTTGGTCGGGGTCGTAATCAAGATATCCGGCGTTGATAAGGAGCTGTTCATTTACCCTGTCTGTACGCCACGAAGCATAAGCATTGGCTTGAAGCCAGCTGACACCGACCACGGGATAATTGTGATAAGCCGGATGCCTGAAATAGTTCTCCACCAGGGGTTCGTTGTAAGTCATTTTATCCAGCCACACTGTAGTGTCGGGAAGCGCTTTCTGAACTACGGTAGGATAATCCTGTCCGTAAACCCGTTTTAACCAGAAAATATATTCCAGATAGTCGAGGTTACTGACTTCCGTTTCATCCATATAAAAACTATTCACTGTTTCCTGATGCGGGCGGTTATCCCATTCATAAAACGGGGTTTCCTCCGTTGCCCCCATGGTAAAAGTTCCCCCTTCGATAAATACCAGCCCCGGCCCGGTAATTTGTTCTTTTGCACGTGTAACCTCAAAACCACCGTTTTCCGGGTCGTTATACGCCCATCCGGTTGCACGCGAAACATTTTTTCCCGCCTTGTTGCAGGAAGTCGTAAAAACAAGCATGCTGCCGAGTGAGAGAAATACAAAAAAAAGTTTATTGAACTTCAGCATTTTTATTGCCATTAATTTTTTTCTTGTTGTATAACTTAACTTCAAGGGTTTTTATTGCCTTTATCGCTTAATTTCTTTCCTGTGAAAGGTGCAAATGTAATAATTAAGTCACATTATTACATTTTAATTTGAAATATTATTTAGCTGAAACTGAATCCTGAAAAGCAGGTGTTCTCTTTCGTACCTTTCTGGTTTGCATTACCTGGAAGATAAGCCGGCTTTGCGAACACGCCATCCCGAAAATAGTTTTTATTGAAAGACCGTTTCGGCGTGTGAAGCCTGTCTCGCCTCAGGCGATGGCAATCTCCCGGGCATAGGCCGGGCATTCAGGCAAAGGGATGGAGCTGTATAAACCAGCCCAAACATTCCCGTTCTGATAGCCCCCCCCCCCTGAAGTGTTGAAGATGAATATGAAAAAGATGGTGTTTTTGCCTTATCTCCGTGAAATAAAAATCCCGTTTTGGCCGTTTCTATCTAAACATTTATACCTAATTCAATATATTTGCGCTCGAAACGATCTCTATGCTGATTAAAAGACTCACATTTTTTCTCCTGCTTTTGGCTGTTCCTGTTTGGAGCTATGCCATCAATTATTCCTTTGGTGACTCCATTCAATGGCAGGGGATTCAGTACATAAAAGCAGATAATGGCAGCGAATTTCAGCGGCTTTCTTTCCGCGATGCGTCCTTTGCCACACCTGAAGGTCTGCCTCTCTTTACCCGGACCGATCCCGTTTATGCATCACAAGTGAAACTGAAAGTTGAATTATTGAATAAAAAAGTGATGCCTGTGGGCATTGCGGCTGCACAATGGCTTGAAGAAAAAGGTTTTACGGATACAACTTTTCACCTTGATGTAAGCCTTTCCATTGCCCGGAAACAACCTTACGCCGTTGTACATTTAATTCCCCTTCGCTGGAATCCTGAGAAGAAGCAGTATGAAAAACTCCTCTCTTTCCGGGTGAAAATCAGTGTGGTAGAAAAGCCTGTTGCATCGGTTGCTACCAGACAAATACTGCGGTCTAATTCGGTACTCGCCTCCGGACAATGGTTTAAAATAAAAATTGATAAAAGCGGCATTTACAAGCTGACATATGACGATTTGAAAAACATGGGCTTTCCCGTAGGTGATAATCCGGCAAATTTTGCGCTCTATGGCAATGGTGGCGGCATATTGCCCCAACAAAACAATCTGCCGCGACCAGTCGGTCTGACGGAAAATCCCATTGAAGTGGTGGATGGCGGCGATGGAAGTTTCGATCCGGGCGACTACATTTTGTTTTATGGTGTCGGGCCTGTGGTGTGGAAATACAATCTGTCAACCGGATATTTTAATCATCAAAACAATTACTACGATAATTATGCCTATTATTTCCTGACGTCGGGACCGCAACCCGGCCTGCGTATTCAGCCGGAAACGGTCTCAGGAACTCCGGACAGGGATGTTACCGGCTTTACCGATTATGCTTATCATGAGCTGGACGAGCGTAACCTTGGCGGTACCGGAAGAACCTGGTACGGCGAAGTTTATGATTTTGCAACCAATTATACATTCGATTTCAATTTTCCGCATGTGATAAAAACGGATAAGGCTTATCTGAAAGCCGTGTTTGCCTCCAAAGCTTTTTTCGCTAACAAGTTTTTGATTTATACCAACGGCAAGCTTCAAAAAACGCTGAACATGCCCATCACCGGCAACAGTGGCTATGACGTGGGTAAAGGTGGCAGTACGCAGTTTGAATTTAACCCCGTGGCAGATAAAATTGCCGTAAAAACGGTTTTTCAACGCAGCTCTTCCGCGTCGGTGGGCTATCTCGACTATATTGAGGTGAATGTTCAGCGCCGGTTAATTTTTGGCGGCGGCCAAATGGAATTCCGGAACCTTTTTTCGTCGGGAAATGTAGCCCGCTATCATTTGCAAACTTCTGAAAATGTTGAAATTTGGGATGTTTCCCAGCCGCTGTTACCTAAAAAAATTGCCGGGCAACCGGTTTCAGGACAACTGGTTTTTAATACGAATATTGCTCCCTACAAAGCTTTCGTGGCTTTTAACGGCGCCGATTATTATTCCCCCGTGTTTGTGAAAGAAGTAGAAAACCAAAATTTGCATGCGATTAAAAACATTGATTATTTAATTATTGCCTATCCTGATTTTTTGTCGCAGGCACAACGATTGGCCAATTTCCACCGGCAAAAAGATGGTATGCAGGTTTTTGTAACCACACCGCAAAAAATTTACAACGAATTCTCTTCCGGCGCTCAGGATGTAACGGCCATTCGTGATTTTGTCAAACATATTTACGACCGGAGTGATGCGGGAAAAGAGATAAAATATCTCCTGCTCTTCGGCGATGCTTCGTACGATTACAAAAATCGTCTTCCCGGCAATACCGATTTTGTTCCCAGCTGGGAGTCTGTCAATTCGCTCAACACCATTAGTTCCATTGTTACGGATGACTATTTTGGCTATTTGGATAATGGCGAAGGTGTGAGCAATAGCGACAGAGTGGATATCGGTATCGGACGATTTCCCGTAGATACGCCCAAAGAGGCAAAAGATGCGGTGGATAAAAGCATTGGCTATGCTTCAAATACACCTCAAAACCTGGGGCCCTGGCGTAACCGGTTGACTTTTGTTGCTGATGATGGCGACTATAACCGTCATCTGAATGATGCCGAAACACTTGGCAGATTCCTGAACAGCCGTTATCCGGCTTACGGTCTTAACAAATTGTATCTTGATGCTTTTCCCCAGATTTCAACGCCCAGCGGGCAGCGTGCACCTGCCTTGAATGAGGCCATCAATTCTGCCATTGATGAAGGAACTCTGATTTTCAATTATACCGGCCATGGAGGCGAAGTCGGTCTGGGCCACGAACGGTTTTTGACCATCGCCGATATTAATTCCTGGACCAACATTAACAAGCTCACCGTTTTCATTACGGCAACCTGCGAATTTACCCGCTACGATGATCCGGAGCGTGTTTCTGCCGGCGAGCTTGCGTTTTTCAGTGAAAACGGCGGTGCTATTTCCCTGTTTACCACTACACGCGCCACTTATGCCAGCGCAAACCTCGCACTTAATATGGCCATTTTTAAAAATAATATGTTTGAGAAAGTAAACGGCGAATATCCCCGTTTCGGTGATATAATTATGCATTCGAAAGTTCTCGGTGGCGACAACGACAAGAAATTTGTTTTGATAGGCGATCCTGCCCTCAGAATGGCTTATCCCAAAGACATGGCAAAAACTACCTTTATTAATGCAAAGGCTGTGGTAGTAGGTAAACCCGATACACTGAAAGCTTTGTCAAAAGTACATATTCAGGGCGAAGTTACCAATGATAACGGTCAGAAAATAAGTAACTTTAACGGTACCGTTTTCTCCACGGTTTTTGATAAGGAATCGGTCATTTCAACCCTCGGAACAGACCCTGACAGCCGGGTTACCACCTTCAAAATGTGGAATAGCATTTTGTTTAAAGGTGAAGCTGCTATTAATAACGGAACTTTTGACTTTTCTTTTGTGGTCCCAAAAGATATCGCTTACAAATTTGGCAAAGGCCGGATAAGCTATTATTTTGATAATCAGAATACTGATGGCCATGGTTCTGGTGAAAATATTGTCGTCGGCGGATATGATGACCAGGCCGCTTCGGATACTGCCGGGCCCAAAATAAGACTTTACATGAACGATACCACTTTTTCTTCCGGCGATGTTACGCATACCGACCCCGTACTTTACGCTCTGCTGAGCGACCAAAGCGGTATTAACACTACAGGCAACGGTATCGGGCACGATATTACGGCTGTTTTGGACAACGATCCGGACCAAAGCTTTAACCTGAATGCTTATTATGTGGCCGATGAAGGTGATTTTACCAAAGGAACCGTGCGCTTTCAACTCAAAGAGTTGTCCGAAGGCAGCCATGTTATTAGTTTGAAAGCATGGGATTTGTATAATAACTCCTCAATGGCTTCCCTCTCGTTTGTGGTGGAACCTTCTACAAAGCTGGTTATTGAGCATTTGCTAAACCTGCCTAACCCGGTTACCGATGCAACCGATTTTGTTTTTGAACATAACCAGGCGGGGCATGTTCTGAAGGTAAAGATTGATATTTTCAACTTAGATGGCCGGCGGATGAAAAGCCTGTACGTTGTTTTGAAACCGGGTGGATTTTCTTCGGGCAGAATTCACTGGAATGGCACTACCGATACAGGGCAAAAAATCAGCCGGGGTATTTACGTTTACCAGTTGCAGGTTACAATGCCGGATGGAGAGACAAAGTATTTACGTAACAAGCTGGTTTTTATCCGGTAATAGTGTGATGTGCCTGTAGTCGCCCGAAAAGAAACAGAGAAAAATAAAATCCATAAATAATAAAACAATTTTTAATTCGTTAGATTTGCACACCATTTTTAAATAAGGTTTTTATGAAAGCAAGATTTCTTTTACTCTCCGCATTGGTTTTATTCTTTTTAAACGGCGAAGCGCAGAATTATGGTAATCTCGGAGGTCAGAATAGTGGCAGCAGAGTAATTTCTACCGCTGTGCCTTTTTTGACGATTGGCCCCGATGGCCGTGCGGGTGGTATGGGAGATGGCGGTGTAGCCACCTCTCCGGATGTCAACTCCATGTACTGGAATTCTGCTAAATATGCCTTTATCAAAGACCCTGACGGCTTCTCTATTTCTTATACTCCCTGGCTCAGGAATCTTGTAAGCGATATTAACCTTGCTTATGTTTCCTTTTATCACCGTCTCGACGACCGGCAGACCATTGCCGCCAGCCTTCGTTACTTTTCTCTTGGCGATATTCAGTTTACCGATGAGATGGGTTTCCCTTTGGGAACTTATAAACCCAACGAATTTGCGGTAGATGTAGCTTACGCAAGAAAGTTATCCGATAACCTCGCGCTTTCCGTTGATGGCCGTTTTATCTATTCCAACCTGACCTCAGGCATTTCAACGGGGGGTGTAGAGAGCACTGCCGGGACATCTGTAGCCGTGGATATTGGTCTCTACTGGCAAAAGGATGTGAACTGGTTTCCCAACAACAATGCACAGTTTGCCTGGGGCGTTTTTATCTCTAATATCGGAAGCAAAATATCTTATAACAAATCCAATATTCGAAAAGATTTTATCCCTACCAACCTCCGCTTTGGTTCGCGGCTGACTCTTGATTTGGATGCTTATAATAAGGTTTCGTTTAACATTGATATCAATAAACTATTGGTTCCTACTCCTCCTATTTATGATTCGATTCTTAACCCAGATGGTTCTTATAAAATTGCTAAAGGTAAAGACCCCAATGTTGGCGTTGTTAAAGGGATGGTACAGTCGTGGTACGATGCGCCGGGCGGATTTCGTGAAGAGATGCAGGAATTCAGCTTAGCGTTTGGCGCCGAGTATTGGTACAATAATATCTTTGCGGTAAGAGCCGGATATTTTTACGAAAATAAGAATAAAGGCGACCGCCAGTATGTTACGCTTGGCGTAGGACTGCGCTACAACGTCTTCGGTCTGGACTTTTCCTACCTGATTCCGACTGTTCCACAACAGAATCCGTTGGAAAAGACGCTCCGGTTTTCGCTGCTGTTTAACTTTGGTAACAACAGCCTGAGAAGATAATAATTCCCTTAAAATATGCCTTTTCGTATTGGTATAGGTTATGATGTGCATGCCCTGGCAGTAGGCAGAAAGCTTATTCTGGGCGGTGTTCATATCCCTTTTCCGAAAGGGCTTGCCGGCCATTCCGATGCCGATGTGCTGACACATGCATTGTGTGATGCCCTGCTCGGGGCGGCGGCACTTGGAGATTTGGGCAGCCATTTTCCCGACAGGGATGAAAAATTTAAAGATACCGACAGCTTGCTTTTACTGAAAGAAGTGGACAAAATGATGCATGCTTCCGGCTGTCAAATCGGAAATATTGATGCGATTATTATTGCCCAAAAGCCCAAAATGGCACCTTTTATTCCCGAAATGCGGAAAATTCTGTCCGGCATACTGAACATTTCTATTGACCGGATTTCAATAAAAGCCACAACAACCGAATATCTTGGATTCGCCGGCAGGGGAGAAGGGATTGCTGCACAGGTGGCGGTGCTTCTGGAAACGTCCGGAACAAAATAAATTCCGCTTTTAAAACACCATTTTTCTCATTAGCTTTGCGCTTTGTTTCCGGAAATAGGTTTTACAACGCGGAAAGCCCTGAAACAAAAACCGATTGAAAATAATTTTGAAAAAAAGTGTTTGAATGGAAGCATTTAAAGCCTACGATATCCGTGGTGAATACGGAAAAGAATTGAATAAAGAGATGGTTTATCGCATCGGGTATTTCCTGCCGGAGATTCTCCCTGTGAAAGAAATCTTCGTGGGGCGTGATATCCGTTTGTCGTCCGACGAAATCTTTGAAGCCCTGGCCGCCGGTCTGACCGATGCCGGCGTGGATGTGGCAGATGCCGGATTGACGACAACACCCATGACTTACTGGGGAACAGGGAAATATGATTTTGATGCCTCAGTGATGATTACCGCATCACACAATCCGAAAAATCATAACGGACTGAAATTTTCAGCGAGGAATGTGCTGCCGGTGGGTTACGACAACGGGCTGAAAAAACTGGAACAGCTGGTAGAATCAAATATGAAAGCTGAGAAAAGGACAAAAGGAACCATTCGTAAGTTGGATATGAAACCCGATTATCTCGCTTTTCTGAACCAATACAAAAAGGATTATTCCGGCCTTAATATTGTTATCGACTATTCCAATGGGATGGCTTCGCTGTTTTCCGGTGATTTGTATGGAGAAAAATATTTCCCGCTAAACGAAAAAGCTGACGGTACTTTCCCCGGTCACGAACCCAATCCGTTAGACCCTGAAAACCAGGAACAAATCAAACAGGCCGTGAAAACGCATAAAGCTGATCTCGGCATTATCTTCGATGGCGATGCCGACCGTGTCATGTTTATTGATGAAAAAGGAGCATTCATCTCTCCCGATTTGATTATTGCACTTTTTGCCCATTATTTTTTAAGAGATAACAAGCGATCCGAAAGAGTGGTACATGACATTAGAACTTCCAAGGCTGTGGGCGAATACCTGAAAAAGTTCAATGCCGAAGTAACCATTTGGCGTGTGGGGAGAGCTTATGGCGCTACTAAATTGCGCGAAGTGAATGGTATTTATGGCGGTGAACTGGCCGGCCACTACTACTTCCGCGATTTCTATTTCTCCGATAGCGGACTGCTTGCTTCCTTAATCATGCTGAACATTATTGATGACTTTAAGAAACAGGGAAAATCCGTTTCTGCTCTAATTCACGAGATATCTTCGTATGCCAATACGGGAGAAGTGAACTTCCGGATTAGCCGTAAAAAGGAAGCTATGGATGCGGTAGTCGCACATTTTAAAAAGCAACAAGCCCCGACGGCTTACTATGATTTTGACGGTTACCGGCTGGAGTTTCCGGAGTGGTGGTTTAACATCCGTCCCTCTAACACGGAGCCTTATCTCCGGTTTTTGGCGGAAGCCAAATCGCAGCAGCTGCTTGATGAAAAGACAAAACAGGTGTATGCCCTGCTGAAACCCTTTACCCACTGATATTTTGAAACGGCTTTTTACCATATTGCTGCTATTTTCGTTTCTTGGTGCACAGGCTCAGGATTTGTCTGTTTATCCTGACACGTTGAATAAGAAACGATTAGGGATGGTGTTGGGAACAGTCGGAGGTCTTTATGTCGTCTCCGTTACCGGACTTTATTTTGCCTGGTACAAAGGCTACAAACGTACCCGTTTTCATTTTGATGATGATTGGGGCGAATGGATGAAGAAGGACAAAATGGGCCATATAACCACCTCTTATCAAATGGGCAACTATGGTTACTGGAGCCTGCGTGGAGCAGGGCTAAGTGAGAAAAAGGCTATTTGGTATGGTGGCACCTGGGGACTTATCTACATGACTACCATCGAATTTTATGATGGCCTTTCGGCCGAATGGGGTGCATCGCCTACCGACCTGCTGGCCAATACTGTGGGAACGGCCATGTTCATCGGACAGCAGCTTTTGTGGCACGAGCAACGGATACGTCCGAAATTCTCCTATCACCCCACAAAATATGCACAATATCGTCCTGACCTGTTGGGAGCTACATCACTCGAAAGGATAATAAAAGATTATAACGGACAAACGAACTGGCTCTCTGTAAATATCTACTCCTTTCTTAATAAAGACTCCAAATTTCCTCCCTGGCTTAATGTGGCCTTCGGCTATGGCGCCCGCGGCATGACAGGCGCCTACGGAAATCCTCCCGATTACAAAGGGAACCCCTTGCCGCACTTTAACCGGGTGGCAGAGTTTTACCTGTCGGTAGATGTGGACTGGACACGTATTAAAACCCATTCGAAAGTGTTGCGTTTTGTCTTTAAAGCATTGAGCTTTGTGAAAATACCTGCGCCGGCTATTGAATATAACAAAGAAAACGGATTCCAACTTTATCCGCTTTTCTTTTAAAGAAAATCTATGGGTAAACAAATCATTATCTGGGACTGGAACGGCACGCTGCTGAACGATGTGCAAATGTGCGTTAATTGTATAAATGTATTGCTGGAAAAGCGGAATCTCACCCGATTGTCGTTAGAAACTTACCGGAGTGTTTTCAGCTTTCCGGTGCGGGATTACTACGAACAGATCGGCTTTGACTTCGTCCGTGAGGATTTCGAAGTTCCGGCAAAGGAGTTTATGGATTTATATCACCGGTTCCTGCCGGAGACATCGCTTTTCTCCTGTGCCGGAAAAGTATTGGCGTATTTTAAAAGAAAAGGTTACAGCCAGCTGGTTTTGTCTGCTATGGAACACAACAGCCTGATAAAAACGCTGGAAGAGAAAGGAATCCTGGATTATTTTGATGCCGTTTCCGGAATTGATAATATCTATGCCGGAAGTAAACAGGAGATGGCACGTGCTTTTCTCGACAGCCTCGGCCTGAATAACCATAATATGGTTTTGGTGGGCGACACGTTGCATGACCGGGAAGTGGCACTGGCGCTCGGCATCGATTATCTGCTCGTGGCTGCCGGTCATCAGTCCAAAAGCAGGCTGCTGGAAAAAACCGATAAAGTGGTGGACATGCTCTCGGAAGTGGTAGAAAATTTGTAAAAATAATTACCCCTTCTAAGGTATTGTAAGCCAGTTTGTTTTGCGCAAATTCATCTTGGTTTCTCAAAAAAAATATGATGGACAGAGCCAATGTGCTTCGTTATCTAAAAAATTTGTCTAATTTTGCCCCGTAAAATACAAAAACATGAAACGTTTTATTATGCATCATCATCATTTGTATCCACACCCACTCAGGTGAACAAATGATATTGTGCATAAATTAAAAGAATAAATATCAACCCATCTGAGTAAATCGGATGGGTTTTTTTTATTGAAAAGACTTGCCGGTTTACTCAGATTAAAACAAAAAAATGAGTAAATTAAAAATTGCTATTCAAAAATCGGGACGTTTAAACGAGGGTTCCCTTAAGCTGCTAAAAGATTGCGGAATTATTATTGACAATGGAAAAGGCCAGCTGAAAGCTCCGGCCAGGAATTTTCCGTTGGAGATTTTGTTCCTGCGCAGTTCCGACATTCCGCAATATGTTGAAGATGGCGTGGCTGACATAGCCATTATCGGTGAAAACGTGTTGATAGAAAAGCCCCAAAAGGTAAAAATAGTACAAAGACTGGGATTTTCCCGATGCAGGATGTCGCTGGCAGCGCCCAAAGATATCGACTATACGGGTACTGAATTCTTCCAGGGAAAGAAAATTGCAACCTCTTATCCGTTTACCTTGCAAAGCTATCTCGGCAAAAAAGGTGTCCGGGCCGAAATTCACGAAATCTCCGGCTCCGTGGAAATTGCCCCGAACGTCGGATTGGCAGATGGCATTTGCGACATCGTAAGCTCCGGTAGCACCTTGTTTAAAAACGGATTAAAAGAGGTGGAAACTATCCTGAAATCGGAAGCCGTATTGGTGCAGTCGCTGAAAATAACTCCGGAGATAAACGCTATCCTGGAAAAGCTGCTTTTCCGGGTAAGAGCAGTATTGGAGGCCAAAAACACCAAATACATTTTGATGAATGTTCCTAACGATAAAATTGAAGAAGTTTCAAAGTTTTTACCCGTCTTGAAAAGTCCCACGATTTTGCCGCTGGAACAAAAAGGCTGGAGTTCGTTGCATACGGTAATCAAAGAAGAGACTTTCTGGGAAGTCATCGACCGGTTAAAAACTGCCGGAGCAGAAGGTATTTTGGTAATTCCCATAGAAAAGGTTGTTTTATAATTTGTATTATGAGAATTTATAAGAACTTACAAAAATCGGAATGGGCAACATTATGTCGTCGTCCAAAACTTCGAATCGAAGCACTGAATAAGCTTGTGAATGAGGTTTTTGATGGTATAAAGACCTCCGGTGATACCCTGTTGAAAGCGTACACGCTACAGTTCGACAAGGTTGATTTGAACGAAATAGTTGTTCAGGCCGAAGAATGGCAGTCCGGGATGGAAAAAGTTCCCGAAGCATTAAAAACAGCCATCTCAAGGGCCAAAAGAAACATTGAAATATTTCACAAAGCCCAGCAATCGGCAGATTTTTCCGTTGAAACCGAAGCCGGAGTAACCTGCTGGCAGGAAAGCCGCCCCATCGAAAAAGTGGGGATTTACATTCCGGGAGGTACGGCGCCTTTGTTTTCTACCGTGTTGATGCTGGCCATCCCGGCTAAAATTGCCGGCTGCGAAGAGGTTGTGCTTTGCACACCTCCTGATACGCAGGGACGTATTGCCCCGGCTATTCTTTATGCTGCCCGGCTGACAGGTGTAAATAAAATTATCAAAGCCGGCGGTATTCAGGCCATTGCAGCGCTGACCTATGGCACCGAAAGTGTTCCTAAGGTTTATAAAATTTTCGGCCCTGGAAATCAATACGTAACTGCCGCTAAACAAAAGGCACAAACCGAAGGTGTGGCCATTGACCTGCCTGCCGGACCTTCCGAGTTGTTAGTGCTTGCCGATGGTACTGCTAATCCGGCCTTTGTAGCTTCCGATCTGCTTTCGCAGGCAGAACACGGCGTTGACAGCCAGGTGGTTTGTGTCTCCGATTCGTTTGAATTTCTGGAAGCGGTAAACGATGAAATAGAAAAACAAATCACACTGCTTTCGCGAAAGGATATTGCGAGGGAGTCGCTGAAGAATGCTCGTTTTCTTTTTTCTGCAAATAAGGAAGAAACCATCGGCTTCATCAACCAATATGCTCCCGAACACCTGATTATTGCTGCAAAGGAGGAAGCTTTTTATCTTGGTAACCTTAAAAATGCCGGTTCTGTTTTTTTGGGAAACTATTCTCCCGAAAGTGCAGGCGATTATATATCGGGCACTAACCATACCCTGCCAACAAACGGGTATGCCCGCAATTACGGCAGTCTGGGTCTTGATGACTTCACCAAAAAAATCAGCTTTCAAAGAATTTCGGCCGAAGGCATGCTAAGCCTCGGAGAAAGTATTAAAATTATGGCAAAAGCCGAAGGACTGGAAGCACATGCCCGGGCGGCTACCCTGCGGTTAGAAGCTATTCGGAAATGAAAAAGAAAATTTGGTTGTGTTATAAAAATCAAATAATTCATTCTTTGTGGGAAAATAATATTCACTATTGCATTATAGATATTCAAAAACTTTAGAAATTAAAATCTTATGGTAACCAAGACATCCATACATAATCTGTTGCGGAGAAATGTGGTACAGCTCAGTCCCTATTCTTCGGCACGCGATGAGTTTTCGGACGAGGCCGACATCCTGCTCGATGCCAACGAGAGCCCTTTTAACAGCGGAACAAACCGTTATCCCGATCCGCACCAGCGTGTGCTGAAAGAAGCTGTTGCCGGTTTGAAGAAGATAAACGTTGAAAATATCTTCATCGGTAACGGCAGCGACGAGGTACTCGACCTGCTTTACCGTGCATTTTGTGAACCGCGTTTGGATAATGTGGTCGTAATCAATCCCAGCTACGGCATGTATGAGGTGCTGGCCGACGTGAATGACGTGGTGTGCCGCCGGGCCGGTCTGAATGTCGATTTTAGCCTGAACACCGATAATATTCTGGCAAAGACGGATGAAAACACCAAACTGATATTCCTCTGCTCGCCCAACAACCCGACGGGTAATACTTTTGATGTGGCTGCCATTGAGCTTTTGCTGGAAAATACGAAAGCACTTGTGGTGCTGGATGAAGCCTATATCGATTTTTCGGAAAAGCCGGGATTTCTCGGCAAACTGCTGCAGTATCCCGGACTGGTAATTGTACAGACGCTTTCCAAAGCCTGGGGAATGGCCGGGTTGCGCCTGGGACTTGGTTTTGCCAACAAGGAAATCATCAATGTTTTGGACCGCATTAAACCACCTTATAATATTAACCTTCTTAGTCAGCAACAGGCGCTCATACATATCGAAAATCGAAAGGAAGTCCTGGGGCAAATTGAGGTGATTCGGAAAGAAAAACAGAAAATGAAGGAAGCGCTTCAACGATTGCCTGCGGTAAAAAAAGTTTTTCCTTCCGATACCAACTTTTTATTGGTTGAGATAAAAAATGCAGGAGACATCTATACAAAGCTAATTGCAAAAGGCATTGTGGTGAGGAACCGAAGCGGCATATTGCATTGTAACGAATGTTTACGAATTACCATAGGAACACCCAAAGAAAATCAGAGATTAATGAACGAATTAGAAAAAATTACAGTATGAAAAAAGTACTTTTTATCGATAGGGATGGCACGCTGATTGTTGAGCCACCGGAAGACTTTCAGGTTGACAGCCTTGAGAAACTGGAGTTTTACCCCGGTGTTTTCCGCTACCTGTCCCAAATTGCCGAAACAATGGACTTTGATTTGGTTATGGTAAGCAACCAGGATGGGTTGGGAACAAGTTCGTTTCCTGAGGAGACATTCCTTCCGGTTCAGGAAAAGATAATCAAGACACTGAAAAACGAAGGCATTGTTTTTTCGGATATCCTCATCGACAGAAGTTTTCCTGAAGACAATGCGCCTACACGCAAACCCCGCACCGGACTACTGGCTAAATATCTTGAAGGTGATTATGATTTGAAAAATTCCTTTGTTATCGGCGACCGGCCTGCCGACATGGAACTGGCAAAAAATTTAGGCTGTAAAGGCATTCTGCTGGACCGGCCGGATAAGCCCGGCTTTGATAAGGATGTGCAGGTCTTGCAAACCGGTTCCTGGAAAGAAATCTACCGCTTTCTTCGATTAAGCCACAGGACAGCTGAGCTTGGCCGCAAAACCAAAGAAACCCAAATCGACTTATCTCTTAACCTTGACGGTGAAGGGAATGCCCAAATCCAAACAGGCATCGGCTTTTTCGATCACATGCTTGAGCAGGTAAGCAGACATGGTTCCATCGATTTAAACCTGAGTGTGAAAGGCGATATGGAAGTGGATGAACACCATACCATTGAGGATGTCGCTCTTGTTCTCGGGCAGGCGGTGAAAGAAGCTCTTGGTGACAAAAAAGGCATCAGCCGTTATGGATTTTATGCTCCTATGGACGACAGCCTGGCGCATGTGGTTATCGACTTTGGCGGAAGAAGCTGGCTCGAATGGGAAGCCGGGTTTAAACGGGAACGAATTGGCAGCATGCCTACGGAAATGTTTTTCCATTTCTTCAAATCCTTTTCCGATGCAGCTGCCTGCAACCTGCATATTCGGGCTACAGGCACTAACGAACATCATAAAATAGAAGCCATTTTCAAAGCTTTTGCCCGCGCACTGAAAATGGCCGTCCGGCAAGATATCGACCGTATGACACTTCCGAGCACCAAAGGCGTGCTGGACTGAGAATAATTGTTCAAAAATATTTTATAGTTACCTATTTATTAATAATAAAATGAACATAAGTATTATAGATTACGGTGCCGGAAATGTAAAGTCCGTTCAGTTTGCCTTGGAACGACTGGGTTACCACGGTATGCTCACCGCAGATGCCGGCGAAATATCACGTGCCGACAAAGTGATTTTTCCGGGCGTGGGCGAAGCTTCTTCAGCCATGAAAATTCTGCAATCATTCGGTTTGGACAAGCTCATTCCTTCATTAAAACAACCGGTACTGGGAATTTGTCTCGGCATGCAGCTCATGTGCACCCGCTCGGAAGAAGGAGATACCGGCTGTCTGGATATTTTTTCCACAGAAAGTCTTGAATTTCCCGATACCTTAAAAGTTCCGCATGTGGGTTGGAATACCCTTACTCATCTTAAATCACCCTTGTTCAAACAAATTGAATCTATGGTTTATACCTATTTTGTTCATAGTTTTTATGTGCCTGTTACGAAATATACCGTGGCCCAAAGTTACTACGGCCTTCCTTTTTCGGCAGCGCTGGTAAAAGATAATTTCTACGCTTGCCAGTTTCACCCCGAAAAAAGCAGTAAAACCGGCGAACAAATCCTTAAAAACTTTCTATCATTATGAGAATTATACCTGCCATGGACATAATCGAAGGCCGCTGTGTGCGCCTTGAACAGGGAGACTATTCCAGAAAAAAGATCTACGACAAAGACCCGTTGGAATATGCCAAAACTCTGGAGGGACAGGGCTTTAGATACCTGCATCTCGTTGACCTCGATGGTGCCAAAGCCGGAAAACTTATAAACTGGAAAATATTGGAGAAAATCTGTACTAAAACCCGCTTAAAAGTCGATTTTGGCGGTGGTGTGAAAGACAGGACTTCGCTTTCGATGGCCTTTTCCTGTGGAGCGCGGCAGGTAACCGCCGGAAGTATTGCTGTGCGTCAGCCTGACGAAGTGGAGAAATGGCTGGAGCAGTTCGGTCCGGAGAAAATTATTCTCGGCGCTGATGTGAAAGACAAGAAAGTGTTCATCAACGGCTGGAAAACTGCGACGCCATGGAATCTTTTTCCTTTTTTGAAGTCTTACGCCGAAAAAGGAATCCAATATGTGGTTTGCACCGATATTTCCCGCGACGGATTGCTGAAAGGAAGCGCCGTGGAACTTTACAAAGAGATCAGAAAAGAGTTTCCCGATATGAAGCTTATCGCCAGTGGAGGTGTCCACCGGGTCGAAGACCTTGATTTGCTGGCTGATGCCGGCTTGGAAGGAGCGATTGTTGGGAAAGCTTTATTGGAAAATAAAATCACTGTAAACCAAATCGAACGCTATGTTGACTAAACGCATCATCCCCTGCCTTGACATAAAAGACGGCAGAACCGTAAAAGGGACGAACTTTATCAGCTTAAAAGATGCCGGCGATCCGGTAGAACTGGCACGTATTTATTCTGAGCAGGGAGCCGATGAACTGGTTTTTCTGGATATTACGGCCACCTCCGACAAAAGAAAAACGCTGCTGGTTTCGCTTGTGGAGAAAATTGCCCGCGAAATAAATATTCCTTTCACCGTTGGTGGAGGAATTAGTCGAACCGAAGACGTGAAAGCCCTGCTTCGGGCAGGTGCCGACAAGGTTTCCATAAATTCTGCTGCTGTTCAACGTCCCGAATTAATCGGTGAGCTTGCTGCAAAATTCGGGAAACAATGCATTGTCTTGGCTATCGATGCAAACCTGCTGGATGGCCGTTGGAAAGTCTTTACCCACGGAGGTCGGAATGAAAGCAGGTTTGAGCTGTTTGAGTGGGCCAAAAAAGGAGAAAAACTGGGAGCCGGAGAAATTTTGTTTACGGCTATGACCCGCGATGGTACCAAAGATGGATTTGAGTTGGTGGCAAACAAAAGATTAGCACAACTACTTCGTATCCCTGTGATTGCCTCGGGAGGAGCCGGAAAAATTGAACACTTTTCCGATGTGTTTGTAAAATCAGGTGTGGATGCGGCCCTCGCTGCCAGTGTCTTTCATTATGGAGAAATAAAAATAAAAGATTTAAAACTTAAATTGAAACAAGATGGAATTTCCGTTCGAATTTAAAAACAGAAAAATGAAAATAAATTTTAATGAACAAACCGGACTCGTCCCGGCCATTATTCAGGACGCCCAAAACAAAACCGTTCTTATGTTGGGTTACATGAACCGGGAAGCCGTACAAAAATCGCTTGATACCGGACTGGTAACCTTTTACAGCCGAAGCCGAAAAGAGTTGTGGACTAAGGGAGAAACGAGCGGCAATTTTTTGCATCTCGTGGATATCTGTCCCGATTGTGATGCAGACACCCTTTTGGTACAGGTAAATCCCACCGGCCCGGTTTGTCATCTCGGTACCGATACCTGCTGGGGAGAAGATAACCGGCTTCAATGTGGTTTCCTGAATCGGTTGGAAGACATCATTACTGACCGGCTTACTCATCCTTCCGATAAATCTTATACCAGTACTTTGTTTAGAAAGGGTATCAACAAGGTAGCCCAAAAAGTTGGCGAAGAAGCGGTGGAAATGGTGATAGAAGCCAAAGACCAAAACGACGAACTGTTTTTGAATGAGTCGGCTGATTTACTTTTTCATTATCTCATTCTCCTGCAGGCCAAAGGCTTTCGTTTTCAGGATGTGTTGGAAATATTGCGATTGAGAAATAAAAAATAAGTTTTTACTGCTTTTTATTCATAATGAGGTTTAATACCCCGATGGCTCTGTCTCGGGGTGTTTTTTATAACGACTGAAGAATTGCTTTTTCATGGAGAATAAAACTCCAAAGTAATTCCTAATTTTGCTGAAATTTTTCGCAACACGGGGCTTCTCATGCATGGGAAGAACAGAGAAAATTGATTTTAATGAAAAAGAAAAAACAATCCGGTCTTCTGACAGCCTGGATTATCTTGTTGGTAGTTGATTGGGCTTTTCGCGGGATGGGATGGCTTGCGCACAATTTGACCGGAATACGTTTCCTGGCGAATTATTTACTTTCTGCAATAGCATTGCTGGGCCTGCTTTATCTGCTTGCGTTTATTAGAAAAAAAGCTGTTTTTTGGATTTTTTATTCTCTGCTCATTGTTTTGCCTATGCTGTTGCAGGGCAACTATTTTATTGTTTACAAAAAATTTATTTCCCCTTCCGATTTTACCATATTTACTGAATCATCGCGCATGGTGTTGGGTGTAGGAGTTGCCAATTTGAACTGGTTTTTTCTGCTAGTGGGTACTTTTTTTATCCTTGTTGCGGGGTTTGTATTACAGAAGTATAAACCCCGGAAGAAATGGATTATATTGCCAGTGGGTGCAATTTTCATTGGGATTTCCATTTTTCTTACCTTATCTTGGTACAGTGTCGATTTTTTCCAGCACAGCACAGTTGCCTTTTACGATAATCTCACACAGGAGATTTTATCCGGTAAAGAACATTCTCTTGTAGCACACCGTCTTAAATTATTACCGGTCAGGAAGCCCGAAAATCCTCCTAACCTGGTTTTTGTTATTGGTGAGTCGCAGGTGCTATCCCATATGAGTCTGTATGGTTATCACCGGCAAACAACGCCTCTGCTTGATTCTTTGTACAAAGCACATAGGATTATTCCTTTTCAAAAGGCCGTTTCCGTTGGAAACAAAACACGTTTAAGTGTTCCGTATATGTTGTCCGGGTTGCAGGGGCCCGACCCGAAAGGCGCTTTTTTTGAATATCCTTCGATCTTCGATTATGCCAAAGCGGCCGGTTATCACACTTTGTTTTTATCAGCTCAGGGTCTCCATTGGGGGAAATTGAATACCCTCTTTAATGATGGAAGTATCGATCTGCTCGAAGATGGAAACTATTTTAGCAGTCATGTTACTGTGCTAAAAGGTGTTGATGATTTGGTTATGTTACCGCATGTATTTCATTTTTTAAAAAAATATGGTTCCCCGTTTTTACTGGTGGTGCAAATGGATGGAAGCCATTATCCTTATAACGAGCATTCTCCGGATAGTCTGAAAAGATTCCTGCCGGAGAAAAATCCCAACGGTGTTAATGCCTTCGACAACACACTGGTAGTTACTGATATCTATTTGACCCGGCTTTATGCATTTCTTGCTAAAAATTTCCCACATACTTTTATGTTTTTCACCCCTGATCACGGGCAAAATTTTGGCGGACTCAATGGTCATTTCAATGATAATTTTACCCGGGATGTTTTTCATAATGCACTCATTGCTTTTCCGCCTGTCGGCGATAGTGTTGCTTACAACCTCATGATGAAAAAGGAGAACCGGCTTGTCTCCCAATCCGACATTTTTGCTACAATGTTGGATCTTATGAAGGTACGGCCACAGTATGTTGTTGATGGAATCTCTTTACTGGATACGAATAAACGACGGCGGGTAGTTACCAGTAGCGAGTACATGCCTACTTTCCACAATAATCCGTTGGCTGTGGTGGTTGATTCTGCCATGCAAACCCGGCTCATCGACTTTTCCAGAATGTCGGTTACGGATTCGAGAACAGGTAAAGTTTATCCTTACCGAAAACTTCCTTTGTGGATACGGAAAGTAATCAATTACCGGTTACAACGAAAAGTGCCGGTGAAAGCTTTGCCGGATGCTGGTAAAAGGTAAGGATCTCCCGATTCATTATCAAAAACCGGCTTACAAATCCTGAAGAGTTGAAAATTCTTCGATAAAGAGGGCTATTATTATAGCGAAAACCTCTCAAAAGCCGGAGAAATTATGTTTACAAGATAAGTTGTTTCCTGCTTTGTGGCTTCTGCAAGGATTTTAGAAAATTATTTTCGGTAGTTGGGTTCTGGGATTCAACGGGTTGAAAATAAGTTTGACTTTTATGTCGGTTTTTTTCATCAGAGGGTTGCCCGGATAGAATAATTTTTTACTTTTGCCGCTCTAAATTTAGGGGAATGTACATAGAGGATTTGAGTAATACGGGAGCCGGGAAACGCCTGATGCTTCAGTAATGAGGGGTTATGAGATTGGGATCAGAGGAG
>BTTE01000020.1:0-37217 GCA_036244975.1 bacterium | reverse complement strand
TCGGGAATGAAACATTATCTCTGGAGTACCGGCGATACAGTTCAAAATATCAGGGTTTCTCCGCTACAAAACACCACCTATTGGGTTGATGTAACCACACAAGACGATAAAACCGGCCGCGATACCACAGGGGTTATTGTGAAACCCGTTCCGGTCTTCGACCATATTTCCGATACGGTAGTCTCCCAACCTGGAGCCGATACCACACTTTGGGTTTCCGGTGGTTACCCTTCTTATTTATGGAATACGGGCGCCACTGATACCGCTATTTTGATAAATTCCGTTCGCGACACCCCGTATTGGGTGAAAGTAACCGGTGCCAACGGTTGTAGTACCACACAAGATTTTCTTGTTACCCCCGATTATAATTATAATACTGATTTTAAATATGATACGGCTTGTTTTGGAGACAGTACCACGCTCATAAATGTTTCCACCGGCAGAGACAGCCTGTTACAGGTTTCCTGGGATTTAAATATGGATGGGAAATTTGATGACGCTACCGGCGACACGGTTACTTATGCTTTTCCGAAACCCGGTATCTGGCCTGTGGGCATGCGGTTATCCTATAAATCAGGAAATATTAAGCAGAAAGTGTATCAGGTTCCCGTAGGTGACAAACCGGTGGTGGATTTTACTTATTCGGGGGTTTGTTCTTCGAACGGAAATACACTTTTTACCGATAGCACGAAGGTAACCGTTGGCGATATTACCACACGATTTTGGAATTACGGCGATGGAATCTTCGAATATCGTCCGAATATTTACGCCTATCATCAATATTATCCGGGAAATTATACGGCCAAACTTATTGTAACAACTTCCTACGGTTGTGTCGATTCGCTGTCAAAATCCTTTACCATTTACGGCACTCCTGATATTGTGGTACAACGCAAAGATAGTTCGCAGGTTTTTTATAACGATACGGTCAAATTCAGACAGGGCGACAGCGCTTATTTGACCATTGCCAACCCCACGAATTACGATTCCATTATTTGGCCTCCGCACATTCTTTCGCCCGATTTTTATCTTAAAGAACCCGGAAGATATGAAGTGCAGGCTTACCAGAATGTTTGTCCCGGAGTATCTGTTTTTTATGGGGCTTATAACGGTGGCCCAACACCGGTTACTTCTGCACACGCCATGCCTTTCTTCACGCCCAACGGAGATGGTTACAATGACAAATGGGTGGTGAATAACAAGGAAATTGTCAGTCCGTTTAAAGTGCGTATTTACAACCGTGCCGGAAGTCTGGTTTATTCGTCAGACAATTACAACAACGACTGGCAGGGAGAGTATAATGGCAACCCGTTGCCCACAGGAACTTACTACTATGTCATTATTGATAATTCGGGAAAGAAATTTACAGGAACCGTAAGTATTATTCGTTGATGAAGAGACGGCTGCAACATATCGTTTTTCTGTTACTGCTTTTTGGTGGTACGCTGACTGCTCAGCAGTTTCCACTGACTACGCAATATCTTTTCAACCCGTATGCTTTAAACCAGTCCATGGCAGGCTATTTTAATTACCCCGAACTCGATTTGAATTACCGTCGTGAGTGGACAAACATCAATAACGGTCCCAGAACGGTCAGGCTGAACGGGTTTGGGAATATCTACAAAGAAAAGATGTGGCTCGGCGGTGAAATTTATTTGGATAAAACCGGGGTTATTTCGCAGTTTAAGGCAAGCATCAGCTACTCGTATATTTTGAAAACCGGCGCTGATCAGCGTATTTTTTTTGGTGTTTGGGCCAGCTATTTTCAGAATTTGGTCAGCATGTCCGACATGACCGGTATCGATCCCAACGACCCGTTGCTGAACGGCAGGAGCAACCTTAACGGAAATACTTTTAATGCCGGTTTTGGCATTGATTACAACTGGATGGGATTAAATGTGGGCTTTGCTATGCCCAATGCTTTAACGGATAACAATCATTATAACAACCCTGACAAATTGAATTTCATAATGCAGCGGGAGATGCTTTTTCATACTTCTTATCTTTTTTACCTCACTGACAAGTGGCAATTACAGACTTTTGCCGTTTACCGGAAAACGAAGAATATGCCCGGCAACTTTGAAGTTTCGGCTATGACCATTTTCCGTAAGCAGGTCTGGGCCGGATTGCTCTACCGCAACACGGGGGCCGTAGCGGTAAATCTTGGCGGATACATTGGTTACGGCCTTGCGCTGAACTACTCGTTTGAGTTTGGAACAGGCGGTATCAACCGGGGCAGCGGCAGTACGCACGAAATCACTTTATCTTACCGTTTTGGCCAGCAGAACAGAAATTATTTTGAAAATAAAAACGGAGAAAATTTCAGCCGTAACCGGAGGCGACCTTCCTACCGGCAACGCATTCCCCATATTATCGATTACAAATAGCGGGCGTAGATGAAGAAATACCGTGGGAAAATGCTGATAATTATCAGCTTGTTATTTGTCTGTTCAGCCTGTTTTTCGAAGATGGTGATTCAATAAAAATTTTAATCTTTGCAAAAAAAAAATTAGATGAAAATTATAGGAATAGGAAACGCCCTTGTGGACGTGCTTACGCAGTTGGAAGACGATAATTTACTGAAAGAGCTGGAGCTTCCCCGCGGAAGTATGCAGCTGGTTGATGCAGAGCGTGCGGCACAGATTCAGGAAAAAAGTAAAAACCTGAAAAAGCAGATGGCTTCGGGGGGCTCGGCTGCCAACACTATTCACGGGTTGGCCAAACTGGGAATGGAAACCGCTTTTATCGGCAACGTCGGAAAAGATGAAACAGGAACATTCTTTGAAGAAGATTTGAAAAACAGCAGTATAAAACCGGTACTTTTTTTCTCCGATTCTCCTTCAGGCATCGCCAACGGCATGATTTCGCCCGATGGTGAACGTACTTTCGGGACATTTCTCGGAGCGGCTCTGGAGCTTTCGGCCAATATGCTTTCCAAAAGCCATTTTGAAGGTTACGATATTCTCCATGTGGAAGGTTATCTCGTACAAAACCACGAACTGCTCGAAACTATTTTAAAACTTGCCAAAGAAGCCGGTTTAAAAGTATCTCTCGACCTGGCCAGCTATAATGTGGTGGAAGAGAATTTGGAATTTTTGCATGATATGGTGCAAAATTATGTGGATATTGTTTTCGCCAACGAAGAAGAAGCCAAAGCCTTTACCGGGAAAGAACCCGAAGAAGCTTTAAACGATATTGCCCAAATGGCCGACATTGCCATCGTAAAAGTCGGCAGTAAGGGGTCGATGATAAAACAAGGAGACACAACGACCTACATTTCGCCCATCAAAGCACACTCGGTGGACACCACCGGCGCCGGCGATTTGTATGCCTCCGGTTTTCTTTACGGTATGGCTAACAACCTTGGCTTTGAAAAAGCAGGTTATCTTGGCTCGTTGCTTGCCGGCACTGTCATTGAAGTGGTCGGCGCTAAGTTTGGCGAGGACAAATGGCAGGAAATCAGGAAAAAAAACAAGGCTTTATAACACACTGGATAGCAGATGGCAAATCAGTTATATTCTTAATTTTCTATGTCCGGGATTAATCTCAGTTATTTGTTTAGGCCGGTACAAAAAACCCGAAACCTTGCCTATAGGGATGAAACCGGGGATTCAGAAGTGAAAAATCCTTTTATAAAAATTGTGCCAGCTTCCCGGCTTCTTTTACGCGGACACCTTTGGGGGTGTCCTCAAGGGTGCAGGCTTCATGGTAAATGTCATGCTCAAAGAACAGGATGTAATCGTTTTCCAGCGCCTCTTTGTAAAACCGCTCCCGGTCTTTCAGTGTTTGCAACGGACGGGTGTCGTAAGCCATAATCCAGGGCATGGGAATGTGTGCCGCTGCAGGCATCAGGTCAGCCATAAAAACCACAGTTTTGCTATCGGTTTTAATATGTGGGATGAGCTGACCGGCAGTATGGCCATGATAAAGTTTAAAAATAATTCCCGGAATATATTCCCCCTCCTCATCAATAAGTTTCATGTGGCCACTCTCCTCAATGGGCAGGATATTTTCTTTCAGAAAAGAGGCTTTTTCGCGATGGTTCGGGAGAGTAGCCCACGCGTATTGCTGCCTGCTTGTCCAGTAAATGGCGTTGGGAAAGGCCAGCTCAAATCCGGTTTTGTCTGCATTGTATTTCACGCTGCCACCACAATGGTCAAAGTGCATGTGGGTGATAACCATATCGGTAATATCTTCCGGCTTCACCCCGGCTTTGGCCAGCGATCCTTCCAGCGTATCATCACCGTTGAGATAATAGTGGCTTAAAAACTTTTCATCCTGCTTGCTGCCAATGCCATTATCAATCAATATTTTCCGGTTACCATCTTCAACCAGCAGACAGCGCATAGCCCAGTTGGACAGATTATTTTCATCAGCGGGATACACTTTCGACCACATCACTTTGGGAACAACGCCAAACATAGCACCGCCATCCAATTTTAAATTTCCTGTTTCTATGGGGGTTAATTTCATGACTTTTTGCCACAAATTTAATGCTTTTATTTTGAAAATCAGTCGCTGAAATCTCATCAATAAAACAAAGAATAATCTTTTGTATTTTTGCACGCATTATGCAAGAAAAAACTACCTTTAACATAGCCGGGAACATTGTTGACCTGCAAAATGAGAAAATTTTTAAAGGTCGTATTTATATAGAAAATGGCTTCATTAAATCTATTGAAGAAGACAATTCCGTAGCCGGTGAGCAAACCATTTTACCGGGGCTGGTTGATGCCCACATTCACGTGGAAAGCTCTATGCTGATACCATCTGAATTTGCCCGTCTGGCAGTAGTGCATGGGACGGTAGCTACCGTTTCCGATCCCCACGAAATTGCCAATGTAATGGGAATTGAAGGTATAAAATTCATGATTGAAAACGGAAAAAAGGTACCTTTTAAATTTTATTTCGGTGCTTCTGCATGCGTTCCGGCTACACCTTTTGAGACTTCAGGAGCCAGCCTGGGCGAAAAAGAACTGGAGATGCTGTTGTCCATGGATGAGATAAAATATCTTTCGGAAATGATGAATTTCCCGGGGGTCATAAACCGGGTTCCCGCAGAGATGAAAAAGATTGAAATTGCCAATAAATATCATAAACCCGTGGATGGTCATGCTCCCGGTGTTAAAGGGGAAGATGCCCGGAAATATGCCGCTGCCGGGGTGAGTACCGATCACGAGTGTTTTACCCTGGAAGAAGCATTGGAAAAGATTCGCTTTGGCATGAAGATTCAAATCCGTGAAGGAAGCGCCGCTAAAAATTTTGAAGCGCTTATTGATTTGATGAAAGACCACGCAGGCAAGGTGTTGTTTTGCTCAGACGACAAACATCCCAACGACCTGGTCGAAGGGCACATTAACCAAATGATAAAAAGAGCCATAGCAAAAGGCCATGACCCGCTGAAAGTCCTCAGGAGTGTGATTATCAACCCCGTTGAGCACTACAAATTAGATGTAGGCATGCTGCGTACAGGTGACCCGGCCGATATGATTGTGGTGGACAATCTAAAGAATTTTGTGGTGAAAGCCACCTATATTCAGGGACAAAAGGTGGCGGAGGACGGACAAAGCCTTATTGCTTCCGTTGAGGAATTGATGCCCAACAGGTTTATGGCCGAAGAAATTTCAGACGAAGATATCCGTGTAGATGACTACGGCAAAAAAATTAAAGTAATAGCATCATATGACGGAGAGCTGATTACCGGTATTATGGAAACCATCCCTAAAGTTGTTGATGGAAATATTGTGAGCAATGTGGTTTCAGATGTGCTGAAAATAGTAGTCCTTAACCGTTATGAAAAAGCAAAACCTGCTGTGGCTTTCATAAAAAATATTGGTCTGAAAGAAGGCGCTTTTGCTTCCAGCGTAGCACACGACAGCCACAACATCGTAGCTGTTGGCACCAGTGATAATGCTATAACACAAGCTATTAATGCTATTGTTCGCAGCAAGGGAGGCATTGCTGTTGTACGCGATGGCAAGGAAGAAGTACTTCCCCTTCCTGTGGCCGGTTTGATGTCAAACAAAGATGGTTACCGCGTGGCCGCCCGTTATCAGAAGCTGGATAAACAGGTACATGAAATGGGTTCAACCCTTCGTGCGCCTTTTATGACGCTTTCGTTTATGGCTCTTTTGGTTATTCCCGATTTAAAACTGAGTGACAAAGGTCTTTTTAATGGTCGAACCTTTGGGTTCACTTCTCTTTATGCCTGAGTACCAATTTCTTTGGCCGTTCTCATGCATACTACCGGGCAGGTTTTCCTAAAAGAAGTTGTCAACATTCTTTCCGTTTGTTTAGTAGTGATTAGCACGTTCTTATTTAGACAGGTTATAAAATATAGGAACCCCTAACATATATACATATTTATTTTTTTGTAAAATATTTAGGCTTATTTTTGTCAAAAGTTTTTTGTTATGGCGCATTTTGAAATTAATATCGACAATCTGGAGATGGCAGCCGGTAAATTAAGAGCAATTTCTCATCCCATGCGGATTGCTATTTTGGAACTACTGGCACAGGACGAGCCGTTAAGTGTTACGGAAATTTATAAATCGCTTGACATTGAGCAAGCCACGGCTTCTCATCATTTGAACATTCTGAAAAATAAAAACGTACTGGTTTCGAGACGTGCCGGAAAGAAGATTTTCTACTCTTTGCGCAGCAATACGTTGATGGAAATTATTGAATGTATTAACCGTTGCAACGAAGAAAAATAAGTAGGGTCAGAATTTCCATGTTTCATTAATTTCCCAGTTAGCGCGCAAAATCACAACACCTTTAAAATAAATTACTTTTTCAGGTAACTGCTTTTTCAGGTAATTTCCCGGATCCCACCTGTTATTTCCGTTTCTGTCGAAAATGATTTTAAACCGGTATGTACCGGGGTTTATGCGTGGAAAACGGAGAACTGTTTTACCGGAAAAATAGCGGATAACTACCGGCTTCTCTTTTTCATTTGATTTATTTAAAATTTCAAAAATATAGTTTCCGGGGATTCGGGGTTGCAGGTCAACATTCAGGTCGCTATATTCCTTTAAAGCTTTTGTATGCATCGAAAGTCGGATTTTTTTATTATAGAAATGATTCCAGTCAATAACACTGGAGTCGGGAAGATAAAGCAGGTAGGAAGTTGCATCTTTTATCTTCATTGGAAAATACAAATGCCGGTGCAAACTGTCAGTAAAAGTAAAACGCGGATGATACAGGCTGTCCTTTCCCTGAACCAGCAGAATGGAATCAGGTAGTATTCTGGCTACCGGCTGACCGAAAGTAAGCACAACCTTTTGCCCGGGTTTTATCACACCGCGAATATCTGATTTCCATGTCAGATACTTTTTCTTTTTCAGTGTGGCTTTTTTTCTTCTCCTGATAAATTTTTGTTTTGGAATAATTCGCAAATTGAGGCTGTCGAGCGTGTCTTGTCCATTGATAAACAGCAAATTCAGGGTGTCAGGATGGGGCAGGTGCAGGAACCAAAGAAGTGTATCGCCGCTTCTGCTCCACTCGTTTTTGTGCCAGAGGTTGTCGGGATGAAAATTCAGCGACCGAATGGTTACGTCTTTCCCGGGCAGGGTAAAAACAAATTGTACTGTATTTTCACGTAACAATTTCGCTTTCAGAAGTTTTTGTACAGTGTCGGCCTCCTGAAACAGGTAGAGTTTATATAAAGTAAGTTTTGCATCGGCAAGGGAGTCGGCCCGGTGCCAAAGCGAATCCGTCATCAGTTTAACGGAATCGGCCGGGAGGCTGGTAATGGTATCAAACAGCGAAGAATCAATTTGCGGCTTAGGTTTGTATTGTGGTTTTACAAGGGAATCAAGGAATGCAATCTTTTCGGCAGGCTGGTCAAAAGTCATGCTGTAATTGAGATCCTGCAAAGCAAAAATCAAATAGGAAGTGTCTGCTAAACCCGAAAAAATAAAGTTTCCGTTTTTGTCGGTTTTACTAACGTAGAATGGCTTGACGCGAAGAGGAAGACTATCCAGAGAGATGGTATCATTGTTGTTTTTATACAGCATGACAAATACGTCATCAACCGGTTTCAAATCTTCAGCATTAACCACCTGTCCCCGCATGCTCATCGAATCAACACTGCTACCCGTAGAAAAAACGTAGGTGAAGTTGTGCAAAGGATTTCCTTCGGTAATGTCCTGAATGGCATCGCCAAAAAAGACCGAATAGGTCGTGTTGGACTTCAGTCTATCTTTAAACTGAAGGATTAAAGTTTTCCCTTTTATACGAAAATCCGGAAGTTCGGCCATGGGAGGCGAAACCAGCAGTTGCTGAGTGAGCTTATCCAGTTTGATGTATTCATCAAAAGTGATGCTGAATTTATTTCCCCTAAAGCCGGAGCTGTGGTTAGCCGGTATACTTTTAACAACCTTTGGCGGAGTAACATCTTTCGGACCACCGGTAGGCGCCAGTACATTGGCGCATCGATATAAACCCAGCATCATCAATAAAACCCCGGCAGGCAGGAATAGTTTTTGAAAAATGGAAAAACGTTTCATCAATACAAAGATGCAAAAAATAAAACATCACCGGTGAGGGCAACAGAAAAAGAATTCACGAAACGGCTTGATTATTTAGAAAACGAATTCAGCGTAATATCAAAAACCAAAACAGAATTGGGAGGAATGCTCCCTGACTGCGTGTTGCCGTATGCCAAAGCCGATGGAACGATCAACTTGATTTTGCCACCTTCGCCAATCAACTGAAGACCCTCCTGCCAGCCTTTTATAACACGGGAAAGAGGAAAAGGAACGCCTGTTCCCTGGTCAAAGATTTTGCCATTTAGAAAATATCCTTTATAATCTGTATTTAGCGTGGAGCTAAGAGTAGGATGATTAGCATTACCACTTTTCAGAATCACATAATAAAGTCCGGAGCCGGTAAACTGTCCTTTTAAATTATGTGATGTAACATAGTTCAAAATAAGCTGATGATCTGTTTCCGACTGTTTTTTTATATTGTCTTTGGAACATCCTGCAAAGGTGAAAAGCAGTACTAACAGCCCCAAGACGGGTAGGATAATTTTTTTCATCTGTTTTTTGTTTTTGTTTATTTTATTAAATTCAAGGGAGTTAAAAAAATTTCAAGCCTTGGATCAACTTCAAATTCACACGAACTCTTCTTGAAAAAATTCATGTCCGTTTCATGGCCTGCAAAGATAAGATTGTCTGTCATACTTCGGCAATGATTTAGGAAATTTTAGGAAACAGTATCCTGCCGGTATTTCGTAAAACCCTAAACCCCTTTACCATGTGGTGTGCATTTTATCATCCTGTCGAATAATGTGGTCTTTCTGATAATTTTCGGTTCGTTCCAAATCCTCTGTTCAATTTCAATTAATCCGAAAAAATCCAGGAACCGGTCAAATGTGCGAACGGAATAACACCTTGCGGCCTCATCCTGAATGGTTCCGTATCTTGGAATATTTGTTGTGTTTATCAGTTGTGGAAGGGCTTCAAAATACTTATCTGCGTAAAACCTGTCCTTGCGTCTTTTGCTTCCATATTTACTTAAGGGGGCTTCTAATAATTCCTTTCTTTCAAGAAACAAATGAGATGAACAATATGCAAGGCATAAGCTTCCAGATATCAGAAAAACAGTTTTTTGTGAATAGCATAACATTTTCTTCATCCCTCCCTAAGCAGCCGGTCAACCAATACCGGCAGGGCTTCGCCGGCTTTTTGCCGGATAACTTCCAAATTTAAAACACCGTGTACGGCAAAAGCTTTGGGATCCACGTAATATTTGGGGATTTCCCGCTCCACATAATGAATGAGCCCGGCGGCTGGATAAACGACCATGGAAGTGCCTACCACCATGAAAAGTTCAGCTCTCTTTACCAGCTCAGAGGCTTTGTCAATCATAGGAACAGCCTCCCCAAACCAGACAATATGGGGACGAAGTTGCGAGCCTTTTTCACACTTATCACCCAACTTTACCTCCCAATGATCCAGCTCATAAACTAAACGGGGATCAATGGTACTGCGGACTTTTTTGAGTTCGCCATGCAAATGAAGTACATGGGAGGAACCAGCCCGTTCGTGAAGATCATCCACATTCTGGGTAACAATTTGCACATCAAACTTTTCTTCGAGTCGTACGAGGGCGTAATGGCCGGTATTGGGTTTCACCTCAAAAAGCTGTTTGCGCCGCTGGTTGTAGAACGCCGTGACTATTTCGGGATTTCGTGCCCATGCTTCCGGCGAAGCCACCTCTTCAATACGGTGATTTTCCCACAATCCGTTGCTGTCGCGAAAAGTGCTGATGCCACTTTCGGCACTCATTCCGGCTCCGGTTAAAATGACGACGCGTTTCATAGCATTGCTTTTTGTGATGACAAGGTACAAAAAAAGGCGCTCCGGTCGGAGCGCCTTTTTTAATGAAAATATTTCGCTGTTTAGAAAAGTTTCATGTCATCATAAGTTTTCATCACATCTTTCACATGCTGAGAAGAAGCATGAAGCAACGCCAGTTCTTCATCATTCAGTTCAATTTCGATGATTTCTTCCACACCATTGCACCCCAGTTTAACCGGCGATCCGAGATAAACATCTTTTTCGCCCCATTGACCATCCAAACGGACGCAGCAGGGGAAAATATGGTTTTGGTTTTGGATAACCGACTCAACCATTTGAGCAGCAGAAGCACCCGGAGCATACCATGCGGAAGTTCCCAGCAGATTCACGATTTCACCACCGCCTTTTTTGGTACGCTGAACGATGGCATCCAATTTTTCTTTGGAAATCAGCTCGGTTACGGGAATACCGGAAACAGTGGTATAACGCGGTAGCGGAACCATAGTGTCACCATGACCACCCATCAGTAAGGCCTGAATATCCATAGGAGAAACATTCAGTTCGGAAGCGATAAAAGCACGGTAACGGGCAGTATCCAAAACGCCGGCCTGGCCGAACACCTTGCCGGCCGGTTTTCCGGAAGCTGTGTGAGCAGCATAAGTCATTACGTCCAAAGGATTGGAAATAATAATGATGATGGCATTGGGAGAAGTTGCCATAACATTGTCGGTAACGGATTTTACAATTTTGGCGTTGGTCGAAATCAAATCGTCCCGCGACATGCCGGGTTTTCTCGGAATACCGGAAGTGATGACAACTACATCAGAGCCTTCGGTTTTTGAATAATCATTTGTTGAACCGACAACACGTGTGTCAAAATGGTTAATAGCGGAGCTTTCCCATATATCAAGAGCTTTACCTTCAGCCAAACCTTCTTTTATGTCTATCAGAACAACTTCATCGAGGAAATTTTTTTGGGCTAAAACATCAGCACAGGTAGCTCCCACACTGCCTGCTCCTACTACGGTTACTTTTTTCATGACTTGATATTTTTAGGTTTAAGATATCTAATTATTTAATCATTCAAAATTACTAATTAATGAAGGAAATCATTCTTAAAAAACAATAAATATCTGCCTGACTGTGAATTTATATGGTATCTAAATTATCCATCGTATAAAACGATTCTTTGAAGCGCTTTCAAGCTCCGGACATATCACTCTGCTTTGTTTTTAACAGTTCCCGGATGGTCTTCATGTTCCTTTCATTCAGCACATTCTTTCCAGGTGCAGTATAAAGATAGTCTATCAGGTCTTTGTAGCGCTCCACAACACGGTTTCTCACCATTTTCATTGTTGAATTGAGCATGCGGTTTTCCTCTGTGAAAGACTCCCGCATAATCCCCACGGCAGTCGGTATCCAGCGCTCCGGAAACATATTTTCATATTTTCCGCCACTCAAATACTGATCGACGTCCGTTTTGATTAGCTCCAGCATAATTTTGTCATAATCAGTATTTTCGGTATCTAAATCAAGGTCGTTCATGGCGATTTTAAGCGCTGTCAGGTTGGGATAGATCAATCCGGTGGTATAGGGATCCTGGTTGTTGTAAAGCATGCACTGTTCAATAAAACGAGATTGTTCCACCAAAGCTTCTTCGATGCCTTCCGGGCTGTATTTCTCTCCATCGTTACCAATAAGCAGACTTTTGAAACGGCCAAGCACATACAGGAAGCCATCCTTGTCCATGTAACCCATGTCGCCGGTGTGCAGCCACCCATCTTTGAGCGCTTCTGCCGTGGCCGTTTCATTTTTCCAATAACCCTTCATGACATTTTCGCCACGGATAACAATTTCTCCTTTTTCGCCCTGCGGCAATTCATTTCCCTTTTCATCGCAAATTTTAAGTTCAAGATTTTTTACGAGATAGCCGGAAGACCCCATTTTGTGCAACTCCGGGCCGTTAGACGAAATAACAGGAGAAGCCTCCGAGAGCCCGTAACCCTGATAAATGGGAATGCCAATGGCATAGAAAAAGCGTTGCAGGTCGATGTCAAGCAGGGCACCACCTCCCACAAAAAACTGTAATCTTCCGCCGAAGTTTTCCCGGATTTTGCTAAACAAGATTTTATCATAAAGCTGCACCAAGGGTTTGAGGATTTTCCGCCAGTCTTTGCCTTTGTCCCAGCCAATCCCGTTATAAGCATAAGCAGTTTTCATGGCCTGCTGAAAAATCTTTTCTGTAATTTTACCTTTGGCACGAATGCCGGCTTCAATATTTTTCCGGAAATTTTTGGATAAAGCGGGAACACTCAACAAAAATGTAGGTTTAACTTCTTTAATATTTTTGGGAATATTACGCAGGGTTTCCATGAGTGTTTTCCCAACCTCAACCACGGCCATACTGGCCCCCTGGCGGATAAGTGTGTAAAGCCCGACGGTGTGAGCAAAAGAGTGGTCCCACGGCAAAATCAGCAGCGTTACAAAATCTTCGGTAACATTCATCAGTGTATTGGCCTGCTCTACGTTGGCCGTATAGTTCCTGTGGGTGAGCATAATGCCTTTCGGGTCGGCAGTGGTTCCGGAGGTGTAGCTGATGTTAGCAAGGTCATCAGGTTTTACGGACTGCCACAGGCGGACAAGTTTGTCTTTTAATCCGGGAAGCAGTTTTTCGCCTTTTTCAAAAACATCAGTATAGCTTTTTTCGCCTTTTTCAAGCGTGTTTGTACGTCCAATGATAATAAAAGTACCGACTTTGGGAATATCCTGTTTTATATTCCGCACCTTTTCTGTCTGCCGTTCGCTACAAATTACCCACCGGCATCCGGCATGTTTTATCCGGAAAGAAAGTTCGTTGGGTTCGTTGATTTTTACCGAAAGGGGAATGTTTATCGCGCCAAGATAGAGTACTGCCAACTCGGAGATGAGCCATTCGCTTCTTCCTTCGGAAAGCAGCGCCACCCGGTCTCCTTTTTCTACGCCAAGTGTCATCAGTCCGGCGGCAAGCCGGTAAACGCGTTCTTTTATTTCTGAGAAACCAATGCTATTATATTGGCCATCCTTTTTCTCCCAAACCAACACATTGTCGGGATATTTTGCCACACTGCCTTCGAAAAGTTCCGGGATTGTCTTCATCATATCAAATTTCCGTTAAAAAACATGTGGCAAAATACTAAGATTTTTTGAGATGGAGGAAAACAGAGCAGGTCATGGTCCGGGTGAATGCCTGAATCAGGGCAGGGAAACAGGATATCAAAAAGCAATGGTTCAGGCGATCGCCTGAACCATTGCTTATATTATTTTACAAGAATTGTCAGCTATTACTGCTGGGCATCCATAACAGCAACCATAATCATATTGACAATTTCGTTCACGCCACTACCCATTTGCAGCACATGAACCGGTTTGTTCATCCCATTCAGAATCGGGCCAATGATTTCAAAGCCGGCGGCTTTATTCAGCAACTTGTAAGCAATATTGCCGGAAGAAAGATCGGGGAAGATAAGCGTGTTCACTCTTTTGCCGAGAATTTTGGAAAAAGAGAAACTCTCTTTCATCAACTCCTGATTCAAAGCGATGTTTGCCTGAATTTCGCCATCTACATTTAATTCAGGGTATTTTTCATGCAATATATTCACGGCATCACGGACTTTGACCGTGTCATCAGCATCTACCGAACCAAAATTGGAGTAAGAAAGCATGGCAATGTTGGGTTTCATATTGAAACGTTTGACAATCTCGGCTGTTTGCAAAGTGATTTCCACCAAATCTTCGGTTGTGGGCTGTTTGTTCACCGTACAATCGCCGAGGAACAGAGGACCTTCTTTGGTAATGACGACATAAATACCGCTCACAATCCGGGCGTCAGGTCTTCTGCCAATCACATGCAAAGCCGGACGAATGGTATCCGGATAATTCCTTGTAAAACCGGAAAGAACAGCATCAGCTTCACCGTTTTCCACCAGCATAGAACTGTAATAGCTATCCCGCTTCATGTATTCTTTGGCTGCAAGCAGTGTCATGCCACGACGTTTTCTTTTCTCAAAGAGTTGTTTTACATAGTTGTCCATTTTCTCTTTGTTCTCTTCAGCCCGGGGATCGATAATCCTGATGTCATTCAGTTTCAGTTCCAGTTCGTGTTCGGTGATAATTGTTTTTATTTTTTTCTCATTACCCATAAGAATAGGAATGGCCAATTTCTCGTTGACCAAAATTTCGGCAGCCTTCAGGATATTGTAATGTTCGGCATCGGCCAACAGAATCCGTTTGGGATCTCTGCGGCAGGCTCCTTTCATTTGGCGCTTCAGCGGACTTGTCAGTCCCATACGTTTGCGAAGTTCTTCTTTGTATTTTTCCCAATCCGGAATCGGCTTTCCGGCTACTCCTGATTCCATGGCCGCACGGGCCACTGCGGGGGCAACAGTTTCAATTAAGCGGGGATCGGTAGGTTTGGGAATAATGTAATCTCTCCCATACTTCAGGTTATTGATACCAAAAGCAATGTTTACCTCTTCGGGTACCGGCTCTTTGGCCAGTGCTGCCAGCGCTTTGGCAGCCGCAAGTTTCATTTCCTCATTGATTTTTGTTGCTCTTACATCCAGTGCTCCCCTGAAAATGAAAGGGAAACCAAGCACATTGTTGATTTGGTTAGGATAATCAGACCGACCGGTAGCCATAATAATATCGCTTCGTGTACGCATGGCCCTGTCATAAGAGATTTCAGGTACAGGGTTGGCCAGGGCAAATACAATGGGATTATCGGCCATGGTTTTTAACATTTCCGGTTTCAGCAGGCCGGCAACAGACAGCCCGAGAAACATATCAGCTCCTTTTAAAGCTTCTTCCAGGGTGTGAACAGGCTTGTCGGTAGCAAACTGTTTTTTTATTTCATTCAGGTCCGTACGGTCTTTGTGGATAACACCATGGCTATCAACCATGATGATGTTTTCGGGTTTGGCACCCAACTCGATGTATAATTTCGTACAGGAAACGGCTGCTGCTCCGGCACCGCTCACAACAACTTTCAGATCTTCAATTTCTTTACCCAAAATTTCCATCGCATTCAACAAACCGGCGGAAGTAATAATAGCTGTTCCGTGCTGGTCGTCATGCATAAGCGGAATATCTAATTCCTCTTTTAAGCGACTTTCGATGTAAAAACATTCGGGAGCTTTTATATCCTCGAGGTTAATTCCACCAAAAGTAGGCGCAATGGCTTTTACAACTTCAATAATTTTGTCAGGGTCTTTTTCGTTGATTTCTATATCAAAAACATCCACATCGGCAAAAACTTTAAATAAAAGGCCTTTGCCTTCCATAACCGGTTTGCCGGCTTCCGGGCCAATGTTGCCAAGGCCCAACACAGCAGTGCCGTTAGAGATTACCGCCACCAGGTTCCCCTTGGCAGTGTATTTATAAACATCTTCGGGGTGTTTTTTAATAGCGAGACAGGGGTCGGCAACACCAGGCGTGTAAGCTAATGATAAATCACGTTGTGTTGAATAGGGTTTGGTGGGAATGACCTCTATCTTTCCCGGACGTCCCAATGCATGGTAATTGAAAGCGTCTTTTCTAAATAATTTATCCATTCTTTTGTATTTTTTTGATGCAACAAATGTACAATTAATTAACTATCATCGTTTCTTAAAGCAAAAAATATTGTTAATTTGTAAACAATATACCTTTTCTGTTGACATGTTGTTAATCAAGGAGATACGAAGATGGATTTTCTCACAAACTGGATAATTATAGGCGGGACCGGCCGAAATACCGGCAAAACCACACTCGCTGAAAAGTTGATTGAAAAGTTTGGTTCGCAGGTACCGGTTACCGCTGTAAAAATTTCCAACATAAAGCCGGAGAACAGTAGTTTTCACGGCCATGATGTCAACTCTTTCCGGAATAAAATCCTCATAAAGAAAGAGACCAGGAGCGATGGGAAAAAGGACAGTATGCGGTTTTTGAGAGCGGGAGCTTTTGAATCGTGGTTTATTCAAACCGAAGATGCCTTCCTGCCGGAGACTTTTCCGGAGATTCAAACTGTTTTGAAAAAGGCTCAATGGATTGTTTGCGAATCGAACAGCCTGCGAAACTTTGTTAAACCCGGACTGTTTATTATGGTAAAAGGGGAGAACGGTACTTTCGGCAAAAAAGATGTTCCCGGGCTGTTACAACGAGCCGATGTGGTTGTTGAAGCTTTGCAATGGAAGCCATTTGATGCACTCGTGAAACGAATTGAAATAAAAGACGGAAAATTTGTTCTTTTATAATAGGCCTGTATCGAATATTTCCTGCTAAAACGGTCTGTAGTCGTTTATTTCATCCACCACCGTTTGCACTTTGTACTCCATGTTGTTGATTTCCAGTGCGACGAGATTACCGTAACCGGATATGTTGTTCACGTAAATACCGTTATCCAAATCGATGAAATCGGGATTTTCTTTACGAATGGTCATATCGATAAGCTCCAGATTAACAGGAACATGCCCATGAACAAGGATTTTGTTGTTTATTTTTTCGGGTTTAACCCTGGATTCTCTTGTCCACAACATAGAACGTGTGTCACTGAAGGGGTCATCAAGGTTAAAGTTCAGGCCGGCGTGGACGGCAATGAATTTTTCCGTTTCTACGAAATATTCCAGCGACATCATCCAACGGATATATTTTTCGGGGATTTCAGAGGGCCGGATAACGCCGAAACTCTCCAGTGTTTTTGTTCCGCCGTTTATTTCCCATATTTCCTGAGGATATGATTTGGTTTTTATTCCGAGAATGCTTTTCCTGTTTTTATCCGCCTCCCATGCCTTCACACAGAAATCTTCGTGGTTTCCTTTGAGGGCGGTAATGTTGTATCCCTCCGCTTGCAGTTGCATAATAAAATCGATAACGCCTTTGCTGTCCGGACCCCGGTCAATATAATCGCCGAGAAAAATCAACCGATCGGTTTTTTCGGGTTTGATTTGCTGCTCAACCATCAATTTCAAAGTGGCAGCATATCCGTGAATGTCAGGAATAATCCATGTTTTGAACATGAGAAAATCAGTTTTTAGAAGCAGGTATAGTTATGCTTCCGGTTTAAAATAAGCGCATGAAGCAAAGATAAAAAGTTTGCACCGGGTTTTTGCTTCTCCGATGCAAAACCGAAAATTCATTATTTCCCTTTCGCCTGGTTAGCAACTTTTTCCATCAACTTCTTCACCTCTTCGGGGTCGCCGAGGAAATAGTCTTTTACAAAGTTCATATCATCATCAAATTCAAAGATGTAGGGGATGCCCGTGGGGATATTGAATTTTATAATCTCCTCTTTGCTCATTCCTTTCAGGTGCATGACAAGGGCACGCAGACTGTTTCCGTGGGCAGCCACCAGCAAATCGCCCTGTTCTTTCAGCGAAGGTTTGATCTCGCTTTGCCAGTAAGGCAACATACGATCAATCACCTCTTTCAGCGATTCTGTCAAAGGAAGTTCTTCAGGGGTAAGACTGGCATACCGTGAGTCAAAACGGGGATTCCTTTCATCGTCAGCGGTCAGCGGATCGGGTGGAATATCAAAACTGCGTCGCCACATCATAACTTTTTCATCCCCGAATTTTTTGGCCGTTTCCACTTTGTTGAGTCCCTGCAGGTTGCCATAATGTTTTTCGTTGAGTCGCCAGCTTTTGCGCTCTTCGACCCACATCAAATCCATCTCTTCCAACATTAGCCACAAAGTTTTAATGGCACGTGTCAGGTAAGAGGTGTATGCCAGCCGGAACTGAAACCCCTCTTTTTTCAGGGTCTGCCCTGCTTTTTTTGCTTCTTTAATACCTTGTTCCGAAAGAGGAATATCGGTCCATCCCGTAAAACGGTTTTTCTTATTCCAGATACTTTCGCCATGCCTAACCAATACAAGTCGTTTCATGATTTTTAATTTATCAGTTAATGTTATTTGTCTTTGTTAAGACCTTATCTTTGCTATCAAATGAAATTTCAGACACCTACATTCTTTCATCGTTTGTTTCCTGAACTCCTTTGGAATGTGCCGGTTACAAACGATACTATCTACCTCACCTTTGATGACGGACCACATCCGGACATCACGCCAAAAGTACTGAATATTCTTTCGCAATTTGATGCCAAAGCCTGCTTTTTTTGTGTGGGAAACAATGTACACAGCTATCCTCAAACGTTTCATCAGGTTACTGATGCGGGCCATTTGATTGGAAACCACAGCTATTATCACATTAATGGCTGGCGAACACCGGATGATCACTATTTTGAAGATGTGGATGCCTGCAATAAGCTGGTACGATCGCGATTTTTCAGGCCGCCTTACGGTAAAATACGGCCTTCACAAATAAAATATCTGAAAAAAAATTACCAGCTGGTAATGTGGTCGGTGGTAACTTACGATTTTGATGCCGATACGGCAAAGAAAGACTGTCTCAATATTGCCATAAGCAAAACAAGCCGGGGCAGTATTGTTGTTTTTCACGACAGTGCGAAAGCGGAAAAAAATATGCTGTATGCTTTACCGCGTTACCTGGAATACTTTTCCAAAATGGGATTTCGTTTTGAGACCTGGAAATAAGAGGTATGTCTCCAATAGAAAATAAAACCGTCCTTGTGAAGTTGTTCGTTTTTTATCATTTCCGGAATTTTTTTGTACTTTCGACTACAAGAATTTTAAAACAAAAGCCATGACACCGCCCCCACCCGAATACCTGCTGGAAAGAGCCCGGAACTATTGTGCTTATCAGGAACGCAGTATCTTTGATGTGAAAACAAAATTGATTCAGTGGAAAGCTACCGATGAGACACTGGAGGAAATTATCCGCACCCTCAAAGCAGAGAATTATATCAACGAAGAGCGTTTTGTAAAAGCTTTTGCCATCGGCAAACTGCGACACAACAAATGGGGCAGAAACAGAATTTCCTATGCATTGAAGCAAAAGCAAATTCCCGATCTCTTTATTCAAATAGGGCTCAGTGAAATTGAAGAGGAAGAGTACATCAATACCCTCAAAGCCGTATTATCTGCCAAAGAGATAAAAGCCAAAGACGAATTTACCCGGCAAAATAAGCTGGTGCGTTATGCCGTGCAGAAAGGCTTCCAACCCGAACTGGCCTGGAAGGTACTGAATGGAGAAATTTAATTTACTCCCTCCCTTATCTGTTCAGGTCGCTTACAACCATCTTAATTTTCTTATGTTTAGCATTTTAATCCGCCCGTCAAAATGCCCTAAATGGTTGCCCCGGATTAAACAGGAACAAATTATCTTAATCCAAAAAAATGGGTTGGCCGAATCGGCCAACCCATTATCATTCAAACTTATTAACTTAAACTACCTATGATTATCTTTACCTGGAATCAGATAAAGCATTTTATAGCCTTTACTAACCCAGCATCTTCTCAATAAGGTCAACAACGCGTGTAGAATAACCCCATTCGTTATCGTACCAGGAAAGAACTTTTACGGTTTTCCCCTGAACCATCAACGATTCGACATCATAAATAGAAGAATGGTTGTTGTGAATAACGTCCACCGAAACGATGGGATCTTCGCAATACTCCAGAATACCTTTCATAGGACCTTCGGCAGCTTCTTTCATGGCTGCATTAATTTCATCTTTGGAAGCTTCTGTTTTCAGGTTTACCACGAGGTCAACCAGCGAACCGGTTGGCGTGGGAACCCTGATAGCGAGGCCATCCAACTTGCCTGCCAGATCCGGAATAACTTTTCCAACAGCTTTGGCAGCACCGGTAGTAGTGGGAATTTGTGAAACGGCAGCCGAGCGGGCTCTTCTCAGATCGGAATGAGGCGCATCCAAAATGCGCTGGTCGTTGGTGTAAGAATGGATGGTGGTCATTAAACCGTTTTCAATACCAAACCTGTCGTTCAAAACTTTGACAATAGGCGCCAGGCAGTTGGTGGTGCAGCTGGCGTTGGAAACACATTCATCCTCATCGCGCAAATCATTGTCATTCACGCCGAGAACAATCATGTTATCAATTTCATCTTTGGCAGGCACCGTCAGGATAACTTTTTTAGCGCCATTTTTCAGGTGATCGCCATATCCGCCTTTGTTACTCTCTTTCTGACGGAAAATTCCGGTAGATTCTATGACCACGTCAGGAGTTTCAGCCCATTTAATTTCTAACGGAGAACGTTCGGCAGTAACAGGAATGCTAAGCCCGTTCACAATCAATGCTCCCTCGTCATGCTGAACCGTCCCGTTAAATTTTCCCTGAGTTGAGTCATATTTTAACAAATGCGCAAGCGTCTTAGTATCAGTAATATCGTTGATACCAATTACTTCCAAATTATCTCTTTCAAAGGCAATTTTGAAGGCATTTCTTCCTATACGCCCAAATCCGTTGATACCAATTTTAATTTTTGTCATGGTTTTAGTTTTTAATTTAATTTGTTAAGAGTACTCTTTAATAATAAGCTTTACATTTGTCATTGTCCACTGGTGCAAAAATACCAAATAAAGGAGAAAAGAATCACTACAGATTTTCAAGCTATGGAAAAAAAATTCATATCAAAAGCCCTCGAAGCCAATCTGGCCGAAACGCGTTATCGGGACATAAAAATACCTACTGAGTATCAGGCATTTATAGATATTTCAAAAAAGTACTACGGAATACGCAAACGTGCAAACGATTGCGTAATTGAATACCAGCATCCCTTTAGTAATAAAAAATTTGTTATCGAAGAGCTGCGAAAAATTCTCATCACCGACTACTGGTTTTATATCACGCTTGACCAGCCGGAAAAAGCCTTTCGCGTTCCGCTGCAACTTCTCGGAAACCTGCTCAACGACCAACAGGTTAACACTTACCTCAAAACCTTTATTCTCCGCACTCTGCTGGAATTTACACAAAAGTTGTTCAAAGAGAAAAAAAACTTTCAGGAGACTCTCCTGAATTGTTATCAGACCCTGCATGAAAGTTTCGCCAAAAACAAAGAAAGCTACATTGAGGCTTCGAGATATTTTAAGCGTTATGCGAAAGAAATTGCAACGGACGACCGTTTCCGGTTATTGGTTTTGCAATTGATGCGAAATATTTATGAAGCTATCATCGATTTCTGGGAAAACGACAGTTGCATGGAGAATTGGATTAAACAAAAGAAAGAGTCGCTAAAAATCGACAAATCTCTTCTAATTCGGGAAATCGGAAAACCCTATTTCGAAAAACTGCGTTTCGACCTTAACCGGCTGGAAGGCTGGCAGGAAATGGCAGATACCATGCCCGATTTTGACCAGGTGGGCGAACGGTTTGCACAAACCATTGAACTTTTTCCCTCTTTTATCGAAAAATTCTATTTCATTTTTTACCTGCTCCGTCTGCAGGGCATGCAGGATCAGAAAGAACGACTTATTTGGCGGCTCAACAAAATGCTGGTACAGACCATGAGGGAAATTAAAGAAGAGGATATCATTGCCTTCATCGACCAGTTGTTTCACTATCTCGAAGACCTTAAAGCGGAACACACTTCCGCAGTCCTTGATATTTTGCTTACGGTTGGGAAGAAGGTTATTGACATCGACCAGTCCGACCAAAAACCGCTCATCAACCATTTGGAAAACAAGCTTATAAACTTCGGATTTGAGACGCCCGGAGTGGTTTACGTTAACGAAGACTGGCAACTGCACATCAACGAAAACCACATTAAAAATATCCGTGTATGGCTCGATATTATTGAATACTCGCAGTCGGAAATGGAAAATTTACTTTCGGCTCTTATTGTGAACCTGAAGCTGGGAGGTATTTTTCTCAGTGATACCGATCTTTTTCAACGCGAGATCACCAAAATTTTAAACTCAAACATTGCTCCTTTTTACAAAAAGGTGAAGCAGCTGACACGTATTTTTCCGGTCTATTTCAACGAAATCGGCGCCGAGGGTGAAATCAGAAAAGTTACCACTACCATGGATGAAATTTCGCATCGCGATGACAAGCTTATCCATTTTCTGCGCAAGCAGGTACATACCGAAAGCAACAACACCCTTATCGACCTGACATATCGCATTTTCCGGTTTTGGTACGATGGTAAACTGGAAAACCTGAAGGATGCGCTGCCGCAAAATGTTTACAACAGCATCGATAAAAAAAGCCCCTCGTATGCACCTGTTCATAAAATTGTGAGAAAACTTTGTGCCCTCAGCGGCAGCACGCCCCGGGAAGTTTTGTCGCTTGAGGAACAGGATTTTGAAAGCCTGCTGTCGCAACTTACCGGCGGAAACGACAAAGATTTGGTACGTCTGCGCGACATCCGCACTCTGTATGCTTTTCTTAAAGAGAAGTATTCTTTCGAAACCGTTGACATTATCAACTTATTAAAACGCTATTCCTACATTCCTGATAAAGATATTGACCACTTAAAAGTAGCGCTTGACAACGAGGATATTGAAAGTTCGCTGAAGCTGATTTACAACTTTATGAAGCACCTGAAGGAGATTATCTTCAACCCCAAACCAAGCCAAAGCTGGGAAAATATTTACCACAAACGCCATATTGCCATTGGTATTCCGTCGATGTACGGTGTTTACCGTGAGCCCAAATTTGAAGCCCTCGGTCTCACTTTCAGGTTGGAGAAGGTGGCTACACGACTCATGGAAAAAGTGGTCGAAAACATCAACCTGAACTATATTTCAGGGAAAACACTGCGAAATATTTATGTTATTCTCAACTATTTCAGAGATGGTCTCGACCTGGATGGTATTACCAACCAAAGCTTTAACTCGAATCTGCTTATGTTGAAATACAGTCTGGTTTCTCAGAGTTTCTCTTTTGACCAGTACATCAATATTTTCCAGTTTGTGGCTGACAATGTGAAGAAAACCCTGATAAAATATTTTCTGAAAACCTATGAAATTCCGCTGAATATCGTCATCCTGCAACTGTTTGACAAAGAGCATAATCTAAGTGAGAAAAAAAGACAAGAGCTGATAAACAAGGTTTCGGAAAAGTTTTACCGTGATGCGATTGCCGAAGCTTTTTTGATGCAACCGTTAGACAATTTTGTTTTAAAAGTTCTTGAGTCGCTGCGGGAGATGGCCGACAACCTTCCCCCGGCCATGATAAAAGAGGTCATGTCGTACAATTCCGATTTAATCATTGCCCGGCTGGCACATGCCAATCCCGATCTTGATAACCAGGTATTCCTGGGGTCGAAAGCATATCATTTAAAAATTTTGCGAATGGCCGGATTTCCTGTTCCTCCCGGATTTGTACTTACGACCGAAATTTTCAGGCGGCATTCGGCCATTGTCAGTCATGCCGAATTGCGGAAGGAAATGGATGATATGATCATACAGCACCTGAAAAAGGTTGAAAAAGTAGCAGCGAGACAATTTGGAAATCCCAAGAACCCGCTTCTTTTGTCAGTTCGTTCCGGTACAGCTATCTCTATGCCGGGAGCCATGGATACGATTTTGAATGTGGGCATGAACGACGAAATTACCGAAAGTCTCAGCAGACAACCCGGATTTGAATGGTCGGCATGGGACTCTTACCGCCGGTTGTTGCAGAGCTGGGGAATGGCTTTCGGGCTAACCCGCGATGAATTCGACGAAATCATTAACGGTTTCAAAGAAAAAACCAATATTGGCCAAAAGGGAGACTTTCCGCCGGCCATCATGCGTGAGATGGCTTGCGCCTATAAACAGAAGCTAACAGATTCAGGTATCTTCTTTGAAGAAGACGTTTTTAAGCAACTTATGAAAACGGTAAACCTGGTCTTCGAATCATGGTCTTCCGAACGCGCAATTGTCTATCGCGAACATCTGCAAATCGCCGACGAATGGGGAACGGCCGTAATTATCCAGCAAATGATTTTCGGGAACAAAAAAAGCAGCTCCGGCAGCGGGGTGGTTTTTACACAAAACCCTAAAAACACACAACAAGGCGTACACCTTTACGGCGATTATACCTTCCGGAGCCAGGGAGAAGATATTGTGGCCGGATTGGTAAATCCCTATCCCGTAAGCGAATCTCAAAAACAGGGCGACAGGGAAGAGATGATTTCTCTCGAAGAAAAATATCCTAAATTATACAAAAAGCTCCACACTATTGCTTTAGAACTCACTGAGAATCTGGGTTATAATCCACAGGAAATTGAGTTTACCTTTGAGTCGGAAGACCCGGACGATTTGTATATTTTACAAATCCGCGATATGGATATGGCTTCGTTCCAAAGCATCAAACGTTTTAAAACGCCCTTTGACAAGATGAAACTCTCCGGCAGAGGCATCGGCATTGGTGGAGGAGCACTCAACGGACGTGTGGCTATTGACATGGAAGACATAAACTTTATCCATAAAAGATTTCCGAAAGAAGCAGCCGTCCTGCTTCGGCCTGATACCGTACCTGATGATATCGGCATGATATTCGAAACCGATGCCCTGCTTACCGCAAAAGGCGGAGCCACTTCGCATGCTGCCGTTACTGCCGTCAGGCTGGGCAAGACCTCGGTGGTAAACTGTACAGGATTGCTGGTAAACGAAGACAAAAAATACTGCCAGCTGAACAAGGACATCTTTCATGTGGGCGACAAAATTTCCATTGACGGCCTTTTGGGAAATGTTTACAAAGGCCACTATCCTATTGAGGATGGAAAAGACCCGGTGGAATTCAGATTCTAAAAACTGCACTGGCGCAAGCATCCACTTGTACCGGTAACGGTAATTTCGTACTTTTGCCCTCCATGGAAAACATAAGGAATTTTTGTATTATTGCTCATATCGATCACGGCAAGAGCACTTTAGCCGACAGGCTGCTGGAGTTTACGGGAACCGTGTCGGCGCGCGATGCCCAGGCCCAGGTACTGGACGATATGGATCTGGAAAGAGAAAGAGGCATCACCATAAAAAGTCATGCTATTCAGATGGATTATGAGCAGGATGACAAAAAATACGTCCTCAACCTCATCGATACACCGGGACATGTGGATTTTTCTTATGAAGTTTCGCGCTCCATTGCCGCCTGCGAAGGAGCGCTGCTTGTAGTTGATGCCACACAGGGTATTCAGGCACAGACCATTTCAAATCTCTATCTCGCCATTGAACACGATTTGGAAATTATTCCCGTCCTCAACAAAATGGACCTCGACAATGCCATGCCCGATGAAGTAAAAGACCAGATTGTGGACATGCTGGGATGCGATTACGAAGACATCATAGAAGCCAGCGGCAAAACAGGTTATGGCGTTGATAAAATTCTGGAAGCTATTATTCACAAAGTACCATCGCCGAAAGGCGATCCCCAGGCGCCGTTGCAAGCACTGATTTTCGATTCCGTTTTCAACTCTTTCCGGGGAATCATTGCCTATTTCCGTATTTTCAACGGTGAAATTAAAAAAGGCGACCGGGTTAAATTTGTCAACACAGGCAAAGAGTATAATGCAGACGAAGTTGGTGTGCTCCGGCTGAAGCAGGAACCCCGGAAGATGCTGCGTACCGGCGATGTGGGCTATATTATCTCAGGAATAAAAACCTCCAAAGAGGTGAAAGTGGGCGATACCATTACCCATGTGGAAAATCCCTGTACTATGATTATCGGTGGATTTGAAGATGTAAAACCCATGGTTTTTGCCGGTATTTATCCTACCGATGCCGACGATTATGAAGAGCTTCGTACGGCCATTGAAAAGCTACAGCTCAATGATGCTTCCCTCACCTTTGAGCCTGAGTCATCGCTGGCGCTGGGATTTGGTTTTCGTTGCGGCTTTTTGGGATTGCTGCACATGGAAATTATCCAGGAACGCCTCGACCGCGAGTTTGATATGAGCGTGATTACCACCATGCCCAACGTATCGTACCGGGTGGTTACCAACAAAAAAAAGGTTGTTGAAGTTCACAACCCATCCGGGCTTCCCGAACAAAAATATATCGACCACATCGAAGAGCCTTTTATCAAAGCGCAAATCATAACCCGTACCGAATATATTGGCCCGCTCATTAAACTTTGCCTCGACAAAAGAGGAGAGCTGAAAAATCAGGTCTATCTGACCACCAGCCGGGTGGAACTGACCATGGACATGCCACTCGGAGAAATTGTATTTGATTTTTATGATAAACTGAAAAGTATCTCAAAAGGTTATGCTTCTTTCGATTACCATATTTCGGGTTACCGTCCGGCCAAGTTGGTGAAATTAGATATCCTGCTCAACGGCGATCCGGTGGATGCCCTCTCCACCCTTATTCATCAGGACAACGCTTACAGTTTCGGGCGCAGAATTTGCGTAAAGCTGAAAGACCTGATTCCGCGACAACAGTTCGACATTGCCGTGCAGGCTGCCATTGGCGCAAAAATTATTGCCCGCGAGACCATCAAAGCCGTCCGTAAAGATGTTACCGCCAAATGTTACGGCGGCGACATTACCCGTAAACGGAAACTGCTGGAAAAACAGAAAAAAGGGAAAAAGCGTATGCGTCAGGTAGGCAATGTGGAAGTCCCGCAGCAGGCGTTTCTTGTAGTGTTGAGGCTGAACGATTAAGTTGCTGTGAGGTATTTTCAGGTTTCAGAGCGGCTTTTTCCCTGGTTTCGCAGAAAAGATGATTTAAACGACGCATCCGAAAATGCAAGAGGAAAAGAATTTTGTATCTTTGTAAGAAACAATTTTACAAATGAGTAAAGAAAAAGAAATAAATGTTGATAAAATTGTAAATCATTGGGTAAAAACATCCGATGAAGATTTTGATACAATGAATTTTCTTTTTCAATCAAAAAAATACAATTGGACATTATTTTTAGGGCATATCTCAACGGAGAAATTATTAAAGGCTTACCATGTTAAAACCAAACATAAACATTCACCACCCATTCATAATTTATTGAGAATTGCAGAGAAAAGCGGATTGGAATTGACCGATAAATACGCTGACTGGTTAGATGCTATTTCTTTGTTTAATATCCATGCGAGATACGATGATTATAAACGTGAATTTTACAACCAATGCACAAAGGAATTTACCGAAATTTGGATAGGGCGTATTAAAGAATTAAGAAAATGGATAAAAGAGAAATTATAGATATTGCCAATAGATTTGCTGCAAAAGTTGCTGAAAAATACGATTGTGTAGGAATTGTATTGTTTGGTTCTTATGCAAAAGGTTCCTATCACAAGGATAGCGATATAGATATTGCCGTCATCTTAAAAGACTTTGATAATTTACTGGATATTCAGTTAGAATTAATGAGGTTGCGTCGGAAAATTGACAGCAGGATTGAACCACATCCTATCAGGGAAAGCGATTTTAACTTAAACAATCCTTTAGCAAACGAAATAAAGAAATATGGCAAGCCAATAAATATTGGGGTGGCCAGAGAAGAAAGCAAATAAATAATTTTTATAACATTGAAAAACAAATCTTTAATCAGTTTAAGGAAAACTATAAAGTATTTTATGAAAATGAATTAGATGGCTGGGATTTATTGTCTTTAGGACAACATTATGGTTTGCATTTGAAAAAGAAAAAGATAATGAAAATGACAGGGTTGTATTTGGATTAGTTGTTGACAAAGATTTCATCGTGGATTCTTAGGCTCATTAGGATTTGCAATCCGAATGTTTATGAGCAAATGGATTTGAAATCCCGCACGGGAAATTCATTAAACAATATTCTATTCCTGTAACAAAATTACCCTTATCTTCGTCATAACATTAATGACAGCACATTTACCCTTTGCATGAACATAAGTGAATACAACCGTTGTGTGGATGACGTGTCGGACGGGCTTTACCGTTTTCTGTTGAAAAACACAAAAGAACGTGAGCTGGCCCGGGATTTGGTGCAGGAAGCTTTTCTGCGGTTGTGGGAACGGCACAAAGAGGTGGAAGCGGGCAAAGGAAAATCGTGGCTTTTTACTACGGCCTACCGGGCCATGATCGACCATATCAGGAAACATAAACGGATGGAGGCGCTGGAAACATCTAAACACAAAACAGGCAGCGTGGAACACAGTTATTCCGATTTAAAGGAAATACTGAGTAAAGCAGTGGAACAACTGCCTGCCGATCAACGCTCGGTGATACTGCTGCGCGACTATGAAGGTTACTCCTACCGCGAAATCAGCGAAATTACCGGGTTGAGTGATAACCAGGTGAAGGTGTACATTTTCAGAGCAAGGATGTTTTTGAAAAAGTTTATCGGGAAACCGGAATATGTAATATAAAAATGAAAATTAACAAGGAAAATTACGGCCGATTTATCATCGACTTTTACGATGGACAGCTCTCCCCGCACGAGGAGCAGATGCTCGTGCTTTTCCTTGAGCAAAATCCGGAGCTGAAAAAGGAATTCGAAAACTTTGAAGATTTGCCTGTCGTACAGGATAAACTCTGGAAATTTCCCGAAAAAGAATTACTTAAAAAACCTGAAATAAAAACTGTTGGTGAAATTACGGAAGACAACTTTGACGAATATTTTGTCCTTTCGCAGGACGGTGAACTAACAACGGAAGGACAAAAATCCGCGGAAGCCTTCCTGCAGCAAAACCCGCATTTGCAGGAAGAATTCCGGCAGTTGAGTCTGGCGAAAATCATTCCGGATGAAACCATTGTGTTCGAAAACAAAGAACTGTTGAAACAGCACAGGGTAGTTCCTTTGTTGCGTTATGCCGGACTGACAATAGCTGCTGTTTTGTTGCTTTTCTTTGGTATCCGGTTTTTCCTTTCATCTCCGGGACAAAAAATAAAAAGCAGACAATTAGCGGTGGAAAGCATCCCGTTAAAAACAACAAAACTGCCTGTTACGGAAGTCTATCCACAACTTATCAGCAAAAAATTTTCCATACTGAAGAATCGTAATAAAAAAATAAAAACGGTTCGAAAAGTTATCCGGGAAACGCCACCGAAGTCCATCCAAATGTTGGCTTCCGCAGATGTATACCAGCCACTAAAAATGAAGAAAGATTATATTCCCCTGCTTTTCCCCGAAGGAAATGTCGAGATGGAAAAAATGGAACTCTCTTCCCCGGTAATTGTAGAACAACCTGTCAGGAACAACTTCCTTCGCCACACCATCGGAAAACCATTTTCTCAGCTTGCCACCATTTTTGCCCTGCAGAAAAAGAAAAGAAAACTGTCAGGAAACCACGACAAAGGTTTTGTGAAAATACTTGAACGCGGCGTTGATGCCATGAATGCTTTAACAGACAATGACATCGTTATGGTAAAGACTTATGATAGAAACGGAAACCTGATTGATTACCAGCTGCTGAGCGATAATTTCAGCATAAACAGACAGGTTAAAACATCGCTGAATAGATAAATCTACCCACTGAATTTTAAAAAGTGCTGATTATCATTTCTTTACTTTTATTATCTCCTAAATTCCTAAATCGGAAAAGACAAATTCCAAACCACAAAACCCAAATAAATTCTATCCCGACAGCTATCGGGACAATATCAAAATACCAAACAATTGGGTTTCTGTTTGAAAATTGGTTTTTTCGAATTCGTCATTTATTTGTTTTTTGTAAATTGATATTTGCGATTTTCTACCAAAAAACAGACAAATAATTAAAATATGACCTAATGCTTCCTCACAATCTTCCCTGATTCCGTCCGGTCAAAAGCCTTCCGGAAAATAATCTGACCGGGAATCTCAAACTTATCCAATTGCTGACGCATTTGTTGCTGTAATTGAGCAATCTCCTGTTCCGGCCAGGTTTCCGATTCGATAACCAATATCGGCCGTTCGCCCAGCAGACTGTCCGGCTGCGAACCGATAAAAAAATCAGCAGAGATAAACGCCGATAGTTTCAGTTCGATTTGTTCCGGATGCAGTTTCACCCCGCCGCTGTTAATGATGTTGTCCGTTCTACCCAATATACGGAAACGACCATCGCCGGAAAATTCAGCCACATCATGCGTCTCCAAATCATATACGCCGAGATGCGGCGCGGTGATATGCAGACATCCGGTACTATTTTGGCTCAGCTTGACACCCGGCAACGGCATAAAAAACTCACTATTATTCCGGCCGTTTACCTTTCGCAAGGCAATGTGCGACATGGTTTCGGTCATGCCGTAGCTGTGGTAAACCTTCGTTGGCAAATCTGATAATTTCTCTTCAAGCGCCGACGAGATGGCTGAACCACCCAGCAGCAATTTTTTAATTTTATGCAGGAAATCCGTTCCCTCTTCCGTTTCAATAAGTTTCTCCACCTGCGCGGACGTCATGGCAGCAAAATCCAGGTCGGATGTCCATTTGCTGTACGGATAAAGCTTCGGCTCAATACAATACAAATCCAGCTTGCCCGTAAACGCACGTACCACCATCATTTTGGCAGCAATATAACGCATGGGCAGACAGAGAAGGACTTTATCTCCGGCTTTCAGCCCGAAAAAATCCAGCGTCATGCGGGCGCTGACTTCCATGTTTTTTTTGGACAACAAAATCTTTTTGGGTACACCAGTACTTCCGGATGTTTGTGCTGTGATGGTTTCCGACTCCGAAAGCCAGTCGATGACAAAATACATCAGCTCCTCTTCCCACGGTGCCGGCGACCAGTTATCCTTCAAATGGATAGTTGCATATTTCAGATGCCATTCTGCATCAAAGGCCTGCATGTTCAGGCGTAATATTTTCTTTTCATTACTCATCAAACAGACTTAGATCCCACTCGTTTGCTTCGTCGAAGAATAGTTGTGCCTTGTCAATATACAAAGGCGAAGGAATATTGTTGGTAAAAAGCTGACCGGTACCCAGCCCCTGCGGCATAGAATTTTCCAACAGGAAAGTCCATTGGGCAATGGCATTCAGACCAATGTTTCCTTCCAGTGCAGAGGTTACCCACCAGCCGGCTCCGGCCTGTTCTGCTTCCTCCATAACCGCACGACTTTTGCTGAAACCGCCCAGCAACGAAGGTTTGAGGACAAGGAATTGCGGACGAATGATTTCCATCATTTTTTGAATATCTTCGTCGGCTTTCAACCCGATGAGCTCTTCGTCCAGCGCAATGGGTACTGGCGATTTTTCACACAACCCGGCCATGGCTTCCCATTGTCCCTGCCGGATGGGCTGCTCAATGGAATGAATTCCGAATTCCGACAAGCGGTTCAGTTTTTCCAATGCCTCTTCCGGTGCAAAAGCGCCGTTGGCATCCACCCGGAGTTCCAGGATTTCTCCATCAAATTCACTCCGTAACATTCGCAGCAACTCCAGCTCTTTTTCAAAATTGATGGCACCAATTTTCAGTTTAATACAGCCGAAACCCGCTTCGATTTTTTCCCGGATTTGCTTTTTCATAAAATCAAATTCGCCCATCCAGATTAAGCCGTTGATGGGAATTCCCTCTTTTCCTGTGGTAAATGCCGAAGGAAAAAGCAGACGCTGACCGCCCTTTTGCCAGTCGAGCAGCGCCGTTTCCAGTCCGAACCGGATGGAAGGGAAATCGTCCAGTCCCGTCTGCAACCAGTATTCCGGTGGCTCGGAACCATGACACACCGCCTCCAGCGTTTTTTCGTACCTGTCCCACGGATCAGGACTTAATCCTTTGATGGTACTACATTCACCAATGCCGGTAATCCCGGGATTTTCCGGGTCACTGACCATCAGATAAAAAGATGTTTTCTGCCTGAGTACCCCGCGCGAAGTTCCTGCCGGACGCTTGAAATTGAATACGTGTTTTTTATAAGAAAACCGGATCATGGAAAAAGTTTTGGTAAAAATATAAAATATGCTGATTATGTTAAAGTACAAGCGGACGCTTGCACCAGTTCGGTTATCATAATGAAATTTATTTATCCCTGCAAATACAACTTTTTTTGATAAATATGCAGGGATAAATTAAAAATATTTGAAATTACATCACAATCATCCCTATGATAAAGACCGTTATGAATAAGATCAGGATATAAGCTACATAGGCGCTGATTTTGCCATTCATCAATACCAAAGCCACTTTTTCTCCTACCTTCCGGACCAGGCGGGGAAGCGCTTCTGTAGGTCGTATTAAAATATCTTCCACTGTAATGCTGCCGTGTGACTTTGATTTTGTTTCGCGGGTACGATAAAATCCGCGCAGGATGTGCTCCAATATTTGGGAGTAAGCAGGGGCACTGAAAAATTCGGCTTCTTCCAGTTTAATACCTCCATTCCACGATTCTACTTTGCGGGTTTTCTTCTTGTTTTTCATAAAAATCCATAGGGGGATAACCAATAAAACGAGCATGATGATGCCAATAAAAGTAGGAGATATTACGCCAAAAGCAGGTGTACCGGAAGCTAATACCAACGGTGCCGGGATTCCTAAAAGACCGATTAACAACTGGGGAAAACCGATAAGTATAATAATCAGGGGCAGTCCGATTCCACCCAGTACAATGAGTGCTTCCAGGGCTATTTCTGCTATATGCATCAGCCGGTTGGGGATGGGACGGCTCTTACGGCCGTGATCGTATCCCAGAGCAGTATAACCAATGAGTTTAACCATAGCAAAACTAATTAATCCTATTGCCAGAGCGATAAGTATTCCGGCCAATGCAGAAAAAAAAGCAATGGCAACACTGGGAAAACGGTAAGATTGAAACAATGTTTCCAGTATCATCCATTCGCCGGCATAGCCAATCAACGGAGGGAAGGCGCTAAAAGAAAGAGCCGAGATAACAATTCCCAAAGCAGGAATCCGGCCTACTCCGCTCCACACGCCTCTTGTCTCATCAATCGTATGTACATTATAAGCTTCTTTGGCATGACCAACCGACATAAACAACAGCGTTTTTGACAATGTATGAGAAATCACAAGGATGATAGAAGCAGCCAGGGCGAAGGTAGCAAGATAATGCAGATTTTTAATGCCAAAACCTTCTGCAAGAGCATAAAAACCAATGGCTGTTAATATCATCCCGTTGTTTTCGACCGTTGAATAGGCGGGCAGTAACCTTATTTTATCTGCTGCCGCTGCCTGTAAGCCACCCCAGAATGCAGAAAAAGCTCCCAGCAGGATGATAATCATATCCCACATTTGGTTGTTGGGCAACAGGGGAATAATCCTTTCAAGACCATAGACTCCCATTAAAGTTACAGGGGCGCTGAGCAATGCCGCTGTATTATCCGGAATATCTCCATATATGCCCCGCATCCATCCATGAAAAGGAACGATATCCATTTTAATGATAAAACCCAGCGAAATCAGTATCAGCACAAAGAAACTACCGTTGTGCATGGCATCGAATGACAGACTTCCGGTAATAGAATATAATGCGGCAAAGCCAATCACCAAACAAACGGTTGACAATTCACCAAAAGCAAGAAAGCGGAATGAACGTTCAAAAGATTTACCCGATCCCTGCATCATCAAAAAGGCAAAGATGGTCATGACTTCCCAACCGATGAGCAGGGTAATTCCATCGTGTGCGGTTAAAATCAACAACATGCCAATCAGGGACAGGTTAAACCCCACCGAAAGTCTTTTTTTAGGATAAAGTTTTGAATAATCAATGGAATATAATGCCAGCGCCATCCAGGATAAAGCGGCAATGATTATGAAGATACCGGATAAATGATCTATGGACAAAGTAAGGACAACACTATGTGACAGGGGAAAGCGCCATAAAACCAGGCTATGGGTCAATGCATAACATCCTGTCAGAAAAGCGCTTACGGAACCTGCGAAGCTAAGAATATAACTCAGTCTGGTTTTTGTGGAAAAGAGAGCGCCTGATGCATATAAAAGTAATGCGATAACAAATAAGAATTTCATGGCTGTTTTCTTTTTATTTTGGCTATGTCCAGTAGCAATCCTAAAATTTGTGATGGAGAAGGCACTCCCTTCATTGCTGCTATGTGGTTCGGCAATGTTGGATATTCGCCGGTACCGGCATCATCGGGATTATCATCTATGGTTATTGTGTAAAAAGGTTTTGGAAGCTGAGATATTGTCTCCTTCAAAGGATTTATCATGGCTTTTACAGGATGACCCAGGATCAGCAGCACATCTGCATGCCGGGGAGAATCTGTCAGGTAAATGCCAAAACGATGAATATTGTATTGCGGAGCTTCCAAGGCGCTGATCTCAAAATTCAATGCGTTGCTGCTCCCCACATCAATTACATATACAAATAAGGAACGCTTAAAAACAGCTGTTGTGGAAAGACGCAATTTTACAGAAGAGACATATTCTTTTCGTTCTGTCAGCTTTCTTTTCAATCCGTATAAAGGCCACCATCGTATCATATTATCAATTGTTACCTGTTAATGATTTGTTTTTGTATACAAATATTTGTCTTTTAACATGCTGCATCAGCGAAGTGTACACCAAAAGAGTCAAACACAAAAGGAAAATCCGTAAATATTAATCCTTCAAGCACGCGTGAAACGGCATGCATACCCGGATAAGACGGGGTAAAGATGCCCACGTTCCGCACTTTGGCTTCATCAACCTCCACGTAATATCCCAGAGCACCACTTGGAGAATTGACTACTGCATAACCTGTCCCTCCGGTTTTTGTAGGTTCGGCATCTTTTTCCCCGCTGTCGTACCAGGAATCGCTTGCGCGTAAATGATCAACGAGATACTGACAGGAGTTCACAATTTCTTCTGCCCTGACTTCCATTCTTGCCAGAGCATCCCCCTCATTCTGAGTAATTACAGGAAGACTTATCAAATGCTCCGTAGTATCGTTCAGATTATCTTTTATCCCGCAAGCCCGTAAGGATGGACCGGTTAAGCCCAGTTTTCCTGCCTGAACAGGAGTTATAGTTCCTGCCGAATGCAAACGGTCTAAATAATTATAATTGGCCAGGCTGTGTTTATATAGTTTTGTAAAACGTTCCGCTAACTCCCGGTAACCATTAGCAACCCCTTGAATATCCGATATGGCTGGCGTGTGATTTAGTTTGCCAATATTGTTGATGCCCATCAGATAGCGGGATCCGGTGAGGTTTTCATTTAACCGGAGGGCACCTTCAAAAAGAGCGCTTACATGAGCGGCCAGCACTTTTTGTGCCGCAGAGGAAGCCAGTTTATAAATCAGGTGTAAATGATTGTAAATACGCTCAGCCTCTATCAAAAGCGTACGCCAGTTTTTAGTAAGCAGTGAAGGGTTTATCCCTAAAGACATTTCAACAGCCCTGCTAAAAGCAATGGAATGGGATATGGCAAAATTGCTGCAAACCTGTTCTGCCAGCAACAGTGCTGTCTCAGGCGATTTATTCTGCATTGCTTTTCCCATTTCTCTTTGTTTCCAGCTTACATCAATTGTTGCACGCAAAATCTTTTCACCATAAGTGTATAAATGAAAGCAGCCTGCTTCCCGCACACCGGATGTAACCGGCCCGTAACGAAACCGGAATACACCGGGGCCGCTCATCGGCTCATCATTGATTTTAAGCGGGTGTTGTTTTAAGATGGCATAGTTGCTATACATTTTTTCCGGGTTATTCCCATCAGCTTTAACCAGGGCAGGCCGTCCATTGTTTAGAATAAAAAGCTGTTCGCCTTCATCGGTTGCTATAATGCCTATCAATATCTTCATGGTTACAAAAGATTTTTTAACAACAATTCGAAGTAAGGAATAAACAGGATTACGAGGAATGATAAAATCAGGTTGACAATGGCAATCCACGATTCTAAGTGCGGTCGTTCTCTTTTGATATTTTCATTTCCTGTAAAGATCATTTTACCGGTCTGGAAATTAACAGCAATGAATGCAATAGCAAGGAATAATATGACAACTAAGGCTATCAACCATCCGTACTGTGCAATCAATGCCGAAAAGATAAACAGTTCCCCAACGAAGATGGCGAAAGGCGGAGCTCCGGTAACGGCCATGGCTGCAATAAAAAGGGTGGAAGCGGCGCGTGGCAGCCGTTGCATCAGACCATTTACTTTTTGCATTTCAGTGGTATGATAACGCGATAGTATATCCCCGGTAAGGAAAAATACCGATGACTTTGCCAATCCATGGGAAATGATAATAATCACCGCCCCAAGCAATCCATACCCGCCCAGTGAAAAGCCAATCAGGATCATGCCCATATTTTCCATGCTTGAGTAAGCGAACATTCTTTTGTAATTGGTTTGCACGGTCATCATTAACGAGGCTGCCCCTACCGTAAGAATACCCAGTGTTAAGGCAAATAATTTTATCGTGCCGATAGGATATATCTGTATGAGCCTTGCTATGGCATATAAAGCTACAGGCAGTAAGACACCCGAAAAGATTGCGCTTACCGGGGCAGGGGCTTTGCCATGAACATCCGGAAGCCATGTGTGCATGGGGAATATCCCTGCTTTGGTTCCGAAACCGACGATTCCCAGTAAAATGCCAATCAGAAATACGCGATTATCGGGATGATGCAGCAATAATTTATGAAGGCTCAGCGTACCTGCCGAACCGTAGATAAACGTTATGGCTATCAGGGAGATAACCAGACCGGTTGAAACGATAATCACGTATCGCCAAGCCGATTCCACCGTAACCTGATTGTTTTTTGTAGCGATTAATAAAGCACTGCTTACGGTGGTGGCTTCAATGCCTACCCATATTAATCCCAAATTATCCACCATCACGGAAAAAAACATGGTGGCAACAAAAACATTCAATAAAATATAATAAAGCCGGTGTTGAAATAAAAGGTTCCCGAGATGTTTGAGGTATGGTAATGAATACAGCACCGTGCTGATATACACCATCGCGATAGTCAATATTAACAATTTGGAAAGTCCGTCAATATAAAAATAACCATCAATACGATCAGGCTGAAACAGGAGATAGATGGCCGAGGACAAAGAAAGTGCAGAGACGATGACAGAGATGGTCTTATCCACATAACGAATAGGCAAAATGCATATTATAGCCCCGAGGAGGCTAAAAAACATTGGAAGTAAATAAATGATGTATTGACTCATAACCTGCTTGTTTTATCTATCCACGTAATTCTGATTCTGCCGTATCCCCTTCCTGGAGAATAGCG
>BTTE01000019.1:0-39519 GCA_036244975.1 bacterium | reverse complement strand
AATTTCATATAAATAAAAAAATCTAAGGGCATAAATTTAGTAAATATCTTTTATATTGTCAAATTTTAAATTGTTTTTTTTATAACAATGGAGAGATAATACCCGTTTGATTTTTACAATCCCTGTTATATGGCTGGTTTAAAGTCATTAAGCTCTCTTTTATAATTAGTCACAATTTTTTATTCTGTTTTGGACGAAATTTTTAGGAAATTAATAAATATTATTTTCCCGGAAATGTAATCGCTTGTTTCCAGACAAAACTGATTCTTGAGAGTGTTTTGGTTAAAGAAATCACTGTAATTTTCAGGTTGGAGAATTATTTCTACTTTTGAATAATATTTAAGCAAAATTTAATCTTTTTGTTTTCCTGCAAGTGCAAAATAAACAGGAAATCCAACAATAGAATGAACAAAAAAGCCATCATCCTTCAGGTTTTCGGACGCGTGCAAGGCGTGGGGTTCCGGTATTATACACAGAAAAAAGCAAATGAATTTGGAATACATGGTTTTGCAAAAAACCGGCCCGATGGGAGTGTCTATATCGAAGCGGAAGGCGAGGCAGAGATGCTTGACGCTTTCGTGTTTTGGTGCGAAGAAGGACCGGCGTGGGCACGGGTCAGCAAGGTGGAGAAACAGGAAATTCCGCCACAAGGCTTTGAACAGTTTGAAATTCGTTGAAATTATTTCACGGCGGTAGCCCTCAGGAATTCCCGTTTGCCGGGAGGGCCGGGTAATTTCTCCAGACTGAAACCGGCAGCTTTCAGCGCCCGCTTTACAATTCCCTTGCAGGAATAGGTTACCAGTGTTCCTCCGGGAATCAGCACATCATGTAATTTTACAAAACCTTCTTCTGTCCACATTTCCGGCTGACTGTCGGGCGAAAAAGCATCAAAGAAAACGACATGAAACCGGTCTTTCTCCGGCAGGAAATCCCGGAGTCTGTCATGCAGAACCTGTAACGAAAAGTGTAGCGTAATTTGCTGTTGTGTGGTGTTTCTATGCATTTGCAAAAAAACATTTTGATCCATTTGTAAAATTTCCGCATAATTCAGTTGTTTTAGTACGCTTGCGGCAAGCGGGAAGGCTTCTATTCCAAGATATTGTACCTGTTGCCGGTGTTTTTCCGCCCATTTAAGGCTGAGTAGTGCATTCAGTCCGGTTCCGAAACCGATTTCCAAAATCTGCAATACTTCCGGGAAAGCCTGTTTTGCTTCCAATCCGGCACGGATAAAGATATGCTCCGATTCCTGAACAGCTCCAAAAACAGAATGGTAGTGCTCGCCGGCAGCTTCGCTAAACAAGGTATGTGAACCATCTTTTGTTCTTATGGGAGTTTCGGAATTCATTTGGTAAAAATAAGGTTTTAAGGGTTTTCCGAAAATGACCCCGATTGTTTTTGAAAAAGGGTATTCTTTCCAACCGGAAATTTTCGTATTTTGCTCAAAGAAAAATATAAACACCATGCTAAACGATTTATCGCTGGAAAACATTCTGTTTCTGGATATTGAAACCGTTCCGGCTTATCCCGATTTTAATGCCGTACCCGGAAAATTTCAAAAACTTTGGGAGAAAAAAGCGACAAAGTTGAAATATCCCGGCGATGACCTGACGCCCGATCAACTTTATCCGCAAGCGGGAATCTATGCCGAGTTTGGAAAAATAATCTGTGTTTCCTGCGGGTTTATGAATGGCAATGAGGTACGGTTGAAATCTTTTTACGGCGATGATGAAAAGATATTGTTAGAAGAATTTGCACAAATGCTTTCAAAACATTACAACACGCCCGCATCACTGCTCTGCGGGCACAACAGCAAAGAATTCGATTTTCCCTACCTCGCCCGCCGGATGCTCATTAATGGTATTCCGCTTCCTTCCATTTTAGATCTCGCCGGGAAAAAGCCCTGGGAAATCAGGCATTTGGATACGCTGGAGTTGTGGAAGTTCGGCGATTATAAACATTATACTTCGCTGGAACTGCTGGCCGCCATTTTTGAAATTCCCACACCAAAGGATGATATTGACGGCAGCGAAGTGGCAAAAGTCTATTGGGAAGACAAAGACCTGGAACGCATAGCTACTTACTGCCAAAAAGATGTGCTGACGACGCTCCAGCTTTTCCGCCGCTATCAGGGACTACCGCTTGTGAAAGAAGAGTTTGTGGTTGTTTCCTGAGCCTACCGGTGTGCTCTGCCGGGCATGAAATGGCAACGAAGACTTTTCGAAAACGACTATGATTTTCTTGATTTGAAAGAAGAAGCCGAAGGATACCTGAACTATCTGACAGAGTTCAATATTGACTTTGCAGATTATTTAAAAAACTTTGCATAAACCTGAATTCGGCGTAAGACTTGCTTACGGTTATAAAAATATTTATCAACAATGGGTAGCATAAGCCCATCAATTTGTATTTTTGAACAATGGAAAAAACCGGGGAGACAACCACGAGAGCCAAAAAGAGCTTCTTACCTAAAGCCGTAAGCAACAATTATCTGGAACATGGCAAAGTTCCACCCCAGGCGGTTGATTTGGAGGAAGCCGTTTTGGGCGCCCTGATGCTGGAGCAGGATGCTGTTTCTGCCGTCATAGATATTCTCAAGCCGGAGGTTTTTTATAAGGAGGTACATCAAAAGATTTTCTCTGCTGTTCTACGTCTGTTTACCAAATCGGAGCCGGTAGATATCCTGACGGTAACCAACGAGCTGAAAAGCAGTGGCGAACTTGAGATGGTGGGTGGCCCTTACTATATTACCATGCTGACCAGCCGGATTGCTTCTGCCGCCAATGTGGAATATCATGCCCGCATTATTATCCAAAAGCATATTCAGCGGGAGTTGATTAAAATTTCTTCCGAAATCATTAAAGATGCCTTTGAGGACACTACGGATGTCTTTGACTTGCTTGACAAAGCCGAACAAGGGCTCTTTGGCGTTTCGGAAGCGAACCTGAGGCGGAATTTCGAAGATATGCCATCGTTGATAAAACAAGCCATTGAGGACATCGAAAGCGCCAAGAATTCTGATTCGCACTTCCGGGGAGTACCTTCGGGATACTCTGATATGGACAGGATTACCACCGGCTGGCAAAAATCAGACCTGATTATTCTCGCTGCACGCCCGGCCATGGGAAAAACAGCTTTAGCCCTCTCTATGGCAAGGAATATTGCCGTCGAATTTAACAAACCCGTAGCCATTTTTTCGCTGGAGATGTCCGCCGTACAGCTGGTTACCCGCCTGATCTCGAGTGAAACAGAATTGCCGGCCTCCAAACTAAGAAAAGGCGACCTTGCCGAGTATGAGTGGCATCAACTGAATGCAAAAATTCATTCGCTGGCCGATGCCAGGATATTTATTGATGACACCCCTGCCCTTTCGGTTTTTGAACTGCGCGCCAAATGTCGCCGGTTGAAACAACAGCACGATATCCAAATGGTTTTTATTGATTATTTGCAACTTATGACGGTGGGACGCGATATACGCGGAAACCGCGAACAGGAAATCAGTACTATTTCCCGTTCTTTAAAAGCGCTGGCCAAAGAGCTGAATATACCGGTTTTTACGCTCTCGCAGCTTAGCCGTGCCGTTGAAACCCGTCCGGGCGGATCAAGAAGACCTATCCTTTCCGACCTGCGTGAGTCGGGTGCTATTGAACAGGATGCCGATATTGTTATGTTTATCTACCGTCCGGAATATTACGGTATTGAACAGTTTGATGATGGTGTGCCTTCCAAAGGCGGAGCCGAAATAATTATTGCCAAACATCGTAACGGGCCGACAGATACTGTGCGGCTGCGGTTTATTGACCGTTTTGCCAAGTTTGAAGATTTTGATATTGCTCCGGCAGCAGGAAATAATGAATTCAATCCGGAAGATCCGGGTAACGGCATCCGCACCTTCCCTTCCCGCATGAATGATAATAATGAAGAAGAAAATCCATTTTAATTTTTTTAAATTCCAATTATTCAATTATTAAACAATACTATGAAAAATCTTAAATTACTGATTGCCTTATTATTTATCCTCCCTGTTATTCCCCAGCAGGCTAGTGCCCAGAAGAAAGTCTGGTTGAAGTATAATCTGAAAAAGGGGGAAAAGTATATCAGCCATATGAATGCTAATCAGGATGTAGATATGGAAGCTCAGGGCCAGACGATTTCCATAAATCAAATTGTTACTTCTGATATTTCCACTGTTGTCAGTGATGTTACCCCCAAGGAAATTAAAACGACGAATACGCTTGATAAAATGACCATGAAGCAAACCATGTTTGGCCAGGAACTTAAATATGATTCATCCGACCCGAGTACTTTTGCTTCAGGCCGCGGGAAGCTACTCGGCGATGCTTTGAATAAACTGATAGGAAAACCTTACGGCATTACCATGGACCATCTCGGAAATATCTCCGCTTATGATTTGTCGGCATTACTCAAAGGTAATGGCAAAATTTCCGGAAACATTAAATCGGGAAATAATTATGTCATTTTCCCCGACCATAAAGTAAAAGTGGGCGACAGTTGGGAAGCTGACATTAAGCCTATGAAAACAGACAACATGAAAATTCATATAAAATACACCCTGAAAAAACTTTCAGGTAAAAAGGCAACCATTGGCCTTGATGGAACAATTACTGCTAACAATATTGCCGGCCAGAATGTTGACCTGAGCGGTACCTGGACAGGGGAAGTTGTAGTGAACACAAAAACTGGCTGGACGACAGCAAGCCACATATCGCAGGATATAAAGATGAAGGAGGAACGAAACGGGATGGAAATCCCCGTAACTATCAGCGGCATCGTAACTTCTACTTCTGAAAAGAAATAACATCTTCCCAAGGTACAAGTACGCCGGTTGGCGTACCTTACACAGCAATCAATACAAGGCTGTCATAAGCAAATCCAAATCGCGGAATGACAAACCGAACGTGTCGGCAATATTTTTGTTGGTGAGGATGCCATTGTAGATATAAACGCCTTTGCTAAAAGGTTTGTCGTGCAGGATATAATGATTGACCTCTCCGGTTTCACCAATTTTCAGCAGTAGCCCGGTGAGATAATTACTGAGCGAATAGGAAGCGGTATGCGGCACTCTTGAGGCAATATTAGGAACGCAATAATGGGTTACTCCAAACTCCTGAAAAACAGGATGCTGGTGCGAAGTGGGATGTGAAGTTTCAAAACATCCTCCCTGGTCGATACTCACATCAACGATCACCGCTCCGCGTTTCATTTGTTTCACCATCTCCGTTGAAATAAGACAGGCAGATTGTCCGCTGGAAGAATGTTTGGCTGCAATGACCACATCGGCTTCTTTGAGTGCTTTCAGCAAAAGAACAGGCTGCAAAACGGAGGTTGATACTCTGAATTCGAGTTTGTTCTGGAGGTCGCGCATTTTGTAAACCGAGTCATCAAAGATGCGCACCTGCGCTCCCATTCCGTAAGCTGTGCGGGCAGCGTATTCGGCAACAGTACCGGAACCGATAATAATCACCTCTGATGGCCTGATGCCCGGAAAACCACCCAGCATCACCCCCTTTCCGTATTTCGGACTGCTGAGGTATTCCGCAGCAACCATAATAGAAGTATTCCCGATAATTTCGCTCATGGAACGCACCAGCGGAAAAGCGCCCGTTTTGTCTTTTATTAACTCATAGGCGACGGCAATGGCCTTTTTCTCCATCAGCTTTTTAAAGTATGTCTTGTTTTTGCTTTGGGGCATAAGTGCTGAAAAAACCGTCTGATTTTTGTGCATCAAATCAATCTCATCAACTTCGGGAGCTGCAATTTTTACAATAATATCCGACTGCCACACTTCAGCGGCCGTTTGTGTAATTTGCGCCCCTGCTTCGGCATACATTTCATTAGTAAAATGGGCTGCCTTGCCGGCATTTTCCTCCATTACAACCTCGTGGCCGTTTTTTATCAGAAGGTCAACAGCATTAGGAACAATAGCGATACGTCTTTCATTTTCGTCTTTTTCCAGCGGGATTCCGATAATAAACTTTTTTTGCCGTGGTCTTCGTTCCAGGGTTTCTTCTCTCGGCAATAAGACTTCTTTGCCGGAAAGATTAAGGTATGATTTTCCTTCTTCTGTCATCGTTTGCTTTTTTATTTGTGAAGAAAATAGGTAATCTTTCGCTTCTCATCCTCACTCACTTCAATAGAAATATATACGTAAGATTCGGGTAAAAGTTCCGAAATGCGCTCCGGCCATTCTAAAAAACAGTAATTTCCACTATCCACATACTCTTCAAACCCCATGTCAAAAACCTCTTCAATACGCTTTATGCGATAGAAATCGAAATGGTACAGGCTGCGGTTTTCGTCATTGTATTCGTTTACAAGTGTGAAAGAAGGGCTGGTTACAACATCGTCGCTCCCCAATACCCGGCAAAAAGCTTTGATAAAAGTAGTTTTTCCGGCGCCCATTTCTCCGTAAAAAGCAAAAATACGTTCGGAGGCCATATCCTGTAAAATCTTTGCTGCTGCAACAGGCAAATCTTCAGGTGTTTTTGAAAAGAGTACTTTTTTCATTACATCTTCGAACTCAGTGTGATAACCGGAATCATAATCTCCTGCATTGAGATGCCACCATGCTGAAACGTATTGGAATAATAGCGCGCATAGTAGTTGTAATTATTAGGATAGGCAAAGAAATCAGTTCCACGGGTAAAAACCCAACGGGTACTCACATTTTGTTTGGGCAGGAAATATTTCTCGGGGTCTTTCATCTCGAAGACCTCTTTGGCATTGTAGGCAAGACTTTTCCCAAATTTGTATCTTAAATTGGTATTTACATTACGGTCACCAACAATTTTTACAGGACTCTGCACCCGGACAGATCCGTGGTCGGTAGTAATTATTATCTTCACATTCTTATCAGACAAATATTTGATAATTTCAAACAGCGAAGAGTACTCAAACCACGATTTCATCAGCGAACGGTAGGCTGGTTCGTCATCGGCCAGTTCCCGGATAATCTCCATCTCGGTACGCGCATGGGAGAGCATGTCAACGAAATTGTACACGATGACATTCAGGTCATACTCCATCAGATTGGCAATATTTTCTGCCAGCTTCCGCCCTGCTTCCTGACGAAGAATTTTATTGTAGGAATATTTTATTTTTTTTCCGTAACGCTTCAGATGCTGCCCCAGCAGTTCGGCCTCAAACTGGTTTTTTGTTCCTTCCTCCTGTTCATCTTTCCAAAGCCGGGGATGGCGTTTGCGGATTTCCAAAGGCATCATTCCGGCAAATAAAGCATTGCGGGCATATTGCGTTGTGGTAGGCAATATACTGTAATACAAGTTGTCCTCATCCACACGAAAATATTCGCCTATCATGGGTTCAATAATCTTCCACTGGTCATAACGCAGATTATCGACAACCAGCAAAAAAATCTTTTTACCCTCTTCTAATCTCGGAAAAATCTTCTCTTTGATTAACGTATGCGAAAGAACAGGTTTATCACGGGGGTTACCATACAGCCAGTTGGCATAATTACGTTCGTAGAATTTCGCAAAACCCATATTGGCTTCGTTCATTTGCATTTTCAGCACTTCGCTAATACCCTCATCATCTGATTTTTCAAGCTCGATGTCCCAGCGAACTAATTTTCGGTACACATCGCCCCACTCGTCGTAAGTTAGTCTGTCCTGAAGCCGCATGCTGATTTCGCGAAACTCCTGCTGGTAAATCTGGGTAGCCTTCTCACCGGCCAGTTTCTTGTTTTCCAGGTTGCGTTTGAGCGACAGAAGAATTTGACTGGGCTTTACAGGCTTTATCAGATAATCGGCAATATTAGAGCCAATGGCATCTTCCATAATAGACTCTTCTTCGCTTTTGGTAATCATGACCACCGGAATATTCGGACGTACCTCTTTTATTCTTTCCAGAACTTCAATGCCGCTTAAACCCGGCATTTGTTCATCCAGAAAAATAATATCGAAATTTTCTTCGGTAACGAGCTCCAGCGCCTCACTTCCGCTATTCACAGCGACTACATCGAATCCTTTCTCTTCAAGATAAATAATGTGAGGTTTCAACATGACTATTTCATCATCCGCCCAAAGTATACGTGTTTTATTCATTTTCGATTATTTTTGTTTTCAACTGGTTGTCCGGTATATGGCGTATCTTTGTGTTTAATTTAAATGAGCCCCGTTTTGTAGCCGGATATCTAACAAAGGCAAAGTTCCGGCTTTTCTTCCGTTATATTTAGCGGAGAAAACAAATTTAACAAAAATTATGAGCAATCTGCAGATTAACAAGCGTAAAATTTTCAATGACCCGGTTTACGGGTTTATTTCCATTACCGACGACAGAATTTTCGATATCATCGAACATCCTGTCTTTCAGAGATTACGTCGCATAAAACAATTGGGATTGGCGCATTTGGTTTATCCGGGAGCTTTGCACACCCGTTTTCATCACTCTCTCGGAGCCATGCATTTGATGACCCGGGCGCTGGCCGAACTGCGATGGAAAGGCCATACCATCACGAAAGAGGAACAACATGCAACAGAGACGGCCATGCTGTTGCACGATGTGGGGCACGGGCCTTATTCGCATGCGTTGGAACACAGCATTGTGAATACCGTGAGCCACGAGCAGATTTCACTGTGGTTTATGCAACGGCTGAACACAGAATTTGGCGGAAGCCTGCAAATGGCTTTAGATATTTTTGAGGACAGATATGATAAACATTTTCTGCATAAGCTTATTTCCAGTCAGTTTGATATGGATCGGCTGGACTATCTCAAACGCGACAGTTTCTTCACAGGTGTTTCCGAGGGAACCATCAACTACGAGCGGCTGCTTAACATGCTGCAAATTGCCGGAGATGAGCCTGTAATTGAATATAAGGGCATCTATTCGGTGGAGAAGTTCATTACGGCGCGGCGTATCATGTATTGGCAGGTCTATTTACATAAAACGGTGCTGGTAGCCGAATATATGGCAATCCATTTGTTGAAACGTGCCAAGTGGCTCGCCATGAACGGCCAACCGCCCAAAGCTGCAACACCGGCCCTGCAGTTTTTCCTCGAAAACGATATTCGCGAAAAACATTTCCTGGAAGACAACAGCGTATTAGATGCTTTTGCTTTGCTCGACGATTACGATATTTATACCTCCCTGAAATTATGGATGGAACACCCTGACAAAATTCTGTCGCATTTAAGCAGAGCGCTGGTAAACCGCCGGCTGTTTCGTATTGAAATGCAAAATGAACCCTTTTCTCAGGATAAAATCAATACTATCAGAGCATTGACGAAGAAAAAATACAAGCTTACGGAAGAAAAAACCGGTTATTTTGTCTTTTTTGAGAAGACATCCAACTACACCTATCATCCCGGAACCGATAATATTAACATTTTGTTTAAAGAGGGTACTGTTAAAGATATTACCGAAGTGTCTGATCAGTTAAATATCAATCTGTTATCAAAGCCCACAACCAAATATTTTCTTTGTTATCCAAAAGATATTGAGATACCTGCAACAGATTAGTACTGGTTTTCTCTAATTTTTATTACCTTTATCTTTTCATTAACGCCTTTGCTTTCGATGGAAATCTGAAGGCTAAAAGAAAAATCCTTGGGTAAAGAGGCAAAAGAAATATTGACAAGATATTGGGGATTCTCCCAGTTTCGTCCTATGCAGGAGGAGATTATCGATTCCGTACTTCTCGGTCGGGATACTTTTGCCCTGTTGCCTACCGGTGGCGGAAAATCACTGACTTTTCAAATTCCTGCCCTGATAAAACCGGGGTGCTGCCTGGTGATTACCCCGCTGGTAGCTCTGATGAAAGATCAGGTTGACCGGCTCAGAAAAATGAATATTCCTGCCCGTGCTCTTTATACCGGGCTTTATTACAATGAGATAGAATCTATTTTTTCCAACGCTATCCACAACAAACTAAAATTTCTCTACGTTTCACCCGAACGGTTGATGAACCCGGCTTTTCAGCTGGCACTCGCTAAGATTAATGTAAATCTCATTGCCGTAGATGAAGCACATTGTATTTCGCAATGGGGTTATAATTTCCGGCCTCCCTATTTGAGAATTGCCGAAATAAGAACCTTTTTTCCGAATGTTCCGGTACTGGCTCTAACGGCAACTGCTACCCCAAGGGTTGTGGAAGACATTATGGATAAGCTTCGTTTCAAATTGGCAAATGTCTTTAGAAGCAGTTTCGAGCGCAGAAACCTTGCCTATCGCGCTTATAAAGAAAACGACAAAATCAGCCGTATCATTCACCTTTTAAGAAATACGAAAGGGACAGCCATAGTGTATGTTCGAAGCCGGAAAAAAACCCGGGAGTTGTCGGAAATTCTATTGAAAAACAAAATGCCGGCCACCTCCTATCATGCCGGACTTGACAACAGCATGCGAAGCCGGCGGCAACATGCCTGGAACCTCGGGCAGATAAGAATTATGGTCGCTACCAATGCTTTCGGAATGGGCATTGACAAGCCCGACGTACGGCAGGTTATTCATTACAACCTTCCCGATTGTCTGGAATCATATTTCCAGGAAGCAGGGCGTGCCGGGCGCGACGGGAAACCGGCAGTAGCTTCCCTCCTCTTTAATAACCAGGATATCGGCCATGCAAAAAAACAACTCACCGAATCATTCCCCGACATAGAAACCATCCGTAATATTTACAATGCCTTGGGAAACTATTTTAATATCCCCGAAGGCAGCGGTAAAGATATGGGGTATAATTTCAAAATTACCGATTTCGTAAATTATTATGGTTTCGGACTGCTCACTGCTTACAACGCCATTAAACTTTTGGAAAAGGAGGGCTTTATCGCTTTTGACGAATCAGCAGGCCACTATTCAAGGATGAAGATTCTGCTGAATAATGAGCAGCTGTATCGTTTTATTGTTGAGAACGTAAAGTTCGAAAGGCTTTTGAAAGAAATACTACGCTCCTATGGCGGATTGTTTACCGATTATGTGAATATATACGAAAAGCAAATAGCCAAACGTACGGAGATGAAACCGGAGAGCGTTATTGCCGCCTTGTCTTATCTGAGTAAATTAAAGATAATCAGCTATTTTCCCTTAAAATCGCAGCCACAGATTTTTTATAATACGGTTCGGCTACCCATTGAAAATATCGGATTTTCCAAAGAAAACTACCGGAACCTGAAAGATGCTGCCGCACAACGGTTAGAGGCGTTGATTGATTTTCTGAACAACAACCGCGAGTGCCGAAGTATTCATCTGTTACGCTATTTTGGAGAAGCCCGGGGGAACCGTTGTGGCATATGCGATGTGTGCCTCTCGGTAAATGAAACAGGCCTTAACGCTTTTGAATTTGAACAAATTGAAAGCAAAATTAAAACACTGCTATCCAATAATGCCAGGCATTTATATGAAATTATTCCTTTTGTACCTGATTTTGAAGAAGATAAAATACTTTCTGTTATTGAATGGTTACTCGATAACGGCACACTTATCCGGCAAAAAGATGAACGTTTGCGCTTGTTTGATGAGTTGAAGCTGGAATTGTGAAACAGATTTTCTGGTTTCTGTTTAGGGCTATGATTGCCGGAACTTTCCTGTACCGGTACAATAGTAGTGAAACAATAACTAATTTATTACCTTTGTTATCAATTAAAATACTGCGCCATGAAAAAAGCTATCCTTTTTCTGTCTGTCTTTTTACTTTCGGTTTCCGTATTTAGTCAGGCAGGAAAGCAAATATTTGGCCTTTCTGCCGGAGCCATGTTCCCCATGGGAGATTTGGCAGACAACAATCTTACCGACAGCTCTTCGGGTGTGGCAGCCGCGGGATATCACATTCAGATTGCTTACGACTACCAGCTTACTAACAATTTCGGGCTGGGGGTACAGGTAGAATTTAATTCGGCAAAATACAGCTATAACAAGTTGAGTAAATATTATGAAAATATAATGAATGATACACAGAAGCAGATAATAAGTACGCAAGGATGGTCGCTGGGCGGTTTTTTTTTCAGACCCTATCTCTCCCTGCCTATTGGAAAGAAGTTTTCCTGGGAAATTTCTTTACTTGGAGGCTTCCTAGGAACCTATTCGCCGGATTATCAATATGTTTTTACCAGCGTTCTTCCTCCCGGACCCAATAAACCCTCTAATTATTATCGTTACCGCAGCAAGACATTCTCCCTTGCTTACGGAGCGGGAACCAAATTGTACATCAAACTAAAAAAACACGGTTTCTTTTTCGAAGGACGGTTTCTTTATTCCAAAGCCAACTTTAAGCATGTTACCGGCATTGACTGGCAGGATCATCCGTACGACATCGGCATAAAAATGAATCTTATATTCATAACGGCCAGTCTGGGCTATACCTATTATCTAAATTAGGTGAAGGTGAAAAAGCTGCCTGTTTCCTTTTACCGGCAACCGGATGTGGTGAAGATTGCCAAAGGCTTGTTGGGCAAATGTCTGTTCAGCAATATCGGAGACAAACTGTGTGGCGGAATAATTGCCGAAACCGAAGCTTATGCCGGCGTTGTTGACAGAGCCTCTCATGCATACGGCGGAAGACGCACAGCACGTACCGAGACCATGTATCAGCCGGGAGGCATCAGCTATGTATATTTCACTTACGGTATGCATCACCTCTTTAATGTGATAACCGCCACAAAAGACACCCCCCATGCGGTTTTAATAAGGGGTATTATCCCGACGGAAGGAATTGGGATTCAGCGGACTCGCCGAAAAATGCCTTCAGGCAGAAAGCAACTCACCAACGGCCCGGCTAAAGTTTGCCAGGCACTGGGTATCACCCTTGAGCAAAACGGAATTTCCCTGTTGGGGAATATTTTATGGCTTTCTGATGACGGATTTATCCCTGTGGAGAACCGGATTGTTGCCACCGCTCGTGTAGGCGTCGATTATGCCGGTGAAGATGCGCTGCTCCCCTACCGGTTCATTTTAAAATATCCCGACTATCTCCCGGTGATGAACGGAAGAAAAAAGGCATAAAAAATGTCCGGCACGAAAATACCGGACATTTCTTCTGAAGAAAAGATGTGTTTATTTTACACCATGAGACAAGTCAGCACCCGATTTAAATTTAACAACCTTTTTAGCAGGAATATTAATTTCTTTACCCGTTTGTGGATTACGGCCCTTTCTCGCCGAGCGGGTGGAAACAGAAAATGATCCGAATCCTACCAATGCAACACGCTCACCTCTTTTGAGAGCATCAGTGGTGGAACCGACAAAAGCATCGAGAGCCTTTTTTGCGTCTGCTTTGCTCAAGCCTGCACCTGCAGCCATTGCGTCAATCAATTCAGCTTTGTTCATAATTTTTAATTTTTAATTAATATTTAAACAATTGATGTAACAAATATAATGCTAATTCAATCAAATGCAAGGATATATGTTAGAAAAGTCAAAAAATGTTAATAAAAACCTGCAATTTGTTAATAAAAGTGTCCAAAATAGCCGGAAATCGACGTTTGAGGCAGCTTTCTCAGGTAAAATGCCAATTTTCGTTTATAGGAAAGCCCCGCAGGAGTTCTTCCGTCCGAAGCCGTTTTTTACCTGACTTTTGTAAATCATAAATGTTAATGAAGCCATCCACAACAGCTACTTTTATAAAGGTTTTTCCATCGGTAACAAGGCTTCCGGGGTGAAGCTGTACTGATGAAAACTCCCTGGAAGCTTTAAAAATTTTCACGGTATATTCATCTCCCGAAGGTGATTTTAATATGGAAAAAGCACCGGGATAAGGGCTGAGTCCCCGGATAAAATTGTGAACCGAATGCACATCATTATTCCATTGTATATTGCAGTTTTCCTTAAAAATTTTTGGTGCAGGCTTCAACAAAGTTCCGGGTTTCAACAACTCCTGCTGATCAACGGGAGCAATCTCCCCGTTGCGAAGGCGTTCGATGGTTTCCACCAGTAACTCCCCCCCCAACGCCATCATACGATCGTGCAGTTCCCCTACTGTTTCATCCTGACCAATATCCAGCTTTTTCTGCAGCAAGATGTTTCCCGTATCAATCTCTTTTTGCAACAGAAAAGTAGTCAGTCCGGTCTGTTTTTCACCGTTGATAATAGCATGATGAATGGGCGCTGCTCCACGGTATTGCGGCAAGAGGGAAGCATGCAGATTTACGGCTCCAAAGGGGGGCATGGCCCAAACCTGCTCCGGAAGCATGCGAAACGCCACCACCACCTGCAAGTCGGCTTTTAAAGTTTTTAATTTTTTTAAAAACTCCGGATTTTTTAATCGTGGAGGTTGTAACACATTCAATCCCTGCTCCAAAGCAAACTTTTTCACCGCCGGCGGGCTGAGTATCTTACCCCTTCCCGCAGGTTTGTCCGGAGCCGTAATGACAGACACCACCTGATAACCAGCGTCTAAAAGGGCTTTTAAAGAAGCAACGGCAAAATCCGGCGTCCCCATGAATACAATGCGAAAATCTTGTTTTTTGTTCACAACCATCTGCTTATCAGAATTGAGACGAAAGTAAGAAAATCATGGGTATAAACACCAGAATATTGTAATAATTATCGAAACCGGAACCTATTTCGGCAGGAAAGTGATGAGGTATTATATCCTCCGGATTCGTCAGGATTGTCCGATGAAGTCTCACGAATAAAAAAGGTCTTCTTTTACTTATTCTTTTTTAAAGCCTCTGCCTGAGCAATATACTTTTCAATATTCCTGGCTTCCAGGCTCTTAAAGTAGCTCTGTTGAATACGTTTGTAATCTTTAATGGCTTCGTCGTAGTTTCCCATGTCCTCATTTACTTCACCGGCTTTGAGCAAAAACATGGGGCTGGTAAACTCATTGTCCGTTAAGTTGGCCGCTTCCATATAATAAGTGATGGCTTGGGCTTTATCTCCTTGTTCGAGATAAGCATCGCCAATAGCGCCTTTAGCCATGGGGCCGATAATCTCATCGTTACTGCTAAATTTTTTGAGATACTTAATGGCGTTAACAAAGTTTCCTTTCTTCAGAAAGCTGATACCTGCATAATAATTGGCCAGGTTTCCGGCTTTTGTAATGCTGTAACTTTTGGCAATATCCACAAAACCAAGATTATTTCCATCTCCATAAAGCGCTTTATCTAACGAATCGACCTGAAAATAGTGCTGGGCAGGAAAAATCTGTTCCTGAGCCTCTTTTTCTTTTGGCTGTAAATAGTATTTCCTAAAACCAAAGAATCCAAGGACGATAACGATCAAAATAGCCACAATAATAGTGAGTATCTTTTGATTTTCAAGGATAAACGCTTCTGATCGGGAAAGTGATTCCTCTATATTCTCAAACTGCTTCTGTGTGTGTTTCTCTTTTTGCTTCTTTTTCGACATCTTAAGGATTTTTTGAGTTTGCAAAAGTAAATTTTTATTCGGTATAATAAAAAACATCAGCAATTTTTTATCTTTGTTACATAAATAAAATGGTGAAAAGATTTTTTCAAGCAGGTATTTAACAATTCTTTATGCGGCGAACGATTATTGTTTGGATGACGATTCTGCTTTTTGCAGGCCCTCAGCAGCTAAAAGCCGGCTGGGTCATATCGGAACAAAGCAGCGATGCTTTCGGGAATAAATCTTTTTATACCACTTTTATTCAGGATAGCATTATCCGTTTCGACAAACCCACCTCTATAAGTATCATTAACTTTAACAGCAAGCTGGTTACCCTGATTTTTGCCCAACATCGCTCTTACTGGCAGGGGACAACCACCGCGTTAAACCGGACGACAACCCAAATGGCAGAACAACAGATGCAAAAACTACTGGCTTATGCCCCAGCCAGCCAAAAAGAAAAAATAAAACAGGCGCTGGAAAGCTTTAAGAAAATACAAGAAACCCCCGACAGCCTTCGGGCGTTTCCTGAAGTAACCGTCAAAAAAACCGGCAAAACAGATACGATTATCGGCTACCCGGCTGCAGAGTATGAAATCACTATCGATAGTGTGGTTAAACAGCTTATATGGGTTACGCAGAAGGTTAAACCTTACCATGAGGCTGATATTGACAGAATTATAACTTTTAGCAAAGCCATGAGTCCTTTTGCCATCGAAAACAGCCTCAGCCACAGCAAAGACTATTTAAGACTGCTTAAGAACGGGTTTATTCTGAAATCGGTCAATTTCACCTCCGATGGTAATAAACTGGTTACGCAGGTGAAGAAAATCCGGAAGATGAATATTCCCGTAGCCATTTTTCAGATTCCGGCAGGTTATATAAAAACCACTATCGAAGATGTTATGATTCTGGATACGAATAATAATATCCTAAACCCCAAAAACCTGTCTCCCAATGGCTCAGGCAGCGATGATGGGTTGCCCGGACTTCCTCATAGAAATAATGATAATTCACTAAAATAAAAAATATAATGTATAAAATCAGCTCTATTCTCATTGGTTTCCTTTTTTTATTTGGAGGAACCGTATTTGCTCAGGACACGGCAAATTATGACATACAGGTAAAACAGTTTCTAACAGCAGGCCCTTTGGGTGTTCAATTGCCGGCTTTTAATAACAAACCCAATTTGGAAGGAAAAACATTCGAAGCCAATGATTTGCTAAAGTTTTCTCAGAAAAAAGTTACCGACCCCAAACCCGGAAAGACCTTCCTCGAAAGCGAGAGTAAATCTCTGCAATGGAAAACTTCTGACATTCAAACTCCTTTCGCGACCGACAATACGGCGCTCTATGCTATTTACTGGCAGGCTTTTTATTTACAGGCCAACCGGTTTGTGGAAATGAAATTACATGCTGAAAGTTCTCATCCTTACGAGGTCTTTGTAAAAGGTGAGAAAAAAGCCGCCAACTACGCTATGGATAACAAACCGGTTTCAAAAGACATTTCCCTCAAATTAGAAAGAGGAAAATATCTTGTGGTGGTAAAATCGCTTGTGAAAAAGGGTGAAAAACAGACATCTCCGGTAAAGGTATCCGTTTCGTACGGTAAAGAATTTACGCAACAGGCCATTGCTTTGTCGCTGTCGGATGAACAGTTTATGGACATTCCGCATCTGCTGCTGGGGCAGCGTCTTACATCAACCAGCCTGAGTGATGATGGTAGTCTGATTTTGTTGAAATATGCACAAACATTCCCGCCAAAAGGAAAAACAATTCACTGGTTTGAAATAAAAAACACACAAGACAATGCGGTGCTTTTCTCATCAAAACACAGCGACCTGAGTAAGGTGAAATGGGTCCCCGGAACACATAAAATCAGTTATGTAACGAAAAACGGCGTTTCCTCTTCGCTTATGATTTACAATTTAGATACCCGCAAGGAAACACTTTTGATGAACAATCCAAAGCGGTTTTCAGGCTACGACTGGAGTCCCAAAGGCGATTTTATCATCTATTCCGTTCGCGAAAAATATGAGAAGAATAAAAGTGGCGTTTATATTCTGAGAGGGATGCCCGACCGCTGGCCGTGGTACCGTACGCGTACGCAGTTGTTTATGTTTCGCATTGCCGACCACAGCGCAAAACAGCTGACTTATGGTTATCTGACCAACAACTTGATGGATATTTCTCCCAATGAGAAGTACATTCTTTTTTCGCAAAGCTTCCCGTTTTACGCACAACGTCCTTACACCAAACAGATTTTATTGCAGATGAATCTTGTTGACGGACAGGTTGACACCATCTGGGATGTCAATTTTGGCGGAAATGCTGTCTACTCACCGGATGGAAAAAAGTTGCTGGTAACAGGAAGTGCTGCCATGTTTAACGGAGCAGGTATTCATTTGAAGAGAGCTAAAATCCCAAACGATTTTGACATTCAGGCCTACATTTATACACTGGCTACCAAAAAAGTTAAGCCCGTTACAAAAAATTTCAATCCGGCGGTACAAAATGCCTGGTGGAATCCGCTGGATAATAAAATTTATATTTTGGCGCAAGACCGGACTTATGTTAACATTTGGAAATACAATCCTAAAAACGGCAAATTCAGGTTGCTTCCCATGAAAACGGACGTGGTAACCAGCGTCAGCTTTTCCAGAAACGCACCTTTCATGAGCTATTCCGGAAGCAGCATTTCCCACCCGGCCACAGGCTGGCTTTACAATTTGAAAGAGAACAGACAATCGGAAGTAGCCAACCCGGAAAAAGCATTTTATGCAAATGTCAAATTCGGGAAAACAGAAAACTGGAATTTCAAAAACAAAAGCGGACTGACTATTGAAGGTCGCATTTATTACCCGCCGGATTATAATCCCAATAAAAAATATCCGTTGCTGGTTTATTACTATGGCGGGACTGTCCCCACATCAAGGGATTTCGGTGGCCGTTACCCCAAGAATCTGTTTGCCGCTATGGGCTACATTGTGTATGACCTGCAACCCAGCGGCGCCACCGGCTACGGACAGGATTTCTCCGCTTTACACGTGAACGGTTGGGGAAAACAAAATGCCAGCGATATCATCGAAGGCACCAAAAAATTCCTGAAAGCTCATCCGCAGGTAAACCCCAAAGCCGTCGGAAGCCTCGGAGCCTCGTATGGCGGGTATATGACAATGTGGCTGCAAACGCAAACAGACATCTTCACCACAGCCATTGCCCATGCGGGCATCAGCGATATTACCTCCTATTGGGGACAGGGATACTGGGGCTATTTGTACAGTTCGGTAGCTTCCGCTAACAGTTTTCCGTGGAACAACAAAAAGCTTTACGTTGACCACAGTCCGCTGTTTAACGCAGAGAAAATCCACACGCCTATGTTGCTCATTCAGGGCACGGCGGATACCAATGTTCCTACGGGTGAAAGTATTCAGCTTTACACCGCTTTAAAGCTTCTCGGGCGACCTGTGGAACTGGTGAGGATAAAAGGTCAGAATCATCACATCATTGATTACAACAAACGGATTTTATGGCAGAAAACCATTTTTGCCTGGCTGGCAAAATACCTGAAATATCAACCGCAGTGGTGGAACAACATGTATCCTAAAAAAGACCTGTAACCATCCTGGTGTATGGATTTTCAAACGAAAAAAAAGTTTTTAGATTTTCTGTCAGGGTATCTTACCGAAAACCGGAGGCAGCTCTTCGAGAAAATTATTCAGTACCGCACGCGACACATGACGGTTGTGCTGGAAGATATTTATCAACCACACAATGCCAGCGCCGTGTTGCGTAGCGCTGACCTCACCGGTATTCAGGATATTCACATCATCGAAAACCGGAACCGGTACCAGGTAAACCCGGAGGTGGCAATGGGCTCTTCCAAATGGCTGAACCTGATAAAATACAATGCATTGGAAGACAATACACTGACAGCTTACGAAGCTTTACGCAAAGCCGGTTACCGCATTGTGGCCACCACACCGCATACCAATGACCAGACGCTGGATGATATCCCCATTGATGGGAAAATGGCCCTGGTTTTTGGGACTGAACTGAAAGGACTATCCGATACAGCCATTGCCCATGCGGATGAATACCTGCGTATTCCCATGTACGGGTTTACAGAAAGCTACAACATTTCGGTTTCTGCCGCACTGACGCTTTTCATCCTGACGGAAAAACTGAGAAAGTCGCCGATTTCCTGGCAGTTAAACGAAGAAGAACGGCTCGATACGCTTATCGAATGGACCAAACGTACCCTGAAACATGCCGAACTTTTCGAGAAAGAGTTTCTTCAAAAAAGAAAAACCGGATAATAATTTTGAAAGCTTTGGATTTTTTAATAATTTTACACGGTAAATTAAAACTAATCATTCATTTAAAACTATATAGTTATGGGAAAAGGTGACAAAAAGACGAGAAGAGGTAAAATTGTAAATGGTTCGTACGGGATATTAAGAAGAAGGAAAAAATTAAAGGCTAAGTTTGAGAAACCGGTTGTTGCTGCGGTCCCAAAGGAAATAAAGGTTGAAGTTGCCAAAGAAAAGCCCGCGGTGAAGAAGGCTGTTGCCAAGAAAACAACAGTTAAGAAAGCGATTGTAAAAAAAACTGCCACGGCAACTAAAACGGAAGAAAAAGTAACCAAAAAGCCCGCTGCCAAAAAAACGGCAGCAAAGAAAACCACTGCCAAACCGATAAAAGAAAAAACAGATAAACCAAAGGAAGAAAAAGAAGCATAACAAATACGACGGGGCGAAAGCCCCGTTTTTTATTTACCCCTCAGAAACGCTACGGCAAACTTTTTGAAAAGATCTCCCCTGTGCTCGAAATTGTGAAACTGGTCGTAGCTCGCTGCTGCCGGAGACAAAAGACAACAGGAAATATCAGGAAGACTTTGTAGTTGGTGAAAGACAGCCGCAAGATCTTCTACCGGATAAAGGTTTTTGTTGTTATCCCGGGCGTTAAATAACTTCAGCATCCTCTCTCCCGCTTTTCCAAGAAAAAAGAAATAGTTGATTCCGGTTCCCGACAAAAAATCTACCAGCACCGTGTAATCAAGTCCGCGGTCGAAACCACCAAGAATGAGCACATCCACAGGCCCCACACTTTTAACGGCTGCTATAGTCGATTGAGGAACCGTGGAAATACTGTCGTTGTAAAAGTCAATGCCGCCAAAATGCCCCACATATTCCAGCCGGTGTGGCAAAGTGTGGAAACCAGTCAAAGCCTGTGGCAGCTTATCCAGCGATGTTCCGAGACGATGCAAAACAGCAAATGCCAACAAAATGTTTTTCAAATTATGATTGCCTTTCAATCCGGCATTCTGCAAGAGCTCCTCCGGTTTCAGGCTTTTACCGAAAACTTTTCCCATTCCGGATATTGTTTCGCAATCGCCGGCAAACCCGGGAACAGGCTCTCCGCAAAAAGCACTGTCGCCATGGTGCTGATAACGGAAAATGTTCAGTTTGGCCTGTTTGTATCTTTCAAAAGTCCTGAAATAATCCAGATGTTCCGGAAACAGGTTAAGCAGAACGGCTATGTGCGGACTGCTGTGTACAAATTCAAGCTGGTGTGCCGACAGTTCATAAACAATCAGGTCGTTTTTCTGAATCTTTTCGGGAAAATCGAAGGCCGGTAAGCCTATGTTTCCCATTAGCAGGGCGCTCCTCCCGGTGCTTTTCAGCAAATGATAAATAAGGCTAACTGTAGTACTTTTCCCCTTGGTTCCGGTGATCCCGACCGTTTGCCGGCCAAATTCGCACAGGAAAAGGTCGGTTTGGGAAGTAATTTTTTCTTTTGTGCTTTCCGGAATGCCCCTGAGCATGATTCCGGGTGATTTGATAATCAAATCGTAATCGTTTATGGCGTGCAGGTAATTCTTACCGAGATGAAGCGGCACATTGATTCCCTCGTCCGCAATCCGGGTATTTCGGTCGGCAATTCCGACTTTGCATTCCGGAAAATATTTCGATAAAAAAGAGAATGTCGAATGTCCCTCTTTGCCAAATCCGAGTATCAGCACGGATTTTCCTTCCGAAAATATCTTTTTAAACTGCTGCATCGGCTATGGCATGTTTGATGATGTGAAAGAAATTTTTCGGCAGAAGATGTTCGCGGTTCAGTCTGGTAAGCAGACTTTTAAAGGCCTGTTCATTTTGCCGGTTTTTTGCATTTCCGGCCATTTTCACCAAAGGGAATTGATTGTCAACATTTTTTATTTCAACGGATTTCCAAAGTGCAGCATTCACCTCTTCCGGCGTACCCACACACTCAAATGGTTTCACCGCTGCTTTCCCATTTAGTTCTTCCATCACAGGAACCAAATTTTCGTCTTTCAGCAGGTTTTTACCAAAGATTTTCTCTAATTTTTCCTGTGGTAAAAAGGGTGACAATATCACATAAGTAAACAAACATTTCGGACACTGTCCGCACCAGCTATCCGTTTTGCTACCTGCATTGCAGCTGCGGAAACTAAAATGGTGCTGCGGAAATCCGGAAAACAGATACGCAATCTGTAACTCGTCTAACGGACGCAAAAAGCTGAAATAACGCAGCTCAGGATGGATGTAATGTTTTAGATACCAGTTAAAGTCCTGTTCAAATTCAAACGATTTGGAATATTGATGGTTTATTTTGGAACCGGGGACGGTACTTTGGTTGGCGCTGCTTTCGTTGGAAAGGGCAATATTGCCGGCACCCGACAAAAGCGCCGTAAAAGCAGATACAAAAGCCAGCAATGCCGAAAAAGGCGTATGTCCGTTCAGGAAACCGGCTTCATTTAATTTCAATAATTCCGGGTCGAGTGTTCTGTTTACCACAATTGCTTCCTTTTTTGAAAAACCGGCAATATTGATGGAACGCAGGCCGGCTTCACGGGGGTTCAGCAAAAAGGGGATGACATTAAACTCACTATTTTTCAGCAATTCCAGGCTTACCACCGAATCTTTTCCACCACCAACAGGCACCAGCGCCTGGCGGCTATTTAGCGAAACTGTTGAAATTTCACCGGCTTTTCCTCCCGGGATAATTTCCATGAACGATTCCATGTCTGTAGTAACATCATTCAGGTAAAAAAACTCACCCAAACCGTGAAAATAAAGTTTCTTCCACCAGGCTGTTTGTTTCTCATCCAAACGGCCTGCCAGAACAATCACTTTGGGTGGACAGGCGGCTTTCCAGTAGCTGATAAGTTCGACCATGCCGATGTGGAAAATTATATTCTCTATCACCTTATCCGACAACCTTTCAATATCATAAAAATCCCGAAAAGGAATCTCTATTTCCGGTTGAAAAGTGTATTTGCCTGCAAGGCTGAAAAGAAATTTTGCCTGCAAATGTGTTTTTGTCCGGAATATTGAATAACTTTGGAACACAAAATAAGGATAAGCTTTTCGCAGCTTCAGAAACTTGTTGTGATGGTGTGTCTTATCCAAAACGTTTTGGTATGTTTTTTGATTAAATAAAGACTGTAAAAATAAAGGTTTAAACGGAAAAATGAAAATCAACCGGCTGGTACAAATAAAACCCAATAATTTAAAGCCTGCAAAAGGCCGGTTGTTGCTTTCCGAACCTTTCATGGGCGATTATTACTTTGGCCGTGCAGTCATTCTGCTGGCCGAGCACAATCCTGAAGGTTCTTTCGGCCTCATCCTCAATAAGCCGGTAAGCCGGATGCTTAACGAAGTTACGGAAGATTTTCCCGAGCTGGATATTCCGTTATTTCTCGGCGGACCGGTAGATCCCGGTCGTTTATTTTTTATTCACACACTGGGCGATGAGATTGGCGACTCCACTCAGGTGCTCAAAGGACTTTACTGGGGCGGAAACATGGAGGATATTCTGGAGCTGGCACGTCTGAAACGTCTCACACCGGAAAACAGCCGGTTCTTCATTGGTTATTCGGGATGGGGCGCCCGGCAAATGAAAGAAGAGCTAAACAGAAATTCATGGGCTATCGTTACGGCTTCTGCCGATATTATTTTTAAAACCAAAGCTGATGAACTTTGGAAAAAACTTACCCGGAAGCTTGGCCGGGATTATCGTTTATGGGACAAATTCCCCAACAATCCGAATCTTAATTAATACCGTGATGATTAGTGCCTTATCCTCCTTTTCGGATAAATCATTTTATAGGTAGCCTTGTGCTTGCCTGCGCTGATATCGCTAAGTTTTCTTTTTAAAAGCAGTTTTTTGAAATTAGGCAGCCTGTCAACAAAAAGGATGCCTTCGGTATGGTCATATTCGTGCTGCATGATACGCGCCGGGATACCTTCAAACTTCTCACTTTTATGAAAATTGAAACTTTCGTCGTAATAACTCATGTAAATAACCGGCTTGCGCGAAACATACTCGTTGATGCCGGGAACACTCAGGCAACCCTCTTCAAACTCCCACTCCTCGCCTTCTTCCCCGGTGATTTGTGCATTAATAAAAACCCTTTTAAAATCCTTTGCTTCAGGATGTTCTTCTTCAAAAGGTGTTGCATCTACCAAAAAAAGACGAATGGCCCGGTTCACCTGTTGTGCAGCCAGCCCTACTCCGTTTGACTCGTGCATGGATTCAAACATGTCGGCAATGAGCTTCTCCAGTCCGGGATAGTTTTTGTCAATATCCCCTCCTTTTTTTTTCAAAATAGGATGTCCGTATGCAGTGATTGGTAACATAAAGTTTCTATTTTACTGATTCAAGATAAGATTGCAGGATCAGGGTTGCGCTAATGGTATCAACGAGGGCCTTATTGCGGCGTTTCTTCTTTCCCAGTCCGCCATCAATCATAGTTTGAAAAGCTATTTTTGATGTAAATCGTTCATCGAAACGCTCGATTTTCATTTCCGGAAACGTTTTTCTCAGTTTCCGGACAAAAGGCTCCACAAACCGGCTCGCATCCGACGGACGGTTCATCATATCGCGGGGTTCACCTACAACTATGGTCTCAACATTTTCACGCTGCAAATAGTCCGAAAGATAATTCCAGATATCTTTCGTCGCCACGGTTTCCAGACCGGTGGCAATAATCTGCAACGCGTCGGTTACCGCAAGGCCAACCCTTTTCCGACCGTAATCGATAGATAGAATTCTTCCCATAATCCAAGCTGCAAAAATAATATTTTAATGGTATCCAGATGAAATTTCAGCATCAGGAAAACCGGGATCACAATTTCTGGGATTCAATGCTGATTTTGAATCTTTTATGTGGCTTAACAGGGGTCACCAAAGGGTGGGTTTTCAAGGCCTCCGGAATAAAAACAGCACATATAGTGTTGGCAGCATGCACGAGGTATTTCCGTTTGTCAGCCGGTGTACCATCCATAACGGCAGCAAATACTTCCGGTCGCATTTTTTCGGGATGGTAGGCATAATCGTGCCATACCACAATGCTTTTGTCGTGAACGAGATAAGCAAAAACGTTTTCCGTATCCTTTTTTACAATATCATAATGGTGGTCGCCATCGATAAAAATCAAATCGAATTTTTGGTTAAGTCCGGCAAAATCGAAAGTCAGCGAGTTGCCCTCCAAATGAGTGATGTTTTCCCTTCCTTTAGAGAAAAAACCATGTAGATCTGCGTATTTCTCATCCATCCCCTTTTCCAACATCTCTTTTTTGGAGAGATTCAGGGTAAAACATTGGGATGCCACATCGGCTACATTAGCCACACTTTCGCCACGCCACGTGCCAATCTCAAAATACTGACAATCAGCGTATTTCTTTGCCAGCAACTTCAGCAGCGCAATATCTGTTGGTAATGACCCTCCATCCAAAAACGCAAAAGTATTCAGCACTTCCGAAAATTCCGGGAATAACGTATCCGGCTCTGCCACCGGCAACCCTTTCTCAGGATAGTTTTTCTTGCACAGATACTTTTCCCAAACCGTATCATCGGCCAGCACCCGGTTCAGCAGCCACGGATTTTGGAAAATGGCGACTATGGCTTTGAGCGACTTCTTTATTTTTTTCATTGGTTGTTCATCATCTTTAGAACACGGAGTTTATGACCGTCCCAGTTTCCGGAAGGCGGACAGGATAAGATTCAAATCTTTCTGGACACTATAATCCCGGGCATATAGAACATTGAGTTTCTGCAAGGTTCCCTCGTCCGGCACGTCAGGCTTCATGCCATCTGCCGGTGAAAGCACACCGCGTTTTATATCCGGCAAATGAATGGCGGCATCGCCCACAGGAGCATAACCCACCCACGACCTGGAGCCGAACAAAACTTTAAAGATATTTTTTAAAAACCCTACCGGATATCTTACAAAAAACGAAATTACAGGATAAAGTGCCAGGAAAACCAGCGACGTTATCATATCAAAAAACCACTTGCTCCGCAGGTTTGCCGGTTTATCCACCGAATTGATATCCACTGTATATAATTCACCTTGCGTGTTGATAGAACTGCTTCCGATAATGGAAAGACTGTCTTCCGGAGCAATTTTAAAATCGACCTGTTCCGATTTCCATCCGGTCATTTTGTCAATAATGGTCTGATGAGAAATACTTTTTGAGCAGAAAATAACTTCATCGACAGAAAAAATGTTGATAATATCTTTTACCTGTAAGATATTCCCCAAAAAGCCTTTCGGCTTCTCTGCTTTTTCATCAGGACTTATGAGTCCGACAAAGCCCGGGGTAACATAAGAATTTTCCAGGATTGACGCCACACGCCCGGCCTCTTTTTCATCACCGATAACCAAAAATCGCTTGTTGGCCGGCTTCCCGAGTTTAAATCCGGGGATGCTCAAAACATGAAGCAAAAATCGTAGTGCACTCAGGCTGACAAGTGCCCAGGCCGTATCCGTGAGAATCTGTCCCCGCGAAAACCGCAAATCATCCGGCATGAGCGCATACAGGATAAGGATTAAAACGGTTCCCGAAAAAATTCCCCGTATCATCGGACGGATACGTAACGGTTTGTCATAGCCCCCGTTAAAATAAATAGCTATAAACCAAATGATTACATACGATGGCAGGACAAAATGCAAAAACAGGGGGGGATAATGACCGCCGTTGGGATAGACAATATTATTTTCCCAGAACATTTTGACGAGAACAACCCCGCCAAACAAAATAAGCGTGTCCAGTACCGGTAAAATTAATTTTTTGAAAAAGCGGGATAAGATCGCGAGGAAAGCACTGAAATAGATGGCAATATTGATGAAAAAAGCAAAGGCCCTGGCTCTCTTGGTCGTAAAGTGTTTCCGGGCAAAAACCATCATAGCCCGGTAAAAGACCAGCACATAGTTCACACTGCTTTTTTTTGTGCTTTCGCCTTTGTAGTGGATAATGCGCGTTTCCGGAAAATAATAGTTGTTATAACCACCCCGGGTTATTCGGTACGAAAGGTCAATATCTTCACCATACATAAAAAATATTTCGTCCAACAAACCGATTTCTTCCAGGACACTCTTTCGTAACAGCATGAACGCCCCGGCCAGTATATCGACTTTGTTGATTTCATTTTCATCAAGATATCCCAAATGGTATTTTGAAAAACGTCTGGAGTGCGAAAAAAGTGATGACAACCCGAAAATTTTATAGAAAGCCGTAACAGGTGTAGGCAGTCCTCTCTTCGATTCGGGAAGGAATTTCCCTGAGCCATCCACCATTTTCACGCCGAGTCCGCCGGCATCGGGATGAGCATCCATAAAATCAATAACTTTTGTGAAAGTATCATCCTCCACAACCGTATCGGGATTCAATAGTAAAACATATTCACCTTTTGCCTGCCTGATAGCCTGATTGTTAGCCTTTGCAAATCCCAGGTTCTTTTTGTTGACAATGAGGTGCACCGGCGGAAACTTCTCCCGGACCATCTCAACAGAACCGTCCACCGAGTTGTTATCCACCACAAAGATTTCTCCCTCAACATTTTCCATAGCTTTTTTCACAGAGGTAAGGCATTGCTCAAGAAAAGGCTTAACATTGTAATTAACAATAACTATGGAGAGCTTCATGGTTTGCTATTCAATCTTGCTTCAAAAATAAAACATAATCGGCACTATGCAATAATACCAAATATATTTCAGAAGACAATATATGAAATAATCTTGTATTTCTTTCTCAAAGGCCCCATTTAACTTTAAGCAACTTCTATGTGATAATTGCTATTTTTGCTCTATTCAATCATGATTTTTAAAAACATCCTTCGTACGGCTGGAACACGTATTCTGAATGCGCTGTTTAATTTGGTTGTCCTTCTGTTGATAACCAATTTTATTGGCAGCAAAGGGTTTGGTATCATCAGCCTGATAGTTCTTGATATAACTGTTATCGAGCTGTTTATAGGATTGCTGGCAGGTGGTACACTCATTTATTTTGCATCGCGGAGCAAAACGGCGCCGTTACTTCTTACTGCTTACCTGTGGGTTTTGTTTGTTGTTTTGCTTTTCGTGGGAGCGGGTTGGCTAATCTGGCACTTTTATCCGTCATTGCTGCAAGTGATTGTTCCCGAAGGGTTTGGTATGGATATTTTGGTATTGGCACTACTCAACGGTTTTATGCAGGTACATTACAATTTGCTTATCGGTCAAAAGCGGATTCCGGCTTACAATCTTATTTTCACTGTTCAGATTACACTTTTCCTGCTTCTGTTTCTTTTAGAAATATTGGTTAAAAAGCAGACCGGACCGGAAGCTTATGTTTTTGCACTGTACTTTTCATGGGGAGTGGGCGGCCTTTTGGGCTTTTATAGTGTGCTGAAAAAAGTGAAACATTTTTCAATCCGTGGATGGGTATCTGTTTCCAAAAAGATTTTAATTTACGGTTTGCCTACCCAGTCGGCAGTTATGCTACACATTGCCAACAAACGTTTAAGCTTTTACTTTATCCGGATTTTTGCCGGCCTCTCCCCATTGGGAATTTACAGCGCCGGCGTACAACTTACCGAAGGCCTGCGGCTGATTGGCCAGAGCATTTCGCTGGTGCAATACAGTGTTATCTCCAACAGCAGCGACAAAGATTACGCACGCACGTTAAGTATCCGCCTGATGAAATTTACTTTGCTGCTAACTTTTCTTGCCCTCCTTGTGCTCCTGGCGATTCCGCGAAATGTCTATCAACTTGTGTTCAGTCAGGCTTTTGGCGTAATAAAAACGATTGTTTTAATTCTGAGTCCGGGTGTACTGGCGCTGGCTGCAAACACTATCTTCAGCCATTACTTCTCAGGCGTAGGCAAACCGGCGGTTAACCTGCATGCCAACATTATCGGGTTTGTGTTTACCCTGCTGTTTGCTTTTCTTCTTATTCCGCCTTTTGGCTATATCGGCGCTGCGGCAACGGCTTCCCTGAATTATCTCGCCAGCGTAATCTATCAGTACATCGTATTTAAAAAGCAAACCCAAACCCGTTTTTCCGAATGGATTCCGCGAAAAGGCGATGTAAGACTATTTGTTGAAACCGTCAGGCAAATGAATTTTTCCAGAGAAAGATAGATTCGGACGTTTGCTGCAAAACCAAGGTAAATCAGGAAGATTGCTATTGCTTCACATACCGAGAAATAGGTTTTCAGCAAAAATGATTTTGCGCCGGCAGGCTCGCAAAGCCAGGGGTTTATTCCGGAAACAATCATTTTTGTCTTTCTTATAAAGCTGAATACCCTCCGGGCCTTCCTAATATTCCAGCAATTCTTTTGCAGCTACAGCAATCTTTTCAGTATTGGGAAGTATTGCTTTTTCCAGAATACGGTTAAATCCGACCGGTGTAAAGGTTGAACCCACCCTTTTAACGGGAGCATCGAGATATTCAAAAGCTTTATCCGTTATCATGGCTGTAATCTCTCCGCCAAAGCCGGCAAAAACTTTATCTTCGTGAACAACCAATGTGCGGTTTGTTTTTTTTACCGAGGCAAGAATCGTTTCCTCATCCAACGGCAGCAACGACCGGATATCAATTACTTCCACGCTTTTTCCCATCTCTTTTTCCATCTGGTCAGCAACGTGCAGGCACATGGGGACAGTATTTCCGTAGGTTATGATAGTCAAATCGGTACCGGCACGGCGGATTCTCGCTTTGCCAAAAGGCACTTCAAAATCGTCGGGCACAATGGCTTCGCTGGCCGGATCGTTATACATGGCTTTGGGTTCCAGAAAGAGTGTTATACCTTTTGAACGAATGGCTGTACGCAGCAATCCTGCAGCATCATCGGCAAACGAAGGATATACCACACGCAATCCGGGCAGGGTTGTCAGCGTGGCTTCAATATTTTGCGAATGATAAAGTCCGCCACCAATATATCCGCCCGAAGCCAGCCGGATGGTAACATTGGGTGAAAACTGACCATTGCTGCGCCAGTAATCATGGGAGCTGTCCACCAGCTGTTCCATGGCCGGCCAGAAATAATCAGCAAACTCAGCTCCTTCTATCACCACCCTTATTTTGTCATTAAAGCGGGTCATACCGTTGGAAGTTCCCACAATGTAATCTTCAGCAATGGGCGCATTGAAAACCCGGATATGTCCGAACTCTTTCTGCATCCCTTTGGAGACATTGAAAATTCCGCCTTTTTCCTTGTTGGCCATGTCCTGTCCCCAGATATAAGTATCCGGATTATGGCGGAACTCAGCTTTCAATGTTGAGTTTAAAGCTTCAATAAGCCGCATTTTTTTTCCGTTGGTACCATCATGGGTTCCATCGGGATATTTTTTGCTGACATAAGGGTCGGGAGAGACAAAGTCAAAGATTGATTTTGGGTCGGGGTCAGTGGCTCTGATAACTTTTTTATGTGCAGCAGAAATAATTGTTTTTGCCTCTTTATCCATAGTTTCCAGCTCTTCTTCCGTGAATTTGCCGGAATGTATAAGCTGGATATGGAAGCGGGTAAGCGGGTCGGAAAGTTTTACACAATGGCGCTCGTTTTCATTACGATACAACTCCTGACGGTCAGAATTGGAATGTGAATGGATGCGCACACAGTTGGCATGCACAATGACCGGAAGGCTGTTTTTTTGTACGTACTCCTTGGCGGCAAACAGTGTATTCATGGAATTGAAGACGTTCTTTCCATCGCAATACATAATTTTCAGGTTTCGGATACCGCGATAATTCTCGGCAGCCCGCACATTGGCCGACTGATCAGCCTGAGGCACCGAAATGCCGTATTTATTGTCCTGAAAAACAAAAATCACGGGAACTTTCTCTTTGGCAGCCCCGTTGATGGCTTCAAAAACATAACCTTCGGAAGTGGAAGATTCTCCCTGCGAGCTGATGGCCACGCCCCCGCCTTTGTAAATTTTTATGGAACGGGCAACACCTACAGCATGCAGTGTATGATTTCCGGTGGCAGAAGACACATTTTGAATATGCCATTCGGGTTTGGCGAAGTGGTTCGACATGTGCCGTCCGCCACCGGCCACATCAGCAGCTTTTGATATACCATTCAGGATGATTTCTTCTGCCGTCAGTCCTGCTGAAATTGCCGTGAGCATATCGCGATAATAGGGAAACAGAAAATCTTTTTCGCGGTCGAATACCTGACCAATAGCCAGTTGAATGCCATCGTGACCGGCATACGGCGCATGATACGACCAGCCGAGTGCCTGTTTGAGATAATTCGGTGCTTTTTCATCCAATTGTCTGCCCAGCGTTAGGAGCCGGTACCATTTTGATAATGTTTCTTTATCTGTATTATCTAATGTAAATTGCCTTGTCTGTGACATGAAATTATACTTGATTAATTTTCCTGCAAAGATACAAATTTTTATTATTTGTATTTAGTCCAGATAAATGAATTTTTACCGGGGCAGGCCTTCGTAATACAATGGCCGCCACAACCGGAAGAGTATAAAAAAGAGGCCATTCGCATAAGCGGACAGCCTCTTAAAACTTACAAATACATGAAAAACTACTCTCCGAGAACTTCTAACATCTTACTGCCCAGTTCCGCGGGAGAATCAACAACGTGAACACCACATTCACGTAAAATTGCTTTTTTAGCCTCAGCGGTATCGGCTTTGCCGCCAATAATAGCACCGGCATGTCCCATAGTCCGGCCTTTTGGGGCTGTAGCTCCGGCAATAAAGCTTACCACCGGTTTGGTTCCATGTTCTTTAATATAATAAGCTGCGTCTGCTTCCATGTTACCGCCAATTTCGCCAATCATCACAATTCCTTTGGTTTCGGGGTCATTCATAAAAAGCTCCATAGCTTCTTTGGTAGTGGTACCGATGATCGGATCGCCACCAATGCCGACTGCAGTTGTCTGTCCCAGTCCGGCTTTGGTAAGTTGATCAACAGCTTCATAAGTAAGGGTTCCCGAGCGGGAGACAATTCCCACTTTGCCTTTTGCATGAATAAAGCCGGGCATAATACCTACTTTAGCCTCACCGGGCGTAATCACTCCGGGGCAGTTAGGACCAATCAGCCGGCAATCTTTACCTGATAAATACTCTTTTACTTTCACCATATCCTCTGTGGGAATGCCTTCGGTAATACAAATAATGACTTTGATACCGGCTTCGGCAGCTTCCATTATGGCATCTGCGGCAAACGGAGGAGGTACAAAAATGATGGAGACATCGGCATCGGTCTGACCAACGGCATCTTTCACCGTGTTAAATACCGGCTTGTCCAAATGGGACTGACCTCCTTTTCCGGGGGTTACTCCCCCCACTACATTGGTACCATACTCAATCATTTGAGAGGCGTGAAAAGTACCTTCGCCCCCGGTAAAACCCTGAACGAGAACTTTTGAATTATTATTGACTAATACACTCATTTATTAAAAATTTTGTATCTTTATTTTATGAAGCGCCAAAGGTAATATGTTTTATTGAGCCATTTGAAATTTCTTGCTTATTTTTGTTTTTTATGAATAATTATAAATTAGGCCATGGATACCTCAAAATCAAACAGTTACAATTCGGGCACTATCTGTGCGGTGGCTACTCCTCCCGGCATGGGAGCTATAGCCATTGTCAGAATATCAGGGGAAAAAAGTCTTGAGATAGTGCTAAAACACTTTGTTTCAAAAAATTCAGAGCTTTCGCCGGAAAATATTCAAAGTCATCATCTCTATTTCGGTGAGATACTGAAAGAAGGAAAAGTACTTGATGAGGTTTTGGTCAGTTATTTTAAGGCCCCCCACTCCTACACCGGCGAAGATGCCGTGGAGATTTCCTGTCACGGCTCGGAGTATATCCAACAGATGTTGCTGCAAACCATTATTGAGTCCGGGGCAAGGATGGCACAGCCCGGAGAATTTACCCTCAGGGCATTCCTTAACGGAAAAATGGACCTGACACAGGCAGAGGCCGTAGCTGATTTGATTGCTTCCGAATCGAAAGCGGCCCATCGGATGGCTATCCGGCAAATGCGCGGAGGGTTTTCCGAAAAGATTGCCGAGCTGCGGAAAAAGCTGGTGGATTTTGCCTCGCTGCTGGAACTGGAGCTGGACTTTAGCGAGGAGGATGTGGAATTTGCAGACAGGAGCCGCTTTACACATCTCTTGGGAGAAATAAAAAAAGAACTTATACGGTTGAAAGAATCTTTTAAAATGGGGAATGTGTTGAAAAAAGGAATTCCGGTGGCCATCATCGGCAAACCCAATGTTGGTAAATCTACATTGCTCAACGCCATCCTTAACGAAGAAAAAGCTATTGTTTCGGAAGTCCCCGGCACTACCCGCGATGCCATCGAAGATACCATTGCGCTGGAAGGTTACTCTTTTCGTTTCATCGACACCGCCGGGTTGCGCGATTCGTCCGACGTGGTGGAAAACATGGGCATCGAAAAAACTTATGACAAAATCAACCAGGCCAGCCTGATTCTTTATGTTTGTGATATCAGCAGCATGAATAAAGAGAGTATGAAAGAGGTGCTAGAAGAGTTTAAAACCTATATTCATAACAAAAACAAACATTTTATTCTTGTGGCCAACAAAATTGACCTGCTTGCCGAGATACCGGGGCATTTGAAAGAATTGCTGGAACTGGAAACCGTTTTTGTCTCAGCCAAGCGTAAGGAAAATATACATTTACTGGCAGAAACGCTGGTGAACCATGTGAAAAACGACAGCCCGGGCGATGATATTCTCATAAATAATTCCCGCCATTATGAGGCTTTGGCGCATGCACTGGAATCTATCATCGAGATAGAGAAAGGATTTGAAGACAACATTCCTACTGATCTGGTGGCTATAGACGTACGGCAGGCATTGTATCATTTGGGATCTATTACCGGCGAAGTAACTTCCGATGATATTTTGGGAAACATCTTCGGAAAGTTTTGTATCGGAAAGTAACCGGATTATTATGACAAAACCGGCTAAGACATTACAACAACCCGAAAGCGGACGACTGGAGTTTAAGGCCAAGCTGTCAACCAGTGTCGAGCTGGCTAACACCCTTATCAGTTTTGCCAACGATGCCGGCGGCAAACTTTATCTTGACATACCGGACAATCCAAGGGAAACTGTCGGGGTGGAGAAAACCAACTAACCTATTTTAGAAAAGCCTCAGCATCAGTAAGTAATCAAAGAAAATATCATTTCCATAAAAATTAAATTTGCTTTTTAGTTTACAATTATGTATTTTTGCATTGTTTTGTAAACCTATACTCCCATTATTATGAAAAGCATATTTGCAAAAAGGCTGAAAAGTGCCAGAAAGAAGGCCGCGCTGTCGCAAGACCAACTCGTAATAAGAATGGACGGGATTGTCTCCAAAAATGCTATTTCAAAATATGAAAAAGGCAAAATGATGGCTGATAGCAAAGTGTTGCTTGCCCTTGCCCATGCATTAAATGTAAAACCCGATTATTTCTTTCGTCCCTTTTCCGTTGAAATTAACCAAGTGGAGTTCAGGAAAAAAACCAGGCTTCCTGTAAAAACCAGCGAGGCCATCAAACAAAATGTTACCGACTTTATAGAGCGGTACCTCGAAGTAGAACAATTATTAAACATACAGTCCGATTTTTCCAACCCCATTGCAGGACTTTCAGTTTCTGCTAAAGCCGATGTCGAGCAGGCGGCTATTAAAGTGCGTACCGCATGGAACTTAGGGATGAATGCTTTGCCCAATGTAATTGACACCTTGGAAGACAAGGAAATTAAGATTGTCGAAATAGAGGCTCCCGATGAATTTGACGGTTTCTCAGGTTGGGCAGACGGCAAAATACCACTTATTGTTATCAATAAAAGTTATACCGTTGAGCGGAAACGTTTAACTGCTTTACACGAACTGGGACATTTGTTGTTAAACCTGCCTGATTCTGTTTCTCACAGAGAAAAAGAACGGTTTTGTTTTCAATTTGCAGGAGCAATGCTGATTCCCCAAATGACTTTTAAAAATGAGATAGGGGAATTCCGCTCTCAATTATCAGAACCCGAATTAATTGCCATGAAAGAAACTTATGGTATGTCTGTTCAGGCCATCATGGCAAGGGCTAAAGACCTGGGCATTATTACCGAGGCACATTTTATCCAATTTAGAAAACGGATTAACCGTAACAAAGCGGAGATAGGCTTGGGTGCTTATCTGGGAATTGAACAAAGTTTCCGTTTTAAGCAATTAATTTACAGGGCAGCGGCTGAGGAAGTTATCTCTTTGAGCAAAGCTGCCAACTTATCTAACCAGAAATTAGCTGAATTTCGAAAAGAATTTGTTGCCCTGTGAAAATAATAGTCAACGATGCAAATATCCTGATTGATATGGTAGAACTAAAACTGCTACCCAATTTCTTTCAATTGGAATATGAATTTTATACAACAGCTTTAATCCTTGAAGAGTTATTTGATGAACAAAAAGAAGCATTGGTTCCATATATCGAAACCGGGAAATTAATGGTTCACAATTTAACCGAAAAGGAACTCACTGAAATTATATCCATACAGCGTTGCAAACCACAACTATCCGAACAGGACTGTTCTGCATTTTTTCAGGCAAAAAGTGAAAATGCCACCCCTCCTCACAAGCGACAACACGCTGCGTAAGTTTGCAAAATATATGAATATTGAAGTCCATGGCCACCTGTGGGTTTTCGATAATCTTTTTGATAAAAATGTCCTGTCAGGCCAAAGGGCAATTGAAAAACTCAACGAACTTTGTACGACGACGAATCCCAAACTGGGTTTACCGAAAGCCGAATGCCAGAAAAGAATCAGACAATAGGAAAATAAGGCAAGTTAATTAGGGTTTGCCGGCCTTCTATAAAACACCACCTTTATAACTGTTAGCCAATAACGTACTACAATATCTATAAGTGGATAGGCGACAATATGAATGCAAGGCTTTCAGCTCTTTTATATCAAAACCTTTGTGTTTTATAAACTATTTTACCCAAAATTGGACCAAGTAAACATTTCGTACCTACGGCACTTGACAAGTGGTTAATATTTAATTCTACCAATATGTCATCCTTACGAGACAAAAATACATGGTTAATCGTTGATGTTCAACAATCTATATCAATAAAGCTGATAAAATTTTTATGGTTATCGCAGAACCTCATTTTTAATCCTGCAATTCCAGGCGAAGGTTCATTCATTTTCCCAGTTGTAAAGCGTCTTCCGGGCATTGCGTTACACAAGCATTACAGGCAAAACATTCCGATTGATGCTTTATTCTTATATCTTTATTTTTATCAATATCGAAAACTCCTTTGGTACAGACCATTAAACAAATACGGCAATTGTTACATCTGTTGATGTCTTGTTGAATAATCCCTTCATTTTGTTTTTCTGCTGAAAAGATATGTCCGAAAGATTTCATCCCGAGTCTTCTCATCAACCATTCCGCTTCAGACGGATAACCGGCAACAATTCCTTTTAAATCGAAACCAAGCCATAGGTTAATGGCAGTTATACCAGCCATGATTTTCCAATACGAGAAAAGAGGCATTTTTAATACAAAAAGCGAATATAACGCAATGAAAAGGACTTCTGCTATTGAGAGTACACCTGCTTTAAGCCAACCGCTTTTCCCCGGTATAACCGGATAACCTGCATAAAGGGCGAAACCTGTGAGCCAAAAATAAATGCTAACCGGTAAAACCAGTTTCGGGGCAACAAACAGGATAACTATTGCCATTACAAACCAAATAATGAAATTCATTGAAAGCAGCATCTCCAACCGGAAGGGAAGTGAGAAATCAGCTTTATTATTTTTAAAAACAGAATTATGATCTTTAAGATATTCAGGAATACTTTTTGAGTAAGCAGGGCCAAATAGCCCCTTTCGTCCGGTTTCTTTTTGCAAAAGCTTAAGGTCAATTCCCGGGGCGGAAAATTGCGGAAGAATTATCTTATCATGGTCAACTCTCTCATTCAACCGGCTTGTTTTAATGGCTGTTATTACGGAGTGCGTATTCAAATCCCCACCTTCCGTAGCACACCAGACATTGATGCCGTTTGTCGGGGCAATTAATAAAAACAGGTTTTCCTTTTTTAAGGATTTCTCCACACGCCTGACCGTAAGATGAAAATTTGATGTGAGGACTACCGGTGAACTCCTGTCGGGATTTCCGATAATACGAAGTCCGGGTTCAACAGGATTTGGAAACCACCGGCCGATATAATCCCAAACAGATTTGAACATTGAAAAATCATCATCAGGCTGTTTGACAACAGGCAAATTAATCTTATCAAAACCTGTATCTTTTGAATTATTTGCAGATAACAGAACGAAACTATCAAGAAATGAACGCTCTTCTTTGATGAGTAAAAAACCTGATTTGGTAACCTCTTCCGGCAGGTGAGTGAGTGGTTTTGTGCCGGTTTGAGCAATAACATAAGTTAAAATGGCCAAAGGCAACCTGACAAAAAGATGAGCCATTCGTTTAAAAAAACTATCCGGTTGAACTTCGACGGCAATTACTAATTTTCCGTTTGGTTTTAACAACTTTTTTATTTGGAATAAAGCCATTGTTCTTTCTTCAGCATAAAGCTCGCTGAAAACCAAAGTCGAGACAATTAAATCGAAACTATTTTCGGGAAAAAGAGCATCTATTTCTACAACACCGGCATTATAAATTGAAATTTTATCTTGTAATCCGCTTTTTTCAATTCGCTTCTGCGCAACTTTCAACATACCGTCCGAAATATCAATTCCTTTTACGACGGCACCTGCTTTTGCGGAATCTTCAATCAGCAAACCTGTCCCACACCCAATGTCAAGTACCTGCATGCCGGGTTGTACAAATTCCCTCACTATCTGCTTCCTGATTTTTGCAGCGTGTCCGCCGGACAAGAAATTAATCCCTGTGTCATACCTTTCGGGACGACTTTCCAGAATTTTCATAAAAATATAAGAAAACATATTTATTGTATTTTATCCTTATAGCAAATCTCATCCAATAGTTTGAATATGAGGTCTTTCACATTCAAAGGTAATCACTTTCAAGCAGCTATACATTTTGTTTTTTTACTCGTCCCCAAATTTAATACTTTCTGTCAAATGTCCCATATTTTCCATGCGTCCGTTTACTGTCAGACGAAATGGATAGGTTATTTCGTTACAATCCCTTAACTTTTTAAGAATTCCTTTTTATATTCGGGATAATTTTCGCACAACATTTAAATATTCTGGCCTTTTCTTTAATTTTTTTGTACTATTGTGGTAACTAACAAGTAAACCCATGTTTTGGCGCGGCCGCCCTTTTCTGCGTATTCTTTTGTTCTTTGCTGCCGGCATTCTCGTTGCCCGACTTTGGTATGCAGACAAACAGCCTTCGATAACGGAATTCATGCTCCTTTTGGCCTTTCTGATTGTGATATCGGCCGTAGTAACAAACCGTATTAAATCATTCAAACACAGTTGGATAACCGGAATAACCCTCGATGTTGCCTTGTTTACGGCCGGCGTTACACTCACCATGCTCCAATTAAAGGAAACCCAAATCACGCTGCGAGAAAACCCGCAAACCGTATGGGAAGGAAAGTTACTCACCGAGCCGGTGCAAAGAGCCAAGACAGTGAAGTTTATCCTGAAAATTTTCAAATATGCCGACCGCGACAGCGTTTTACCACGAGGGGTAAAAGTCTTGGCCTACCTGAAAACAAACACATTGCCTGTAGAGTTACATTTGGGAAGTTCACTTGTCTTCAGTGGAAAAATGAGCCCCGTGGAAGCACCCAAAAATCCGGGAGAATTCGATTACCGTGATTATTTGCAGAACAGGGGTATAAAATACACTGTTTTCATCGATAATAAGAGTTGGAAATACCTGCCGGCGTCAGCCGGATTTTCGCTTCCGGCAGTTTTTTCCCATTGGCGCAACCTGTTACTGCAAAGTCTGCGGGCACAAGGTCTCAGTGGTGATGAATACGCCATCGCCGCTGCCATTTTGCTGGGCTACGACCAGCTTATTGATCCCAACCTGCATCAGGATTTCACAGCTGCAGGGGCTGTTCATATTTTGGTTGTCTCCGGGATGCATGTGGGCATTATTTTTCTGATATTCAGTTTTCTGTTTAGCTTTCTGTTGTATTTCAAAAACGGTAAAATCCTGCGTAATGTGCTGCTAATGCTTGTGATATGGTCGTATGCCCTGCTCACCGGTCTTTCTCCTTCCGTGCTGCGCGCCGCCACCATGATTTCACTTTTTATCCTCGCAGACATTTTCCGGCGGGACTATGATAACTTCAACATCCTTGCGGCTTCGGCTTTCCTGTTGTTACTGCTGAACCCTTTGTTGCTTTTTGATGTGGGATTCCAGTTAAGTTACGCCGCCGTTACGGGAATTTTGATGTTCTATTTTCCCATTTACCGGTCGGTGTATTTCGGCAACAAAATATTACAGACCCTGTGGGCTGCGTTGGTGGTTTCTTTTTCCGCACAGATGGGAATCTTTGCCATTGCCGCACACTATTTTCACCAGTTTCCACTCTATTTTCTGCTGACTAATCTTGCAGTGTTTGCCCTCTCCTATCTCATTATTTTCTCCGGGCTGGCATTTTTAAGTCTTTCATGGATACCTTTTGTCAACCATCTGCTGGCCGTAGTGCTGGCCAAAATGGTGGGTGCACTCATTATCATTGTCAGGTTTGTAGCTTCCATGCCCTTTTCAGCCGTTTACAATCTTTATTTTCCATGGTTCAAAGTCTTGCTCATTTTTGCACTTCTTGTTTGGTGTTATTACCTTTTTATTCATAAAAACCTGCACATGCTCATGCCGGCGCTCGCCACCGTAGCGCTTTTACTGGCAATGTACACTTTCCGGCAGGTCAAATTGCTTCGGCAGGAAAAGTTTATCATTTATTCCCTGCG
>BTTE01000018.1:0-39533 GCA_036244975.1 bacterium | reverse complement strand
TTTCGTCCACATAATGAATGGTAATACCGCTTTTCTCTTTTCCGGCAGCAATAACAGCTTCATGAACATGCAAGCCATACATTCCTTTTCCGCCAAATTCGGGCAAAAGAGCCGGATGAAGGTTGATGATCTTTTGAGGAAACTGCCGGATAAGCTCAACAGGGATTTTCCACAAAAAACCCGCCAATACAATAAGGTCGGTTTTCATATCCGACAGGTGAGCAATTAGTCCTGAGGGAGCGGTAATGGTTTCCCGGTTAAAAACAAGTACCGGTATATTCCGTTTTTTTGCTCTGTCAATAACACCTGCCCGGGGATTATTTGTCAATACTTCGAGAATATTGGCGGTTTTATTTTCTTGAAAATAGCGGATGATATTTTCAGCATTGGTGCCGTTTCCCGAAGCAAAGAGAACAATATTTTTCTTTCTTTTTTCCATTGTACAGAGGTTTTGGTTACAAAAGTAACTATTCCGTTTTGAAGTTTTCAAAGATAGTAGAAAGTTGAATTCAGGTTTTTTAGAATAAAAATAAATCAAGATGATAATTTATGTAAAATACTGATATGCAGTGTAAAAAATATCCATACAAAAGGAATGGTTATCTTTTTTTGGTTTTTATTTCATTAATGCATTACTTTGCACCCTGTTTAACTAAAAAAATTAATCATATGTCAGACGTACGTTCAAAAGTTGTCAGCATTATTGTTGACAAATTAGGAGTAGAAGAGAGTGAAGTTACCAACGAAGCAAGTTTTACCAACGACTTGGGAGCCGACTCTCTTGATACGGTTGAATTAATCATGGAATTTGAAAAAGAATTCAACCTCTCTATTCCCGACGAAGAAGCGGAAAAGATTGAAACAGTGGGTGATGCTGTTAAATACATTGAAGATCATCAGTAAAAAAGGAGAAAAGTTTTTATGCAGTTAAAGCGAGTTGTTGTTACAGGTATTGGCGCAATTACTCCCCTTGGAAATACTGCTGAAGCGTATTGGGAATCGTTATTGCAGGGAAAAAGCAGTGCGGTTCCTATTACGCATTTTGATGCATCAAAATTTAAGACAAGGTTTGCTTGCGAAGTAAAAGATTTTGATCCCAAACAGTATTTTAACAGGAAGGACGTGCGCAAATACGATCGGTATGCACAGTTTGGTTTGGTAGCCGCTACCGAAGCCGTTGAGGATGCCGGACTTTTGAACGATGACGTGGATAGAAACCGCGTGGGTGTTATCTGGGCATCGGGAATTGGTGGTATCCAAAGCTTTCACAACGAAGTGGCAAACTTTGTTACGGGCGATGGAACACCGCGTTACAACCCGTTTTTTATTCCTAAAATGATTGCCGACATTGCCGCAGGACACATATCCATAAAATATGGTTTCAGAGGCCCTAATTTTGCTACGGTTTCTGCTTGTGCCTCGTCGGCTAATGCCCTGGCAGACGCTTTTAATTACATCCGGCTCGGAAAAGCCGATGCTTTCATTGCCGGAGGTTCCGAAGCAGCTATTACGCAGGATGGCGTTGGCGGATTTAATGGTCTGCATGCCATTTCAACCCGTAACGATGACCCTGCAACAGCCTCCAGGCCGTTTGACAAAGATCGCGATGGTTTTGTGATGGGCGAAGGTGGTGGCGGACTGGTATTTGAAGAGTTGGAACATGCTCTGGCAAGGGGCGCTAAAATATATGCCGAAGTGGCCGGCTCAGGACTGTCAGGAGATGCTTATCACATGACAGCTCCGCATCCGGAAGGATTAGGGGCTTTCCTCTGTATGCAGGATGCTCTGAAAGATTCCGGTTTGCAATTGAAAGACATTCAGCACATTAACACACACGGAACATCAACACCTGTGGGTGATATTGTGGAGCCCAAAGCTATTATGAAACTCTTTGGCGAACAGGCCTATAAAATTAATATTAATTCTACGAAATCGATGACCGGTCATTTGTTGGGAGGTGCCGGTGCTATTGAGGCTATTGCCACATTGCTAACTGTAAAAAATGATATTGTGCCCCCTACCATCAACCATTTTACCGATGATCCGCAAATTGATAACCGGCTGAATTTCACTTTCGAACATGCCGTGGAAAGAAAAGTAGATGCGGCCCTGAGCAATACTTTTGGTTTTGGCGGGCATAACGCTTCTGTTATTTTCAAAAAATTTAAAAGGTAAGACACGTTTTGTCTGTCAGAAACTTTCTGAGGTTTTACTTTTCTTCCAACAGGGAGATGCGACAAGCCATAAAAAATATTTTCGGATTTTATCCAGGAAATATTTTTTTGTATAAACAGGCTTTTCGTCATAAATCGGCCAGTCTGCAACACAAAAGTGGTTCGCGAATCAACAATGAACGCCTTGAGTATCTCGGCGATGCTGTTCTCGGGGTGGTGGTTGCCGATTACCTCTTCAGACGATTTCCATACAAAAGCGAAGGCTTTCTTACCGAAATGCGTTCCAAAATAGTAAACCGTTCTTCACTCAACAGGCTTTCACACAAATTGGGGCTGAAAAATTATATGCACTTTTCCAATGCGGACGTCCGGCAAATGAAGTCGGTGGGCGGCGATGCTTTTGAGGCTTTTGTCGGCGCTCTTTACCTCGATAAAGGCTATCGTTTTACAAAAAAAATTATTATAAAACGAATTATCGAAGTGCATTTTGACCTGGAACAGTTGGTGCAGTCGGAGATTAGTTATAAAAGTAAAATTATTGAGTGGGCACAGAAATCTAAGATAAAATTCCGGTTTCAGGTGCTGAGTGAAGAGACATTCAACAATAAAAAACAGTTTAAAGTAGCTGTTTTTATTAAAGACAAAACGGTGGCTGAAGCTTATGATTATACCATAAAAGGAGCCGAAAACCTTGCTGCCGAAAAAGCCTGGGCTATCATTTCCGAATCCTGACGGGATGGTTTTTTCTTTTTTAGGTTCTACTACCATTGTGGAGAGGAAAACCGGATTTGTTATGATGAGATTACTGAAAAATGGCAAACAGGCCGATGCATTAGCTAATGAGGTTTGTGATTTAATGATACCTTACAAAATCAGGTCCTTACCATTACCGGCGATAACGGAACTGAATTTGCAGAGCATAAAACAATAGCCAAAAAGCTTGATTCTCTTTTCTTCTTTGCCCATCCTTATTCCCCCCGGGAAAGAGGATTAGACGAATACACTAATAAATTAATAAGGCAATACATACCTAAAAAAACGAGTTTTGATAATCTAAATCAACAAGATATCACTGAAATCCGGTATAAATTAAACAGAAGACCAAGAAAAAAACCGGGGTACTCTTCCCCTTTAGAATTGTTTAATAAATTTGTTAACCAAAAAATTGCATTTGCGGATTGAATCTACCATTTATTAAAAAATTCGATTGGAGAAAGAAATTCCAATTTTTTTAATAACTTTGTCAACATAGTTTTACATTTGAGACTTGAATTTAGCCAAAGCTAAGGGCTGGAAAATCGGCCAGCTTTATGACAGGATTTCAGATGGGTCTTTTGCAAAGGTGTAAGTGGAATGAACAGAGCAAGAATAACGGTTCTGAAAGTAGGATTATCCACATTCTGTTCTAAAATAAAAAAGACATCAATATGTCTGATAGCCCACATGGAAAGCAGTTGCATCCAACGAATTACGTACTAGCCATTGATTTAGGGAGCGGAAGTTGCAAAGTGGCCATTGTATCTGACAGCGGAGAGGTGGTCGCCAGTGCAGAGAAGGAAATTGCGATCTTTTTATTGCCGAACGGGGGTAGCGAACAGGATGCGAATGAATGGTGGAACATTACCAGAAAGGCAGCGAAAGTGGTGATCGCAGAATCCGGGATTTCACCGAAAGATATTGTTGCCGTTGCCTGCGATTCTCAGTGGTCAGTAGTGGTTCCTGTGGATGTGCATGGTGAGCCCTTAATGCGGGCAATACACTGGACCGATAAGCGAGGTGGCCGTTACAATCGTAATATTACCACCGGCTTTCCAAGTGTCCAGGGCTATGGTCTGCTCAAACTGCTTAAGTGGATTCGCCTGACCGGATTAGTGCCGACTCACTCCGGGGTGGATTCATTAGGCCATGTTTTATTTATCAAAAACGAGCGACCGGACATCTACGCCAGAACTTATAAATTTTTGGAGCCGATGGACTACTTAACAGCACGCCTTACCGGGAAAATTACTGCAACTCAAAAAACCATGTCTCCCTTTATGGTAGTGGATAACCGCCAATGGGGATCCCGAAAATACAGTAAGGCGTTACTGAAACTTGCCGGATTGGAAAAGGAGAAATTTCCTGAACTTTTGCCCAACAACAGTATCGTCGGAACCTTGCAGCCCCTGGTGGCACAAGAACTGGGGCTACGTCGTTCCACTCTTGTGGTAGCCGGAATTGAGGATTCCAATGCAACCCTTATTGGTTCCGGGGCCGTACTTGATTTTGAACTCATTATCTCTATTGGAACCTCTTTGTATATGACTTGCCTTCTCCCCTTTAAAAAAACTTCGCTGGGCACTTTTATGACTTCCCTGCCCAGTCCGTTTAAATCAAGATATTACTTGCTGGGTGAACAGGGCACCGGAGGCAAATGCGTTGAATTTTTTCTGAAAAACATAGTATATCCCACTGATCGCTTCGAAACCGGCCCCAAGCCGGGAAATGTCTATGAGCGCTTTAACGAAATGGCTGCTGAGGTTTCGGCCGGCAGTGGGGGGGTAATTTTTCTTCCCTGGCTAAATGGTTCCCTGGTACCTAGTGAGAATCCCAATGTGCGGGGTGGATTTATCAACCTTTCGCTGAACACCACACGCAGTCACCTGTCACGCTCCATCATGGAGGGTTTGGCTTATAACAGCCGATGGACCTTAGAAGCAGTAAAAAAGTTTATCGGACGTTCCGGTGGGAGGATTCGCTTTTCCGGTGGCGGAGCGCTATCCGACGTGTGGTCCCAGATTCACGCGGATGTCCTTGGTGTGCCCATTTACCAGGTGTATGACCCCATCAATGCTACGGTTCGCGGGACTGCTTTTCTGGCTCTTGTGGCGCTGAAATACCGTACACTAACCGAAATTTCCACCCTTGTCAAAATTAAGCGTGTATTTGAACCAAATGAATCCAACCGGGCAGTTTATGACAAAATGTATACCCAGTACCGGGAGCTGTTTAAACGTAATCAGAAGGTGTTTAATGCCTTGAATGGATGAAGATTAAATTTATTTTTTTTTCTTCAAAACAATAAATATTTATCCACATTTTATTGTTAACTTCGCTGCTGAGTAGTAAATTTTTTTTAATGAACCTGTTTAAAGTTAAATGTCAAAAACGATTTTAACAAAGAGGATGAATCATGCCGGATCAAAAAGATGAAATGGAATCCACTCAGGGAATGAAATGGTTTAAGTCCTATAAAGATCTATTCAAGAAATATGCGCGGCTTCATAGATATGCGCGGCTTCTTAGACCCTATAAGGGTCGATTCAAAAGCTATACTCAGCTTCCTAAAAAAGGACGTAAAAAAGAAGGTGTCCTTCAAGAGCTTACTACCATGGCCGGAGAGGAAAACGCCAAGTGGAAGACGGGGCAGATTTCAGGAACGTTTTATAACGTAGGAGATGAACACCGTGCCTTTCTAAACGAGGTATTTTCGTTGTTTTCCCATGTGAACGCTCTGCAGTTTGACACCTGCCCCAGTATATCTAAAATGGAAAGCGAAATTGTCTCCATGACAGCTAAAATGCTCCACGCCGATGCGGTCAGGCATCACACTCCGAAAGATTCGGTTTGTGGCACCGTTACTTCCGGCGGCACCGAAAGTATCATGATGGCCATGAAGGTTTACCGTGATTGGGCCCGCGCTGAAAAGGGCATTACCTCACCGGAGATTATCATGCCACAAACGGCCCACGCTGCTTTTGATAAAGCCGGTCAGTATTTCGGGATCAAAATGGTGCATGTACCCGTGTCTGCTCCTGATTTCAGAGTTGATCCTGTGGCTGTTGAAGCTCAAATCAATGCAAATACCACCGCTATTGTTGGCAGTGCAGGCAACTATCCCTATGGGCTTATCGATCCCCTGGATAAGCTTTCTGACCTTGCGTTAAAGTACAATATCGGTTTGCATGTGGACGGTTGCCTCGGTGGTTTTATCTTGCCCTGGATCGAAAAGTTAGGGTATAATATTCCTGTTTTCGATTTTCGCCTGCCGGGAGTAACTTCCATGTCCGCCGATACCCATAAATATGGTTATGCATTGAAGGGGACCTCGGTAGTGTTGTACCGCAACAATAAGCTGCGTCGTTATCAGTATTTTACTGTTCCGGATTGGCCCGGTGGATTTTATATTACACCCACCGCGGCAGGTAGCCGCTCCGGCGGTCTGATTGCTGCGACATGGGCCTCTATGGTTTACCTTGGTGAGGAGGGCTACCTCCAGGCGGCCAGGGCCATCATGAAAGTGGCTGATGCTATCAAGGAAGGCGTGAAAACAATTCCGGAACTAATCCTGAACGGGAATCCCACGTTTGTCATCAGTGTTCGTTCTGAGCAGGTTGACATTTTTCACGTAAACGACTTTATGGTAAATAAAGGCTGGCGGTTTAACGTCCTGCAACTCCCCCCCGGGTTGCATTTTGGCGTGACTATGCCTCTGACTGTCGTGCCTGATATTACCGGGCGACTCATCGAAGATCTTAAATCCGGGGTACAATACGCCAAATCCAAAGCAGGGACAAAAGCTGAAAGCTCCGCCGTGTACGGCTTGTCCGGAACCTTGAGAGGTAATCAACAGGCAACAGAGCTTGCTTTCACTACCATGGATTATTTGTATACTATTTAAGGAATCATAGCGACGTTTTCTGATGAGAACCGGATTTGTTATGATGAGATTACTGAAAAATGGCAAACAGGCCGATGCATTAGCTAATGAGGTTTGTGATTTAATGATACCTTACAAAATCAGGTCCTTACCATTACCGGCGATAACGGAACTGAATTTGCAGAGCATAAAACAATAGCCAAAAAGCTTGATTCTCTTTTCTTCTTTGCCCATCCTTATTCCCCCCGGGAAAGAGGATTAGACGAATACACTAATAAATTAATAAGGCAATACATACCTAAAAAAACGAGTTTTGATAATCTAAATCAACAAGATATCACTGAAATCCGGTATAAATTAAACAGAAGACCAAGAAAAAAACCGGGGTACTCTTCCCCTTTAGAATTGTTTAATAAATTTGTTAACCAAAAAATTGCATTTGCGGGTTGAATCTACCACAACAGTTTTCCACTAAGTTTGCAGTAGAACCCTTTTTTATTTGTTAATTTTGAAAAAAATCATCGCATGGCAAAAAAACTATTTCTCGAAGGCGACTTTTTTGAAGGTTATTATCTTTTGGGAATCGTATGCGGCCAACCCGATTACCGCCTGACGCATTTTGTAAACCAAAATTGCGGTCTGAATTTAAAAAAATACAAGAATTTCTCTTCCCGGCAGGAGACTGCTTCCGGATTTTCCTGGTTTCATTATCCTGACGAAGAGCGGCGCACCCAATATTATTTCATGCAAAATAAAAACGGAGAAGAGGTTTTGCTCGCTTCGTTGAGAAAATTTGATTATCTTTTGCTGATCTACGGAAATACTTTAAAGGGTTATCTTGAGGAGCTTTTGGCTGATTTGCGAAAAACACCTTATGTAGTTGCTGTGTTTGAGCTGGACCTGAACAAACTGAAAACGGGGGCACTTTTTATTGAGAAAAACGAACTTCATGCCCTCGAACAACTGGGACGACAGGATATATAAGTATCTGAAATTGACTAAGATAATTAGGGCCTGCTGAAAAACATTATATTACATGATAATCAATAAGATACATTAAACTTAGTAACTTCAAATGCAAGGTTTTTGACTGAAATGTGTTAATTTCCCTGCATTTTTTGTTTAGTTAGCCCGTAGCACACCATCTACTTCGTTGCTACGGCTCGCAGTATTAGTATACAGCTTCGCCTTGCGGCCTTGTATCTGATGCACTACGGACTTTTTCAGCAGGCCCTAATTAAAGTGTATATCTGAAAATCAAGACCTGTTGAGAAAGACAAACGCCGGGTAAGTTACTTCCCGGTGTTTAATCGGAGAAAAGTCTTTCCAATGTCTGCACAAATCCTTCAACATCTTCTTCGGTGGTATCCCACGAACACATAAGCCGCACCTCGGAAGTATTTACATCCCAAACATGAAAAAAGTAATGTTCCTGAATTTTTGGAATGATTTTCGGAGGAATTATCACAAACACACCGTTGGCATCCACGTTTCGGGTGATTTTCAGCTGCGAAAACGGCCTTAGACTTTTCTCTAAAAGCCTGGCCATGCGGTTGGCGGTTTCGGCATTTTTCTTCCATAAATCATGCGTAAGGTAACGGTCGAACTGTGTCGAAACAAAACGCATCTTTGAATGCAGTTGCATGCCCTGCTTCCTCAAATATTCAAAATCTTTTGCCAGATTTTTATCAAAAAATACAACAGCTTCACCAAACATCAAACCGTTTTTGGTTCCCCCGAATGAAAGCACATCAACACCTGCGTCTGTAGTAAAATCCCGGAAAGGTACTTTGAGGGCAACGGCAGCATTACTGATACGTGCGCCATCCATGTGCAACAACATGTTGTGGCTGTGGGCAAAACCGGTTAGCGCTCTTACCTCTTCGGGCGTGTAAACAGTTCCTTTTTCCGTTATCTGCGAAATGGAAATAATCCGTGGCTGACTGTGATGCTGAAAACCAATGCTACTCAGAAAAGGCTTCACCTGCTCGGGCTTTATTTTACCATCCTCCGTTTCTATTTCTAAAATTTTTGATCCGCCAAATTTTTCCGGGGCACCACATTCGTCTTCGTTCAAATGAGCGCTTTTTACCGTAACAATCGCCTGATATGAACGCAACAAGTGGCTTGTTCCCAGCACATTGGCTGCCGTGCCGTTGTAAACAAAAAAGACAGAAACATCTTTTCCGAAATGAATTTTGAATGTTTCAATGGCATTTTGGGTATAAAGATCGTTCTCTTCGCCATAGGCTTCCACATGACCGGTATTGGCCGCTTGCAGGCTTTCCATGATTTCGGGACAAACGCCCGACCAGTTATCGCTGGCAAATGATTTGTTAAACTTTTCCATCCTGCTCACTATTTTTCAATTCCTGAATTTCAATTTCCATTTTCATCTCCCCCGTACTCAGCAGACCACAGGCGGCATCAATATCCTGTCCGCGCGAAGCTCTTATGGTTGTAATAATCCTTTTAGCGTTCAAAGCCTCTTTAAAAGCCAAAAGCCGTTCCTCATCCGTACCTTCCAACGGTGTATCCGGTATGGGGTGGAAACGGATAAGGTTGATACGACAGTTGAGCCCGTTCAGCGTTCGTGCCAGCTCTTTCACATGCCGTGGTGTATCGTTGATGCCGTTAAACACAATGTACTCGAATGAAACCCGTCGTTGCCGGCTGAAATCGTGATTTTTCAGTTCTGCAAAAATATCTTTAATCGAATATTTCCGGCTAACGGGCATAAGCATTCGGCGATCTTCTTCAAAAGGTGTGTGCAGGCTTACCGCGAGATGGCAGGCGCTGTTTTTTAGAAAATGGCGCATGGCAGGGACAACACCGATGGTGCTGACGGTAATTTTACGCGGACTCCATGCAAAGCCCCAGTCGGCAGTTAAAATCTCAAGACTTTGCATCACCGCTTCGAGGTTATCCATCGGTTCACCCATACCCATATAAACCAAATTTGTAACAGCTTCTTTCTCAGGAAGACTACGGATTTGATTTAAAATCTGTCCCGTGGTTAAATTGGCCTGGAATCCCTGTTTGCCGGTCATGCAAAACAGGCAGCCCATTTTACAGCCCACCTGCGACGAAAGACAAAGGGTAGCACGTTTATTTTCGGGAATAAAAGCCGATTCTATAAAACCGCGGGTACCGGCTTTAAAAAGATATTTCCTGGTTCCGTCTGATGAAACCTGAACATTAACCGGCTCCTGAAGACCAAAAGAGTACTTTTCGGAAAGCAGGATTCTGGTTCTTTTCGAAAGATTGCTCATCTCTTCAATATCACAGATATCTTTCTTGTAAAGCCAGTCGGCAATTTGTCTCGCCGTAAACCGGGGCAGTTCCAAATTATTGATAATTTCCTGTAGTTGAGGAAGTGTTTTCCCGAAAAGGGGTTCTTTTGTCATTTGATTTTCCTTAGCCGGCAAAATTACAAAACTTGTGGCAAAGGCGGGTTGACGTTATTTTGCCGGTTTATCCGGGATGCAGCGTTTTGCATTTGATTTTTATTTCTAACTTTGCAGGCTCAAAAAACGGATTGTATGGACAGAAAAAAAGCCAGAATATTTCGTGAAAAAAAGACTGTCGAAGCGATGATACGGCTCTATTGCCATGAACATCACGGAACAACAGGAAAAGAACTCTGTGCAGATTGTCAGGCTTTGCGTGATTATGCTTTTTTGCGCGTGAAAAAATGCGTTTTCAAAGAGGATAAACCCACTTGTAAAAACTGTACCATTCATTGTTATTCACAACAGAAAAAAGCACAGGTCAAAGAAGTGATGCGCTACTCCGGACCTCGCATGATGTTTCATTCTCCCGGCCTGGCTTTAATACACTTAATCGATGGCTGGAAAGACAAAGCGTTGATAGAAAAGTTTTTAGAGGCAAGAGAGAAAAAGAATCCTGCAAGTTAAGAAAGTTTTATTTCTGTCTTTTATTCGTTTACCGTGGGAAATACTCTTTTCGCTCAAAACACTTTGAAAGATGATAAGGAATATTTTTGCGAAGGTTCTAAAAGATAACCTCTCCGGTTCGGGACAAGTTCTGTTCCGGGTACAGCAGTCTCTTTTGCAGTTTGTCCGGACAGAAGGAAATCCTGAACCCACGGTTCTTTTAAGACAACTGGAGAAACTGGAACAGCACTTCCCCCACTTTGCACTGCTGTTTCATTTTTTGGATGGGCTGAAAACATTTGTTATGAAAAACCCTTCTGCAAAGGGCTGGCAGTTGGAAGAGTTTGTCAGGCAATACCGGAACCGGTGGGAAAATACCCGGCAAAAAGCCTCCGAAAATCTTTTGAGAAACCTCTCCTTGTCCGGAAAAAATGTCCTGTTACACAGCAACAGCTCCGCAATTCACAATCTGTTTCAGATAATGGCTGACCGGAAAATATTCCCTACCGTCTGGCAAACAGTATCTTCGCCGGCTAACGAGGGGTTAATACAGGCTGATTTTCTGAAAAGCATGGGGTTTGACATCCATGTTTTCCATGAAGATGCCGCTTCAAAGTTCATTACAAACATCAATCTCGCTATTTTCGGTGCAGATTTACTGTGGGATGATTCCTTTCTGAATAAAGTCGGAACGTTTCCGCTGGCTCTGATTTTCCGGCATTTTCATAAGCCTGTTTATGTGTTGGCGGAAAGCCGGAAAAAAATTGACACATTGGCAATAAGCGAGGAAAGATTACGACATTTTCTTGATGAGCAGCCAAAACCTGAGAAAGAAATAATGGATAATCCTGTTCCGGGACTGCCTATACATAATTATTATTTTGAGGCTGTTCCTATGTCGTTAGTTGATCGGGTTTTTGTAGATAAATGAAAAGAGAACAGCCTTTTTTCATGCCTTTTTAAAATATATCTTAAGTTTGCCGCATGGATTTTCTGCTTACCATAATTTTAGCTTTTTTTATCTTTCTTATTGGTTTGATTCCTTTCAGGGTGCTTTATATTATTTCCGATTTCCTGCGTTTTGTGTTGCATCGGGTTGTCGGTTATCGCAAAAAAGTGGTCGAGGAAAATATCCGGAATAGTTTTCCTGGTTTATCAGTAGCTGAGCAAAAAAAATTAGTAAACCGGAGTTATAAAAATCTCGCGGATATTTTTGTGGAAGGAATTAAAGGGTTTACTATTTCCGACAAACAGGTTGTAGCGAGGCACAAATTTATTAATCTGGAATTCCTGACGCCTTATACAGAGGCCGGGAAAAGTGTGATTTTACTTTCTGCTCATTATGGAAACTGGGAATGGGGAGGTTTGTCAATACCATTACAGCTTGACAATAAACATGTAATCGTCTTGTACAAGCCATTAAGCAATAAGTTTGCAGACCGTCTAGTGAAAAAAAACCGTTCCCGTACCGGTATTTTTATGGGATCCATATATGAAACTGCCCGGCTGTTTAAAAACTATGTGGTGCAAACGACTGCATTTTTCCTGCTTGCAGACCAAAGTCCTACCAACGTATCACGATCGTATTGGACAAATTTTATGGGACGTGAAACAGCCTTCTTACACGGCCCGGAACGATATGCCCGGCTCTACCAATTGCCGGTAATCTTTGTGGATATACAGCGTGTTAAACGAGGCTATTATGAGGTTGGTTTTTCATTGATAACCGACAATCCCGCATCGCTGCCCGAAGGGGAAATTACGGCCCTTTATGCCCGAAAACTGGAAGAAGTTATCCGGAAGAAACCTGAAAACTGGTTATGGTCTCACCGAAGGTGGAAACTTAAAAAACTGTAGCGTTACCTGTTCCCGGACAGCTGTTTTCCCTGCCAAAACGAAAAGGTCAACTATTTTATAACAGACATTCAAAATATTGTAACTTTATTCCCGTTATTTGAATAATCTTAGCAGACCCGAAAAATTTCTAAATTTAATAATTAATTATGAATCGTAAACAAAAGAGAAAAACTCTTTTCGCTGTTTTGGCAAAAGAGCTTAAGGGGATAATGGTACTATCTTTTTTGATTTTATTTGCTGGTTATGCTAATGCACAAAACACGCTGGTAACAAACACATTAGCAAAAGCAAAACAGTTGCGTAACGAGAAAAAATTTGCTGAGGCGGTCACCGTTTTGGGGAATTTCGAAAATAAATATCCCGGTAATATCTGGATTGAGCAACTCTATGCGCAAACGCTTTTTTGGATGAAAGATTACCATCAGGCAGATGTAATTTACAAAAGAGCCATCGGCTATCACCCCGGTAATTTGGGACTGAAATTCGATTATGCCATTATGCTGTTTGCTGAAAACAAACTTAATCTGGCCAAAGTGCAACTGCTTGCTTATACCCGGAGCAAAAAGGATAATGCCGGCGCAGAAGCGCTTCTCGGAAAAATATTTTATTTCCAATCTCAGTTTAAAAATGCGGAAAAATATCTCAGACAGGCAGTGCAACTCAATCCCCGCGACAAACAAACAGAAAAATTATACCGCGAGATTTACCGGATCGTAAGCCCGCAACTGGCGCTGTCAGCCGAATACAAAAATGATGACCAACCCTTGCAAACCTTAGGTTCTGCTCTGAAATTTCAATGGTATGTTTCTGATTTGCTGGATTTCGATGTGTCGGGAGATGCGTTTAAGTTCACAGAAATTCCCAATGCCGGTTTGATTTCTTCGGCTGCGATTGGCAACCGTTTTAATTTCCGGAAAGCAGGGGTGAAACTGCGGCTTGCCGGTTCCTGGTTTTATGCTAACTCCGACAAAACCTACGATTGGGGCGGCATGGTACAATTAGACAAACGATTTAACAAGTCTTTTAAAATTGCCTTGAAAGCCGAGCGTACCAATTATACTTACACCATTGCGAGTGTGGATAATAACCTCTTGATGATCAACCAGTTTTCACTAAATTTTTCAGCCGGAAAAACCGAAAGCTGGAACGGAATGGCCGGTGCCCGATACCAGTTTTTTCCTGATAACAATTATGTCAGCGCATTTTATGCCTGGTTTTTGAGCAAGCCGTTAAACTTTTCAGGTTTTAAACTCGCTTTCGGCTATGCTTTCAATTATATGGATTCCAAAGAAGACCGGTTTGTACCCAAAGCTGGTGGCGTGATGCCTAACAGTAACAACGGAAATAACCAATCAACGGTCGTGGATGGTATTTACGTGCCCTACTATACGCCGCACAACCAATACGCCAATTCGATATTGGTCAATTTTAATTTTCACGTTACGCCTGACGCCACTTTTTATGGCCACGCTTCCGTGGGTGTTTATTCCAAAACAAATGCTCCCGGATTTTCACTTTCAAACAACGGAACCCTGGGAAAAACCTTTGCTTATCAAAGTTACACTCCGTTAGATTTGGGGCTGAGTTTTCATACCGACATTTCGCGAAAAACGGAACTGAATCTGTCCTATTCTTATCTGCAAACTTATTTCTACAGTAGCCATAATATTAACTTCGGTTTCAGGTTTTACTTTTAATCATGAGAAAAAGCATAAAACAATATAAACACCTTTGGGAATTCTGGGAGGCAAAAGAGGTTACTACAACAAGTCGCTTTTTCTTCCTGATATTGGTCACTGCCGGGGTCATTAGTATTGCCCGCTTTTTCGACTGGTGGTTTCAACCGGGACACATGGCCTCTGTTCCGCTCTTTGTTTTGCTTTCGCTGGTTATGTGGTACGGCATTCTTCGTATCGTCGTCATTTGGGTTAACTATTTTGGTATTAAGAAACCTGAGCCTGTTGAGCCGGAAAAAGAGTTGACGGTGGCCATTTTTACCACCAGCTCTCCGGGCGAGCCGTTAAGTATGTTTGATAAAACACTGGAAGCCTGTGCCAACATCACCTATCCCCACACCACTTATTTGCTTGATGATACACAGAACCAACGGTTTAAAGCAGTGGCCGAAAAACATGGCGCCGTCTGGCTGGAGCTAATCGGTTTGCCCGGCGCCAAAGCCGGAAAAATAAACAAGGCGTTGCAAATGGTGGATGATGATTTTATACTGGTTTTAGACCCCGACCACATTCCTTTCCCCAACTTTCTAAATGAGGTATTGGGTTATTTTAAAGATGAAAAAGTGGGTTTTGTGCAGGTCTCACAGGCTTATTACAACCAGTATCGCTCATTCACAGCCCGGGGCGCAGCCGAGCAGACCTATACTTTTTACGGGCCGACTATGATGGGAATGTACGGATTCGGTACCAGTGTGGCTATTGGCGCCAACTGTACTTTCAGGAAAAAAGCGCTGGAATCAATTGGTGGACACGGCATTGGTCTGGCCGAAGATTTAATTACGGCTATTAGGCTACATGCTGCCGGATGGAAATCCGTATTCCGGCCGGTGGTGGTCAGCCGCGGACTTGTTCCGGAAGATTTCGGCTCTTTTTGCAAACAACAACTCAAATGGTCGCGGGGCGTTTTTGAAATACTTTTCAGCGAGTGGCCCCGGCTTTTTAAAAAGTTGACCGGTTGGCAGCAGCTTTCTTATCTTGCCATTTCCACCTATTATCTTGTGGGCGTTAATACCTTTTTGTATGTCGCCATTCCTTTTCTTTACTTTTGGGCCGGTTGGCTGCCTGCCAATATGGATTTCGGTGAGTTTCTGATTAACGGCTTTCCGGTAGTAGCTATTGCCATAATGATATATTTGTACGTCCAACGATGGATGAGCCATCCTCCCACTGAAAAAGGACTGCATTGGCGGGGGATGATATTGAAGTTTGCTACCTGGCCGGTCTTCTTTCTCGGGGCAATGCTTGCGGTAGTGAATGCCGAAATTCCTTACATCCCAACGGCAAAGAAAGCGGTTAAAGGACTTAGCCCTTACACCCGGCCACTAATATTTCAGATGATTCTGTTTGTCCTTACCTTTGCTTATGTTATTTATGATCGTTTGTATGTGGTTTCCGAAGGAATGCTGGCGCTTACCAGCCAAAAAGTCTGGGGTATGTTTGCGTTTGCTTTTGTGGCTATCATTATGGCAGCGGGCGGCATTTATGCGGCTTACGAATCACGCAACTTAGAGCCGGAAGAACCCTGGGCGAAAATTGATATTCAAAAGATTAAAACAAACAAAAGATGAAAAGTAAAATGAAACGTTTTGCCTTTGTCAGTAGTGCCACCCTTTTGGGAATTGCTCTTGTGCTGATTTTTGTTTTCCTCGGAAAGCAATCCAGCGGACCTATTACGGAGGTACTAAACACACTGGGCGACAAAGTTGTCGATGTGGAACACAGCTTGTTGATGAATGGCCGTGAGCCGGTTCGTTCCAAAGAGCTGGCCTGGTTTAACAAATACCGGGACGACACGGCGCTGCTCCGTCACCCGGACACCATTCTCCTCGGTGTGTACGATAATAATTATCAGAAAGGTTTTGATAATGTACTGAAACTTGACCAAATGCTTCAATTTCCTTTGCCACTGATTCAAGTCTACATCGCCTGGGGTGATAAATCTAATGAACAGTTCCCCATGCTTTATGCCAAAGCTATTTACGACCTCGGTTCGACACCCATGATTACCTGGGAGCCCTGGCTCAGCGATTTTGACCGTGAAGAACATAATTTACCCAAAGTTTCAAACCCGGACAAAAACGGCATGGCCGCAGTCGCACGGGGTGATTATGATTTTTACATTAAAGCGTGGGCAGATGAGGTAAAAATCTTTGGACATAATGTATTTATCCGTTTGGGTCACGAGATGAACGACCCTTACCGCTATCCGTGGGGACCGCAAAACAACAAACCGGAAGAATTCGTCGCTGCCTGGCGCCACGTGGTTGATGTATTTAGAAAGATGAATGTGCAGAATGTTCTTTGGATATGGGCGCCGCAACCCTCTTATTTGCATTACAAGAAATATTTTCCGGGAAAAGATTATGTGGACTGGGTTGGCGTTGGAGCGCTGAATTACGGAACGGTGGCTCCCTGGTCAAAATGGTGGACTTTCAAAGATATTTTCGGAAACTATTATGACAAGCTTGATACTTTCAAAAAGCCGCTTATGATTACCGAAATGGGCAGCCTCACCGTGGGTGGCGAGCGGGATGTGTGGTTTAAAAATGCATTTACCGACCTGCCGGAGAAATATCCCGATTTGAAGGCTATCTTGTTTTTCGATGACAACAGCGACAACACCACGCTGAATAAATCATTGGACTGGAGTATTGTAGATGATTCGGCAACCTGTAAAGTTATCCACACGGCGATAGAAACCACATGGAAAAGTGATGCTGAATCGGGGGAAACAGGAAAAGAATGATGAAGTTCCGTTCAAATAAAGAGATTGCTTCTTCATCCCAACACACAGGCCTGCCCGATATTCATCGCAAAGACGGAATCCAATTGTAAATCCGGGGATGGGGCAGGCAGGCCCCCCTTTATAAGGGTTTTCCAGGGGTAGCGTGGTGTGGTTTTGAAAAATCCGGTTATCTTTGTCAGGATAAGAATTGAATAAGCTGACAAACAGAAAGTCTATGAAAATACATATTTTACAACACGTCTCTTTTGAAAATCCAGGAACCATTTTGGACTGGGCAGAAGAGAGAAAATTTCCGGTGGGTTTTACGCAGCTTTTTCAACAGGAAAAACTTCCCGAAACAGATGAATTTGACCTGTTGGTGGTAATGGGTGGCCCCATGAGTCTCGCTGACACGAAAAAATATCCCTGGTTGGATCAGGAAAAAGCTTTTTTGAAAAAATGCCTTTATGCTAATAAAAAAATGATAGGGATTTGTCTTGGGGCGCAGCTTCTCGCGGAAACGCTGGGAGCAAAGGTTTTTCCCGGCAATAAAAAAGAAATAGGCTGGTTTCCGATACAGAAAAATGATACTTCCGACCATGAAATTCTAAAGCTGTTTACAGAAGAGACACTTCCGGCTTTCCACTGGCATGGCGACACGTTTAACCTGCCGGGGAATGCCGTCAGGCTATTTTTGTCGCAAGCGACCGGGAATCAGGCTTTTGTTTGGAACAACCAGGTGTTTGCCCTGCAGTTTCATTGGGAAGTAAAACCGGAAAATGTACATCGGTTACTCGAAAATTCGGCAGCAGATTTGACCGGAGGGCCTTTTGTGCAGCAGCCGGAAGAAATGCTGGCCAACCAGGCGCTTTTTATCGAAGCCCGGAAAAATCTGTTCCGGTTTTTGGATTTTGTGGTTTCTTCCGGAGATTAATAATGCCTCAATACTAAATGTGGCGTGAGCGTCCGCTCGTGCCTGCCTGCTCCGTTTTCGGTTTATTTCATAATAATGCTTAATTTTGAAACTTTCATATCAGCATGATCACTCTTATGATAAAAAAGATACTCTTTGTTGTGTTGCTCGCCTTTAGTCTTCAACTTCGGGCACAGACTTTTACCGATATTCAGGCGCATCTTACCGGCGTGAGTGGAAGTGCTTCTACCTGGGTTGATTACGATCAGGATGGCGACCTTGACGTCTTTGTAAGTGGCGAATTTTACCGGAAAGGCAAACATTTTATCAGTACAAAACTTTATCGCAACGACCGGCACGATCATTTCACCGAAGTGTTTACGCCACTGGTAAACGTTTATCGGGGCGCTTTTGACTGGGCCGATGAAAACCTCGATGGTGAGGAGGATTTGTTTATTATTGGTCAGGATGCGGCAGGACGCTCTGTTGCGAGGCTCTATTTAAACAACAAACGAACGACAAACTTTATTCTTGTAAATGTGGGTATCCCCGGTTTGAAAGATGGTTCGGTACAGTGGGGCGATTATGACGGCGATGGCGACCCCGACCTGTTGCTTACCGGCGAAAGTGTATCGGGCCCCGTATCATGGATTTATCGCAACGATCGCTATAACCGGTTTACAAGAATCAAAGCCGGATTGCCCGGTGTACACTTCGGCACAGGCCGTTGGGCTGATATTGATCAGGATGGCGATTTGGATGTGATACTGAGCGGAACCATGAGTTCAGGTCAGGTTGTTACCGTCATGTTTGTTAACAATCATGGTAAATTTGTCCGTCTGCCGCTCGGCTTTATCCCGTTGCGTCTAAGTGATATTGCATTTGCCGATGAGGATATGGATGGTGACCTCGATTTTGTGATTTGTGGTGAGACACAAGATGGACGTTTTGTTACCAGACTTTATAAAAATGAGAAAGGGAGGTATTTCTCTCTTGCTTTCCCACAGTTGACAAATGTACGAACAGGTTCGGTGGACTGGGGCGATTTTGACCATGATGGCGATCCTGACTTGCTGATAACAGGTGAGTCGGCCAGCGGCCCGGTTTCCAAAATCTTCCGTAACGACCGCAACGATGTTTTTACGGACATTCACGCCGGACTGCCCGGACTTTATATGAGTGATGGTCACTTTGGCGATTACGACCAGGATGGCGATTTGGATGTGCTGATATCCGGAATGTCATCACAATATGGCTTCTATACAAAAATTTACAGGAACGACCCGGTTCGAACAGATACGACAAAAAAGACAGTTTCTTCAACAAGTGGTGTTTTTACTTATCAAACAAAAGTGGCGCCAATGCCTAAAAAAATCTATTATTATGTATATGCTTCCTGCTATTGCGATTTGTATGGTACCGGAAAAAAAGATTATCATGTGTTTTTCAGCCCCATAAAAAAACAACCCAAACAATATGCATTGCAACGGCATTTTAACAGAATTATCAGAGAAAAATATCCGTTCTGGGCTAAATTTAACCAAGCTGAAATTATTGAAAATGGCTTCGTTACCTATCCGGAAGCCAAAAAATCCAAAAACATTACCATTCATGGATATGAAACTAAAGGCTTTAAAATTCATAAATTAAAATGGTAAGGTTCTCATTATGAAGAAAAAAGTTTTATTTGTTTGTCTCGGAAACATTTGCCGTTCGCCCGGGGCAGAGGCCGTATTCAGGTCGCTGGTGGATAAAAAAGGCCTTTCCGAAGATTTTGAAATAGATTCTGCCGGTACTTCCGACTGGCATGAAGGAGAACCCGCCGACCAGCGCATGCAAAAATATGCGCACAAACGTGGCTATGACCTGACTTCTCTGTCCCGACCGGTGAATCCGGAAACAGATTTTGAAGAATTCGATTATATCGTAGCCATGGACCGCGAAAATCTGGAAGAGTTACGGCAAATGGCTCCCGACCCGCGGCATTTGAAAAAATTGTATTTGATGACTGATTTTAACCGACATTTATATTATGATGGCGTTCCCGATCCGTATTATGGAGGTGATGAAGGGTTTGATCTGGTACTTGACCTGCTGGAGGATGCAGGAGAAGGGCTGCTGGCTTCCCTGCAGCAGTGAAGAACATTTGTCTGTTCCGGTTTTAAACGACTTCCTCAAATAAGCATTGGAAGCTTCCGACAATTCACCTATTTTTGCAAAAAGTTTTGGTTTTGCGTAAAAGTTATCAAACATTTGTCCGGTATCTCCTGCCTGTAGTAGCAGCCTTTCTGTTTGTTACCCCGGCTTTTGCCCAAAAGAAAACACGTATTCAGATCATTCATGCTGATCATTATCGCTATAATGCACGGTTTGGTAAAGATATTCAACAACTTATCGGGCATGTAAAACTAAAACAGGATTCTACGATTTTTTTGTGCGACAGTGCTTTCCTGAATGACAAAACCAAAAGTCTTGACGCTTTTGGTCATGTGCGTATCAATGTAAATGATACATTAAATCTTTATGGTGACCGGCTTCATTATGATGGAAAACTGCGTATCGGCGAACTTTTCGGTAATGTCAGACTGAAGGATCCTAAGGCGGTACTAACTACGGAACATCTGGTCTTTAACCGTATCACCGGGATAGCATACTATGATGTGGGCGGAACTATTGTTTCCGATTCCAACGTGTTGAAAAGCCGGCGGGGAGATTACGATACAAAAACTAAAATATTTTACTTTAAAAAGGATGTGGTTCTTACCAACCCGGATCAGGTAACTTATGCGGATACACTGATTTACAACACAATAACGGCAACAGCCTATTTCAGGGGGCCAACCGTTATCAAGGGAAACAGGAGTATCATAAAAAGTGTTGATGGATGGTATAATACAGATAACGGCGTGGTACAAATGCACAAACGACCGGAGATATCCGGTAGCGAACAGCAACTCACCGCCGATAGTATTCATTATAACAGCCATCTTGGTTTCGGACGTGCCTTTGGCCATATCAGGGTGTTGGATACACTGCATAACCTGTTGGTAAAAGGGCGTGTGGCCGAAATTTGGAACAAGAAAGGAATAACTTATGTAACCGATAGCGCTGTTGGCATAACCTATGATCAACAGGATTCGATGTTTCTTCATGCCGATACCTTGTGGATCTATTTCGACCGGCAACATCATGCAAAAAAAATGCTGGCTTATCATTCGGTACGTTTTTACAGGTCGGACTTGCAGGGGAAAAGTGATTCGCTAACTTATTCTATGAGCGATTCTACCATTCGGCTTTACAATGCCCCGGTTTTATGGACGGGAAAAAATCAATTGACAAGTGATTCTATTTTCATTGCCGTCCATAATAACCAACTGGACTCACTGACTCTTTTTAACACGGCGTTTATCATTTCCCTTGATAGTATGAATAATTATAACCAGATTAAAGGCCGTAATATGGTAGGCTATTTCCGCAATAATCAAATTTACCGTGTAAAAGTAGATGGGAATGCCCAATCGATTTACTGGGTGAGAGATGATCGGAAACGTTTGATAGGTATCAATAAAGCAGAATCGAGCTATATGACCATCGGGGTGAAAAACAATACAATAAAGACAATTAACTATATTGAAAATGCATCGGAAACAATGTATCGGGAAAAAGACCTGCCTGAAGACGGAAGGATTTTAAAAGGTTTTTCATGGCAGGCAACCTTGCGCCCCCTTTCAAAATATGATATTTTTAGAAAAACAAAGAAAAAGAAAACTTTTTCCCGGCTAGAATAGCGAAAATTTCAGGTAACGACGAGGATTCTCGCGTATATCTTTTAATAGCTTGTTTAACTCCAATGCCGATTTATTCAGCTCAATATATAAACTGTCGTTAACCATCAGCGAGCCAATGGTCCCCTGGCCCTGATTGATTCTCTTCAGCAACAGGTTGATACGTACCAGAGACTTTTTTGTCTGAAGAATAGTTTGGGCAAGCTCGACTTTCGACAAAGTGTCACTGATATTCTTAAAATTATGTATCGTAACCTGCAAATCTCCGCGACTTTCCATTAAAGTTTCTGTTAGCGAATCGAGATTTGCCAGTGTCCTGCTGACATGTACATTGTTGTTTTCCACCATGTCTCTCAGTTCGGCAGTGGTAATATTCAGGTTATGAAGTGTTCCTGCAATATCCGTGATGCTTCTTTTCAGGTTCCCTTTTGCATTTTTTGAGAATAATTCGGATATGCTTCTTACCAAAGTATCCACATTGGAAAGTAAGCTTTCCGCTCGCGCTTTCATAGGCGCCAGTGCCGAATTTACCTCATTCTTCAGTGTTACTTCAACACTGCCTCGAAGTGTATCCCCGCTTTGTGCAAGCACTTTGGAATTGCCCAGCTTCAGGTCAACGGATTTGGCTCCCAACAGCGTAGCATTGATGATTCGTGCCACTGTGTTTTTGGGAATAGGAAATTTATCTTTGATTAAAAAAACAACCATTAAATCTCCGGAATTATCAGGTGTAAAATAGATTTTATTTACCGATCCTACCTGCTTTCCGTTAATCAACACCGGATTGGCCGTAACCAGCCCGTCAATTTTATGATAGCGACTGTAAAAAATCCTTTGTTTGGAAAACAGATCTTTCCCTTTCAAATAATTGTATCCCCACACAAAAATAAGTATGGCTAAAACAAAGGTAGCACCAATATATATAACATTTGATTTTTTCACAATCCTGATCTTTTATAAAACGATTTTATAGCTAAAATGTTTGAAACAAAAGTATAAAATATTTACGTACCCTCGTTTTCAATTTCTTTGGCTTTGCGCAGACTTATACGTTGCCCTTTGTAGAAAGCAACGATAAAAGCATCGCGATATCCTTTGCTTCTGACAAAACGTTGATGCAAAACGACACGGGATAACGTTGAAAAATGTCCGGATGTGTATTTGTAAACGCCGTTATGTTTGTAGTAAGTAATACCACGAAGTGACTTAAACCGTCTGGCTGCATTATGCAGCGGACGAGAGGCCGTATAAAATTGTACCCGGTAATCGATAGCCGGTTTCGGTTGTTTGTGTATTGTTGCCGGATGGCTGACATTTGTCAGGGCATTTTCCTTTTCAAATTCGGTTTTGTATTCCCTGAAAGCCCGGTAAATGGCAGAGGCAATATAGGTCTGGCCGGTTTTTGACACAAGAAAAGCTTCTTCTTTCGGATTACTCAGGAAACCGGTTTCCACCAAAACACTGGGCATAGTTGTCCGCCAGAGAACCAGAAATCCGGCCTGGAAGACACCCAGTGCTTTTCGTCCGGCCCGGATCTTAAACTGTTGCTCTATTTTATTGGCGAAGTTCAGGCTCTCTTTAAGATAAGGACTTTGAAAAAGACTGAACGAAATATAAGATTCGGGAGAATTATCAAAACCGTCGTATTTTTTCGGGTTGTTCTCATACAAAATGGCCGCATTTTCTTTTTGTGCCACTTCAAGATTTGCTTTATTTTTATACAAACCTTGCACATACGTTTCGGCTCCGTAAGGTTTTGGACTGGTATTCGAGTTACAGTGAATAGAGATAAACAGGTCTGCATGATTATCATTTGCTATTTCAGCACGTTTGTAAAGCGGGATAAAACGGTCGGTTTTGCGGGTATAGATAACCTTCACTTCGGGCATGTATTGTTTAATATAATGTCCAAGTTTTAGTGCAATTGCCAGAGTGATATCTTTTTCGCGGGAATGCTTTCCTAAAGCACCCGGGTCTCTCCCCCCGTGTCCGGCATCAATCACAACCGTTGAAATTTTTATACCGCGCTGGGCATAAACATTTCCGCAAAGTAAAATAACACCCCCCAAAACAATAGTTGTGAAAAGCCTGCGTTTGAAAAGGCTTGGTTTAAATATTGACCCTATATTTGCAAATGATGACATTGAAGCGTTTATTACAAACAAAAATAAAAGAAACATTTTGTTCAGCAGAAACTTTTCCGATAAATTATTAACATCCGTTTGGTTATTCTGTTTGCTTATTCTGGCGATAGGCAAGGCAGATGCATCCGGCTTGTCTGCCGCCTCTGCCTACGAAACTTTTCTTCCTCTTGCTGATACACTACAAAAAGCAGACAGTACGTCCCGTGTTGATTCGGTTAAGCCCGCACCTCCCATGAACCTGGAGTTTGATCTGGTTCGTCATGCCGAGGACTCCATCGTACAGGACCTGGCCAACAGAAAAGTTTACCTTTACGGTAAAGCGGAAGTTACTTATGGAAATATTGATTTAAAAGCAGCTTTCATTCGTGTTGATTTCAACAATAATACGGTTTTTGCCAGAGGAGTCAAAGATTCAACCGGGAAAATTGTAGGAAAGCCGGTATTTAAACAGGGGAATGAGTCTTTTAAAACCAGTGACATTACTTATAATTTTGTAAGTAAAAAAGGGATTATTCACGATGTGCGCACCAAGCAGGGTCAGGGTTTTCTACACAGCAGCATTGTGAAACGAATGCCGGATAACTCGATAAATGTGAAAAATGGTTATTTTACCACCTGTGCCAGTCAGCCGCCGGATTACGAGTTTAAGTTTGGTAAAGCACGGGTTATTCCGCAAAAACTTATTATTACCGGACCGGTTTATATGGAAATAGAAGGAGTTCCGGTACCACTGGTGTTGCCGTTTGGTATTTTTCCTAATAACCCCAAGCGACAGAGTGGCTTTATTGTACCTACCTATGGCGAGTCGGTAAACCGGGGATTTTACCTTGAGGGAGGTGGCTTTTTCTGGGCTGCCAGCGACCATTTTACTTTGAAAGTTACCGGTGATATCTATACGGGAGGTAGTTGGAAAGTAGCTCCGGTTCTTACTTACAGAAAACGTTACAAATATAGCGGATCGGTAGCGCTCGCTGTAGCACAAAACATTATTAATACCAAAGGAGATCCTGATTATTCGAAAACGAGTGATTTCAGAATCAGGTGGACTTATAACCAGGACCCAAAAGCCCGCCCCAACAGTACTTTTTCGGCCAATGTAAATATTCTCACCAGCAATTTTGTAAAATACAATACTGTAAATGTGAATACTTATCTGTCCAACGACTTTCAATCGAGTATTGCTTACCAAACTAATTGGGCAGGAAAATATTTCCTTACCATGAGTGCCAGCCAAAGGCAAAATACCAAAACGCATATCATAAATGTTACCCTTCCCGAACTCACCTTTACGGTAAACCGGTTTTATCCCTTTCGGAAGAAAAACGGTATCTCCAAAAGTGCTTTTGATGGCCTAAGTATTTCTTATACTATGAAAGCACAGAATACCATTAATACAACCGACTCCATGCTTTTCAAACCGGTAACCTTTTCTCGTGATATGGAAAACGGCATTGAACACATAATACCCGTCAACCTTCCCTTAAAAGTATTTAAATACCTAACACTCAGCACATCGGTTAATTTTACCGACCGTATGTATTTCAAAAGTTTAAGAAAATACTGGGTGGATACCTCTGCTACCAGCGGCTACGTGGCAATCGACACCATTCCCGGATTTAATAACCTGTTCGATTTCAGTGTGAGCACTTCTCTCTCCACAAAAATTTATGGGATGCTTCGCTTCAAAAAAGGTTTTTTAAGAGCTGTCAGGCACGTGATGACACCATCGGTGGGATTTGCTTATGTCCCTGATTTTGGTAACGAAAAATGGGGCTATACGGGACGTTATTTCAACAGGCTGGGAAATCCGATTACCTATTCCAAATATGAGGGTTTCATTTACGGAGCCCCGGGAACACAAAAAGTGGGGAATATCAATTTCAGCCTTGCTAATAGTCTTGAAATTAAAGTTCGCTCCCGGAAAGATACGGTTACGGGATTGAAAAAGATACCGCTTATACAGAATTTTTCCATTTCAGGGAATTACAATTTTACCAGGGACTCATTAAGAATGTCGAACTTGTTCCTTTCCGGCAGGACAACCCTGTGGAAAGGACTTACCGTCCAGTATTCCAGTATATTGTATCCTTATGCCGTAGATTCGTCCGGAAATGAAATAAACAAAACCGAATGGCAGGTAAACCATCGGCTCTTCAGAATGGACAATTCCTCATGGAATGTGGGTTTCAGTTTTAAGCTGAGTGATAAAGACTTTAAAAAAGGGAAAAAGAAGAATGAAAAAAAACCGGAAGAAAAGAAAATTCCTGCCGGGACACCTGAATCGGAAGCCAACGATATTTTGAATCACCCCGAAAATTATGTAAACTGGGGTGTTTCCTGGAGCCTGAGCCTGAGTTATCATTTTACCTATACGAATGCAAAAGATTATATGAATCAGTTGTGGGTTTCCCCCAATACGCTGTTGCAAACCTTTAATGAGCGCCTGGAACCACGGAATGTGACGGGGTGGACCTCTCGTAGAAAACTGATACAAACCCTGGGCTTCTCCGGGCAGGTAAACATTACGCCTAACTGGAAATTTACGTTCCGTTCGGGTTGGGATTTCACCAATAAACAACTTTCTTATACCTCGGTGAACCTATACCGGAATTTGCATTGCTGGGAGATGCGTTTTAGCTGGATCCCTATCGGACCGCGGAAAAGCTGGAATTTCACTATTAACGTCAAGGCCTCCATTTTGAAGGATTTAAAACTTACCAAAAAGAAAGATTTTCGTGATAGTTATTAAACACTTCAACTAATACATAATATTCCGATAGAAAATTTCGTTTTGAATTCATTGAATTTACCTGTACTTTGCCGTAACAGTTACGTGTAGCCAGATTTGTAATTTGAGCATTGTGCTTTGGTATTTTATTTTACACATACAATCTGACACAGAGCCAGAAATTTTCTATTTTAGCTCCTTTAAATAAGGTGAAAAGATTCATGCCTTCTACAACCGGAAAATATCTGTTCTTATTTATTGCAATATTTATTGCAACCATATCGTATGGCCAACAGGCTCCGTCTTTTACGCAATACAGTTCATCCTACATGTTTATTAATGCCGGTTATGCCGGAATGGGAGAGGGGATTTGTGTGAGTAGTCTGGCCCGACAGCAATGGGCCGGTTTTAAAGATGCCGCAGGTAATATAGTTTCCCCACAGGATTTTCTTATCAATGCCAGTGCTCCCCTAAAAGCCATTCAGGGTGGCGTTGGTGGAGCTATTATTCAGGATAAACTGGGCTTTGAAACCAATGTGGGAATACGTCTTGCCTATTCCTATCACCTTCAAACTTCTGCCGGAATATTGGGGATGGGCGTCGGGATAAACCTCGTCAACCGGAGTATTGACTTTTCCAAATTTCATCCGGTTCAGCCCAATGATCCCGCACTGCTGAGTGCAAAACAGGGTGCCATGATATTCGATGGAAACATAGGATTCTTCTTTAAAGCTAATAACAATTATTATGTAGGACTTTCGGCAACCAATATTCTTGAATCGAAAGGTAAGAACCTGAGTACTTCGGGGACAAACATTCGCTATCAAACCGATCGTACTTTTTACCTGACAGCAGGCTACACTATTGTCTTACCCAATCATCCCCGCTTTGAAATTGTTCCGTCATTTTTGATACAATCGGATGTTGTCTCTACACAATATAATATTTCTGCTATCGTTAAGTACAAAAGCAAGTTTTGGGGTGGGGTGAACTACCGCTATCAGGAATCGGTCGGACTTATTGTGGGTGTGAGCTTTGAAGGGTTTCGTTTCGGATACTCCTATGACCTTCCCACACTTTCGGTGGGTATTCCCGGAAGCCATGAAGTTACACTGAGCTATTGCTTTAAATTAAAAGCGAATAAAAATAAAACACGTTATAAGAATACACGCTTTTTGTAGGGGCAAAAGGTTTTGCACCACCGGTATAAAAAATTTAAGAAAGTTACGGTAGATATTAAATAAGAGAAGAATGAAAAGAAGATGGTATTTATATTTGTTTGCAGTCTTTATTTTTGCAAGTTGCAGTAATTCAAATAGCGGTGAGTTGGTGGGAGCACGCCCCCATGAGAAACCATTTTACCAACCGCATCCATACGGGATGGTCTTTATTCCGCAGGGAAGTTTTACCATGGGTGCAGGTGCCGAAGATATTACTCACGGCCATCTGATTCAACCGAAAACCGTTTCGGTAGGCGCATTTTATATGGACCAAACGGAAATTACCAATGATGAATACCGGCAGTTTGTAGACTGGGTACGTGATTCCATTGCCCGGACTATCCTCGGTGACGTGCGGCCCGACGATTATCTTATCGAAGAAAATCCCAAGACCGGCGAAACTTACAATCCGCCTAAACTCAACTGGAAAACCCGTATTGACTGGAACAGTCAGGACCAAGACATTCGCGATGCACTGGAACAAATGTATCTGCCTGAAAATGAACGGTTTTTCCGTCATAAAGAAATTGACAGCCGAAAATTGATTTACTCCTATTATTGGGTTGACCTGCATGCAGCAGCCATAGATAATCTTCGTCAAAGGACTCAGGCAAACCGGGGAAATATCCGCCCCCATGACCGCTCGGTATATGTACATAATGAAACCATTAATGTGTATCCTGATACTTTGGTCTGGATTGCTGATTTTACTTACTCTTTTAACGACCCAATGACAGAGAAATATTTTTCGCATCCGGCTTACGACCATTATCCTGTCGTTGGCGTAAACTGGAATCAGGCACGTGCTTTTTCTGTGTGGCGTACCCAGTTGCTGAACAATGCGTTGGCGAGAAGAAAAGGAGGCGTCATACTTTCGGAATTTCGCCTGCCTACCGAAGCCGAATGGGAATGGGCTGCCAGAGGAGGAAATCAGCTCAATCCTTATCCCTGGGGTGGTCCTTATACGCGTAATGCAAAAGGTTGTTTTCTGGCCAACTTTAAACCGTTGCGTGGAAATTATATTGCCGATGGCGGTTTGCGTACTGTCATAGTAGGGCATTATCCTCCCAACGGTTTCAACCTGTATGATATGGCCGGAAACGTTTCCGAATGGACCAGCAGTGCGTACGATCCTTCTTCGTATAACATTACCTGGGATATGAACCCCGACTATACTTATAATGCAAAAAAGAGTGACCCGCCTGCTATGAAACGGAAAGTAATACGCGGTGGTTCCTGGAAAGATATCGCGTACTATCTGCGGGTTACTACACGAGCCTATGAATATCAGGATACGGCAAAATCATACATTGGATTTCGTAGCGTTCAGTCCTATCTTGGAAGAAATGAAGGAGATAAGGCTAATCGTGCTTCCAGAGTTTACCGTTAATTTAGTTTCAGAATAAGAACAAAAATAAATACAATAGAATTATGGGATTTTTCGATTTTAACAAAACACGAGGTTACCGCAATTTGATGGTAAAAGTCTATGGTGTTGGCGCTTCTGTCGTCCTCGTCGGCGCCCTCTTCAAAATAAACCATTACACAGGTGCCGATCTTATGCTGGCTGTGGGCTTGGGGACAGAGGCCATCATCTTCTTTTTGTCAGCTTTTGAAGTCCCGCATGTAGAGCCCGACTGGAGTATGGTGTATCCCGAACTGGCCGGAATGTATCATCCGTTGAAAGGAACAGAACTTCATAAAAAATATCAGGGATCACCGGCTAAACAGTTAGATGAAATGTTGAAAAAAGCCCATATTGATGAAAAAGTCATCGAGAATTTGGGTGCCGGACTGGAAAAATTAGCGGAGAACGCCGTAAAAATCGCAGATGTTACCGATGCTGCTACCGCTTCCAAAGATTTTGCTGAAAACATGAAGATGGCAGGACAATCTGCACAGCGGCTCGGACAGGTGATAGACGAGGATGTGAGAGCTACCGGAAGTTATACTGAAAACATGAAAGTAGTCAATGAAAATGCCGATATCCTCTCAAATGCATATGTACAGGCTGCTGAAATTCTTAAAGGCAACATGGACTCAACCGAAGAGTTTGTCGGGACCGTGAAACAAGCTTCTCAATCGGCGAGAAACCTGGCAGAAAACTATCAGAAATCAGCTATGGCTTTGGCCAAATCGGTGGAAGCTCTTGATTTTACTACTATAAACGGGGATGCTTACAACTTCCAGATACGGAAGATTGCCGAAAATCTTGCCGCACTTAATACGATATATGAAGCACAGCTGAAAAATTCCGATCAGACAGTGGAAAGTTCCGGTAAAATGCAGTCCACGATTAGCCAGCTATTGGAAAGTCTGGAAAAATCGACCACGCAAACGGGAGAATTTGTCGAGCAAATGCAAATGCTGACCCAACGTATGGGATCGCTTAATAAAGTGTATGGAAATATGCTTTCAGCCATGAATACACAAAGCTAAAACCGATGAATTTATACGATTGCAAAACAAAAAAGGAAATGTAGATGGCTGGATATAAAGAAACCCCACGGCAAAAAATGATTGCCATGATGTATTTGGTACTCTATGCTCTGTTGGCATTAAATGTATCAAAACAGGTGCTGGACGCCTTTTTGGTGGTGAACGAAAATGTTGAGGATACCAATATGAGTTTGAGTTCAAAGATAGCAGCTACCTATAATCGTTTTGAAAAGCAATTTCAACTGAATCAGGACAAAGTCGGGCCGTTTTGGGAAAAGGCAAAAATTGTCCGCGAAGAATCGAATAACATTGTTCGGTATCTGCAACAGATGAAATTGAAGCTGGTAGAAGTTTCCGAAAGGAAAGACTCCGCTTTTGTGATAGAACATTACTATTTTGATACACTGGTTCCCAACCCTTTAATCGCCGGGGAGATGATGAAAAGAAAAGAACTGAACCTGAATATTGTACCTACTAAAGACCGGTATAACGATGTAACGAACTATATGATTGGTATGGGAAATACCAAAAAAGGGGAGGCCTATCGCCTGAGTAAGAAAATGAATGCTTACAGAAAAGTTATCCTGGAGATTATGAATTTACCGGCCAACACCACCAAAGTCGGACTGGTTACCAATTACAGGGGAAAGCAAAAAATTATTTATCGTAATGCCGACAGGCAGGAGCAGGATTGGGAAAATCATAATTTCTATTATACTATACTTGCTGCGGATATTACGTTGGTAAATAAGATTATTTCGGAGGTAAAAACGTCTGAATTTGATGCCCTGAACTATTTGTATAGCTCCATTACCGAAAAGGACTACAAGTTCGACCATGTGGAAGCCAAAGTTATTCCCTACAGCACCTATGTCTTGCAGGGAAACACATACAAAGCGGAGGTTTTGGTGGCAGCTTATGATACCAAAACAAAACCCAATGTGCGGATTCTGAACGATGCCGATTCCATAACAGATCAAAATATTGACAAAACGCAACTGGTTAAAGGACAGGGAGGTGTAGTGGAATTAGTGCTGCCCGCCAAAAAAGAAGGGTTTCACAAATATGCCGGTATTATTGAGATGATTGACCCCTCCACTAACAAAACTGTAAAATACAATTTTAAAGGAAAATATCTTGTGGCTCCGCCTTCGCTGACCGTAGCTCCGTTGAAAATGAATGTCTTTTATATCGGCGTGGAGAATCCGGTTTCCATTACGGCTCCCGGCTTGAGCGCCAGTCAGATTCATCCCCGTATTTCTGCCGGAAAGCTTTACAAAAAGGGGCGTAACTGGATGGTTAAACTCACGAAAGGAGTCCCCGGAAACAAAGTGTATGTATCGGCAACAGCAAAAATTGATGGCAGAAATGTTTTGTTGGGACGATCCGAGTTTCGTGTGAAACGTGTACCGAATCCTACGGCAGAAATTGCCGGGCAAACCAATGGTCAGATTGATAAAAACATAATGCTTGCCGCCCGGGCTATTATTCCGAACATGAAAGATTTTTTATTTGAGAATTATTACTTTAAGATCACTTCATTTACTTTCGCCACACTGATTAACGGCGATTGGATTCCTAAAAATGTAAAGGGGAATGTTTTCCCTGCAGAGGTTATGAAAATTATCCGTAACGGAAAACACAAACAAAAATTCTTCTTTGAAAATATTCAGGCAATAGGCCCCGATGGGACTGTTAGAAGCCTTAACCCTATAAGTTTAGAGATAAAATAAAAGGTTATGAAAAAATTAATTCTTTCCATCTTTTTGACAGGGCTGTTTTTAAGTCCGGCTTTCGTGATGGGGCAGATTACCGATAACGCACCGGTAGATGGTTTGTATCAGAACCAGGGCGTGGTGAACAGGGTTCCCATGCCATTACCCAGCATACGCAAAGCCGACATTATGTGGTCCAAAAGAATCTGGCGTGAAATTGACTTTCGTCAGAAAATGAATAATGTGTTCTACTTTCCAACGGTGCAGCAGCAAAACTGGAAGTCGTTCATAACCATTATTATGGATGCCTTGAAACAGGGAAAAATTACTGCGTATGATATTTCCAGTACTGACGAATTACTGGTACCTATAACCTATAATGAAATTATTGCCCGTCAGACAGACACCATTCATAAAATAATGCGCCGTCCTTATCCGCCTTATGATGAGTATGATACAACAATCGTTACCGGATTTGATCCCACACAGGTTTTGCGCCTGCGTCTGAAAGAAGACTGGTATTTCGATTCCAAGCGCTCACAAATGCTGGTTCGTATTGAAGCTTTTTGTCCGGTTATGCTGAAAGATCATAACGGACAGCAGGTTCCCGTACCACTGTTTTGGGTTTCCTACGCCGATGCCCGGAAAGTGCTGGCACGTGCTTTGGCCTTTAATCCTGACAACTCTTCCGCACGACTCAGCTTTGATGATATTTTTATAAAACGCCTTTTTAGCAGCTATATCTATAAGGAACAAAATGTTTTTGACCGGCGTATTAACGCTTATGCTACCGGGGTAAATGCCATCAGAGAATCACAACGTATTAAAACCCAAATGTTTAACTTCGAGCAATACCTATGGCAATACTAAGAGCCCTAAGTACGTGTGTTATTGAGACTTGGATTTATAAAAAAGAGGCTTTTTTAAAACTGTCTTTGTACTACGTATCTGTTCATTACCTGCCGGACTTTTAGCCACCGCCTCTTTTATTTTTTTCCTTCTAATATTTTATTCTTCGCCTTAATATACTCTTTCTGAGTCAATATTCCCTGATCAAACATTTGTTTTAACTCTCTGAGTTTTTCCATCTTTGATTTTATGTTTAAGTATTGTTGTTTTTGTTGGCTATTTGTTATCGGTATTAAATCATATCTGTGAACAGGTTTGTATTTCATTGTCCACAAAAATGGAAACAGGAAAAATACTCCACCGATAACTGCTCCGACATCTACTTCTTCGTTTTTACAAATGTCGGTGTTAAATGTTTCGTAACCTATTTTTTCTAATCTCACAGACGTACAACTTCCAACTATTCTTGTGTCCGTAAGAGAATACGGGGTTCGACCGGCCGTCTCTCCATTAAGGTATAATTTTGCACCATTCGGACTGGATTGAATCATTGTTGTACTTGCACAACTTGTTAATAAGAGTGAGCCGGCGAGTAGAATAGAAATTACTTTTGTTGCTTTTGTTACTTTGTGTTTCATAATTTTTCCCTTTTATTAAATTTACAAACTGCGTTATTTGTTTACTATTTGATTTCTGATAATTTAATTGGTAAATTGCATCTGGAAACAGGAGACGAAATTTATCCGTATCAAATTATACACTGAAGTTGTTTAAAGTTAACTTTTAAAACTATCTTTAACTATTGACAAGTCAGCAAATAAATTCCAATTATTTCCCTTTTGGAAGGGGTGTAGGCCTGCCTGCCTTCGCCTCGTTTTAAACGAGGCGAAGGCAGGGGGAGGTCAATAAAAAGATATTTCTTTGCTGATTTTCAACTGATTATATAAACTTTAAACAACTTCACTTACTAACTTCTTGGCCTGGTCGATTTTGGATGATTTTATCAATGGATTTTTGGGCTAAGGGTGTTTTTTATATTTGTTTTCTGATGTAAAATTAAACAATTATTTGAAAAGTACTAACCGGAAACTTACTTTTTCTTCTCTCCCGTGCCAGCCAGCCTGTTTGGTGCGTCTTGCTCTGAAAAACAGGTTTACAAAAAAGGTAAAGACAAATCAGATGGCCGTAATACGTAAAAACACTACCCCCTGGAAATCCAAACCAGCTTGTCCCGTTTCAAACGGGATTAATCCCTGCCCGTCTTGTCAGACGGGGGTGTTCTAAACTCAATAAAACAGGAGTTCTATTCGTCAGTTCGAACTCACTTCCTTTGATAATTCTTCTTTACGGAATATGGGCTCCAGTTGAAGGTTGGTATATTTTTTTGTTATTTTAAAATCATATTCGGGATATTGATAAACGGGCGAGCGCTCTTCCGTTTCATTCAATGAATACCCCCAAATAGTCTGATATTCCCGGATATTTTGCCCCATACTTTCCATTTGTTTCAGATATTTTGCAACAGCCTTTGATTCGATGATGAACACATCCCCTGTTGTTTTTATCATAGGGCTGTGGCTCCGGCTTTTATCGTACTTAAACCGAAGGATTCTTCTGCCATCACTCGTTATCCCGATAGTTCTGAAACCCAAGCTCTTACCTAGCCCTGGAAGGTTCATAATATTGCGGTCCGTTGCCAAAAAAGGCAAGCCTTCTTTTTTTCTTAAAAGTTGAATCAATTGTGGTACTCTGGTGGCAAAGTGATGCACTTTTTGTAGCTCCTCATGATACTTTGCCGGAATATCTCCAAGATATTTCTCTTCTGTTTTTTCCTGTACCATCCGGACATTGGTGGCAAAGTTGGCGTAGTTTTCCATGAAGCCCTTTACTGAGAAAGTATAATAGGGGAGAACGCCTATATCGTTCAACGCTTTACGCAGTTTGGCAGTATGGCCACGCAGCGAAGCCGCTGTCGTGAAAACCTGCTGATTGACTATTAGCCAGCCAGCTTTGATAAGTTTTTGGATACTTTCACGCGTTTCCGGCGTAATTTCCATGGCCGATTCAATATGGGTTTGAATGATAAACTGTTGAATACCAACCGTTCTCGCCTTGTTCTTAAAATCGGCAAGAATGGACACCAGGCTATCGGTGATGCGTTGTGGCAGGTAAACAGGTATTCGTGTTCCGAGGCGTACACGGACTATCTCGGCATATTTTTCACCCTCATTTCGTTTTTTATTTTTCTCTTTTTTCCGAAACGTCATGTCATAAACAGCCTCCAGAATTTGTTTCAGCGATTCATCCGAATTCATAAAAGCATCGCCACCTGTAATGAGAATGTCACGCAGATGCGCATCATTTTCAAAATAATCCATGAGCAGGCGCATCTTCTCCGGCCATTTTATCTTTGGTTGAAGGTCTTTGATGTTAAAGTTAAAAAGGCCGTTTTGGAAATCATACATGCGCTGGCAGGAGGCACAAAGTCCGGCGCAGGCACGGCCGGTGGTGTCGGGGATAAAAATGGCAACCTCCGGATACCGGCGGTGAATGTTGTAATAAGGCGGTAAGAGCCAGCCGGCGGCATTGGGTTCTCCCGGTCGTATGATGTCCTCTTTTTCCCATGCCACAATGTTCCCAAATGAGTCGATAAGCCTTTGGCTGGGGAAAAGATAATCGCGAATGGCTTTGTCGGCCACCGGCGTTCGGGGGTCGTAATGTTCGGATAATAGTGAAAGGTAGTGTGGGTTGGCAAACAATGGAATACCTTTTTTGCGGGCATCATATAGCCGCTGCAAAGTTTTTTCCGGCAGCGAATTGCCCAGCATTTCGTTGAGCATATCAGGATGCCGGATGGCAAAAGTAAGATGAAAGCGGTAGTCGTTCCACCATTCATATACCTGATGGTGTTTTTCGCTAAAAGTGCTTTCGGCTTTAAATTGAAAACGACGGCTTTTTTGCAGACCGAGGTCAATGTTTTGAATAATTTTCCTGATGATACGGTCTTTGTTGAGTTTTCGGATTTCTATAACTTTTTTATCTAATCCTGAAGGATGACGCGCCATCCACCGGATGAGTTTTTCTTTATCCGGAATATTTCTCTCTAATTTTCCATTCAGCTGGCGAAAAAGGTAAAGCATATCTAAGAAAAAAGCCTTGTTGCTGTTGCCTTTCCCGAAACGAATGGCCAGCCAGAGAATTTTGACAGGCTCGGTGCGGATAACTTTTCCCAAAAGATTGGGGTCGGCAAACTGCCTGCCTTCATTGTCCAGGTAATCCATGAGTCTGATGGCGGCATAATCGGACCACGATAGTTTCCTAAATGTCTTCGGCAGGTTGTTTTTGTAATAATCAAAGGCGGTAGGATGATCTTTGAAATAGTCTGTCAGCCAGAGATGAAAGCGGATTTTAGCTTTTTCGAAAGTATCAGCCTTTTTAAAAAGCTGCATTAAAAAGAGATTCTCTTTTTTAATTTTTTGGACTATCTGCAATACATCCGGTTTCAGGTTAATATTTTCCCAATATGTCTCCATCTCTAATACTTTTTATGATTAATTGAAGGATGGGAAATATAATGAAATTTTTTCACTTTTTCAAATTTACTTTATGTCTGTTTTTCCCTGTCCGTTTTTTTTATGCGGACGAGTCGGGTTCCCCTTCCGTCGTGGCGAATGACATTGCGTTGGCCGGAGGGAAGCGCAAAGAAGCCTTTTCTTTGCTTTAACGACAGCCCCGGAGCCGGAAAGATGTCAAACTTTTTTACCTTTGTTCGTTCATGCTGCCGGTATTTGATACACATATAACTTACCTGAAGGGTGTAGGCCCGCGAAAAGCAGAACTACTGGCTACGGAGTTCGATATTCGCACCTATGGCGACCTGTTGTATCATTTTCCGTTCCGTTATGTGGACAAAAGCCGCATTTATAAAATCAGTGAGATAAATACCGATTCAACCTGGTTTCTGCTGAAAGGTAAAATCTCTGATATGAAAGTTGTCGGGGAAAAGAGAGCACGGTTTATCTCCTTCCTGCTGACGGATGACAGCGGTAGCATTGAGCTGCTGTGGTTCAGAGGATTGCAGTGGGTAAAAAAACGTTTTGAACCGGGAAAAGAGTATCTTGTTTTTGGAAAACCTTCGGTATTTAAAAACCGGTTCAACCTGGTACATCCGGAAGTGGAAGATGTTACGCCTGAAACCGAAACCGTGGCGGGTAACCGCCTCGAAGGAATTTATCATTCCACCGAAAAACTGAAAACTGCCGGACTGGGAAGTCGTGGGTTCAGTAAAATTATTCGTACGTTACTGAAAGATACAGCTTCCAAAATTGAGGAAAACCTTCCGGATTACCTGCAGGAGAAGTATCATCTGATGAGCCATCCGGAAGCCATGATTAACATCCACTTTCCCAAAAATCCGGCTATCATCAACAAAACCGTGCAGCGGCTGAAATTTGAAGAGTTGCTGTTTGTTCAGCTGGAGTTGCTGCTGCAAAAAAAGATTCTGAAAGAAAAGGTGGCCGGACATGTGTTTGAAAAGGTGGGAGATTATTTCAACATCTTTTATCGCGAGCATCTTCCTTTTGAACTAACGGGTGCCCAGAAACGGGTTATCCGGGAAATCCGTGCCGACCTGCGCAGTGGAAAACAGATGAACCGCCTTTTGCAGGGCGATGTGGGCAGTGGCAAAACGCTGGTAGCCCTTATGAGCATGCTCATCGCCATCGACAACGGCTATCAGACAGCTTTCATGGCACCCACCGAAATACTTGCTACACAGCATTTTAATACTATAAAAAAATTCCTTGGCAATATGGATATCCCCGTGGCGCTGCTGACAGGCTCTACCAAAACAGCACAACGCAGAAAAATCCATAAAGCTTTATTAAACCACGAGCTTCCTGTGCTTGTGGGGACACACGCACTCATCGAAGATACGGTGCAGTTTAGCAACCTCGGCTTTGTGGTTATCGACGAGCAACATCGCTTTGGCGTTGCCCAGCGGGCCAAATTGTGGAAAAAGAACGACATTCCGCCGCATATTCTGGTTATGACCGCCACGCCCATTCCGCGAACGCTGGCCATGACGCTTTACGGAAATCTGGATGTGTCGGTGATTGACGAAATGCCTCCGGGAAGAAAACCGGTCAAAACGCTGCATTTTTTTGAGTCGAAACGGTTGCGGGTACTGGGATTTATGCGCGAGCAAATTAAAAAAGGACGGCAGGTTTATGTGGTTTATCCATTGATAAAAGAGTCGGAGAAATTTGATTTGAAAAACCTGATGGACGGCTACGAAAATATGCTGCGCGATTTCCCCGAACCGGAATACCATGTGAGTGTGGTTCATGGTAAGATGAAACCCGAAGACAAAGAATTTGAAATGAAACGTTTTGTGAAGGGAGAGACGCATATCATGGTTTCCACCACTGTGATAGAGGTGGGTGTGGATGTGCCGAATGCTTCGGTGATGGTTATCGAAAATGCGGAACGTTTTGGCCTTTCGCAGTTGCATCAGCTTCGGGGCCGCGTGGGACGTGGCGCCGACCAGTCGTGGTGTGTTCTTATGTCGGGGAACAAACTCTCCAACGAAGGGCGGAAAAGGTTAGAGATAATGGTCGCTACCAACGATGGCTTTGAAATTGCAGAAGCCGACCTTAAACTGCGGGGACCCGGAGACATTCAGGGAACACGACAATCCGGCATGCTTGATTTTCACATTGCCAACCTCGCAAAAGATGGGGAGCTGATTGCCCGGACAAGGCAAATTGCCATTAATATACTGGACGATGACCCTCGCTTGCAGAAACCTGAAAACAGGCTGCTTAACCGCGAAATGCGGCAGCGGTTTAAAGGAAAAACACTTTGGACAAGGATTTCGTGATGGCTTTTGTGTCTCAGGCATGAAAATGAATATCTTTTGCGAAAGAGCCCACTGGCGCGCATTTTCAATGCGTGACAATTAGCATTACTCAATCATATCTACTTCCAATAGCCCTTGTTCACCACTATAATCAATTGCTGAACTATAACAATAATCTTCTGTACGAAATACTATACCCTGTTCTACCGGATTGTTATGCAAATAAGACAATCTTTGATCCAACATCTTATTCGTATCCAATTCCACCGGATGATTACCATCCTGCCATACTTTGTAGTTACTGATTCTTTTTAAATGAGCTCCAGCTTCTTTAAATCCCCTCAATAACCATTCTTTCCGGCTTTCATTTATATTTTCTATTTCCTCAATTATTGCTTTTGATGTGAATTTCTTAAAATCCCTTACTATGCTCGAAAGCTGTTCATTTCCCTGTGTGCTCAATATTAAATGCAGGTGACTTGGCATAATACACCACGCATGGATGACCAGCCCTTTTTCCTTTTGGCAATACTTTAATGAATTTAATACCAGATCACAATACTCCTTTCTTGTAAACAAATCTATCCAGCCCACTATGGTTGGCGTTATAAAATAAACACCTTCTTCATTGTGAAATTTATACTTCTCTGACATAGCACAAAAATATGAAAACAAAACATCTGTGGATAACTAAAATATACTAAAGCACGCATTGCAAATGCGCGCTAGTGGGGCAGCCCTTTTTCCTTTTGGCAATACTTTAATGAATTTAATACCAGATCACAATACTCCTTTCTTGTAAACAAATCTATCCAGCCCACTATGGTTGGCGTTATAAAATAAACACCTTCTT
>BTTE01000017.1:0-40317 GCA_036244975.1 bacterium | reverse complement strand
TTCGTATGCCTCAATTTCCCCGGCAAGGGCAGCAATATTCACATGCAAAGCTTTTATTTTCAGGTGTGCTTTTTCATAACAAATTAAACGCTCAGCCAGCTTTTTTTCAATAAACAGGGTTAGCTCTTTTCCTGTTTTACCCAACACCAGCGGCCGTTTTTGCCGGGCATGCAACAAACGGCGTGCTATGGCGGCAGGTGGCATATCGAGAAAAACGCTCAGCCCGTGGCGGTTAATCTCTTCTATTCCGTGATGATAGCAAGGCGTTCCACCACCGGTTGACACCACAACACCTTGCATATCAAAAGTTTTCAGCAAGCGGTCGTGTTCCAGTTTACGGAAAAGCTGCTCATCATACTTACTGAAAAAATCATGAATTTCAATTTTAAACTTCTCCTCGAAAAAGTCATCCAAATCCACAAAGCGATAGCCCAGCTGCCGCGCCAGCTTTTTGCCTACCGTGGTTTTTCCCACGCCCATAAATCCGATTAGATAGATACGCTCTTTCATTTGGGATATTCTTTCAGGTCAAAAATAAAGTCTTTTGGCAGATAGTGAAAATTTTTTTCGCAAATCGTAAAAAGAACCGAAAAAACTGTTCGATCACAAGCCTGATTTCGAATAAATCCACAGAAGGTAAACAGGGCCTGCTGAAAAAGTCCGTAGTGCATCAGATACAAGGCCGCAAGGCGAAGCTGTATACTATAATACTGCGAACCGTAGCAACGAAGTAGATGATGTGCTACGGGCTAACAAAACAAAAAATGCAGGGAAATTAACACCTTTCAGTCAAAAACTTTGCATTTTAATTTACCATGTTTAATATATCTTATTGATCATTAGGCAATATGGTGTTTGTCAGCAGGCCCTAAATACATTACCACGCCCAAAGGATGTGATTTTTCAGGTTGAAATAAAATAATAAAAGACCTTAAACTCTTTTATAATAAAAATCTGTATTTTTGCCACAGAAAAATAAATCATAATCATGAAGATTACAGCCGGAACAAAAATATCGCAGATCATTAAATATGATAAAAATGCCATTGATGTTATCGCATCCATAAACAAGCATTTCAGAAAATTGAAAAATCCGATCTTAGCCAGGGTACTCGCTTCACGGGTAAATGTGGCTGATGCTGCCAAAGTTGGCGGTATCAGCACGGAAGAATTTCTGAAAAAACTTCAGGAAAATGGTTACGAAGTAGAATTTAATCAGGAAGAAAAACAAGTTTCACAAGAAAAAAAAACAAACACTATCATGGAGAAAAAAAATATTATCACTTTAGATGTACGTCCTATTCTTTCGGGAGGATCAGATCCTTTTGATGAAATAATGAGAACAATCAAGGGAATGAAAGAGGAAGAAACATTGTTAATCATCAACACCTTTGAGCCGGTACCGCTTTTGAATATTTTGCAAAAACGTGGTTATATTTACCAGACGGAAAGGCCGGAACCCGGAATTGTCTACTGTTACCTGCAAAAGGCCGGCCCGGTTACTCCAACCGATGAAGCAACGGAAGCCAAAGGAAATGAAACCCATGACTTTGACAGTATTGAAACCCGTTTTCAAGGGAAGTTGACAGAAATTGACGTTCGCGACATGGAAATGCCCATGCCCATGGTTGCCACCTTAGAGGCTCTTGAAAAGTTGAATGAAGGAGAAGCTCTTTATGTGCATCATAAGCGGCTGCCGCGATATCTACTGCCCGAACTGGAAAACAGGGGCTATAAACTCGTAACAAAGCCCATTGATGAAAATAATTTGAAACTAATAATTTTTAAATAATGGCAACCGGACTGAGTACAAAGAATGCCCCCTCCCCTTCGGTGGTATTGCCACATTTTGCTTTTGCCGCCCTCGCGTTTTTGGCATCTTCGGTAGTTATGTTGTTGGCGGCGTCAAAGCTTACCCTTCCTTATCATCTCAACCCGGAAATGCTTGCGCTGACGCATTTAATGGTCCTGGGGTTTATCACTATGATCATTTTCGGTTCCTTGTATCAGTTGATTCCCGTGGTAATGGAGGTCAAACTATTCAGCGAGATGCTGGCAAGAATTACTTTTTATCTTTTCGGAATCGGGTTATTAATTTTGGTAGCTTCTTTCTGGAAAGCAACATTCGGCGGCAACCAAAACTGGCTATGGTTTGAAGTGTCAGGAACCCTTATTCTGACAGCGGTTATCCTTTTTGCAATTAATACACTGAAAAGCGCTGTCAAATCAGACAGGATGGACATGGGGAATATTTTTATTATCACAGCCATTATTTACCTCATACTTACCGTTTCCATCGCCATTCTCCTCATCATTAACTTCGCCCGGCCGTTTATCCCCGTAAACGTAATTGACTTACTAAAAATGCATGTTAACCTGGGTCTCATGGGCTGGTTTTTATTTCTCATAATCGGCGTATCGAGCAAGCTCATGCCCATGTTTCTCATCATACACAAGCTACCCGATTATCTTTTAAAATATACTTATTATTTACTCAATACCGGGATCATTTTGCTGGTGGGCATTTTTTATTTCTACCCACATTCCTGGGCTGTCATTGTCTCAACCATACCGATTTTCGCAGGCATAGGCCTGTATTTACGATTTAATTATTATGCTTTTCAACATCGTTTTCGCAAAAACTTAGATGCAGGCATGAAACTCTCCAAAGCGGCTTTTATCATATTGTCTTTTACCTTGCTATTGGGCCTTTTTGCTGTGATTAGTCCCCGGTTTACCGCTGCTTTTCAATACCGCATCGATATTGCCTTTGTAATGAGTTTCATTTTTGGATTCCTGAGCGCTCTCATTTTGGGACAAACCTATAAAACCCTGCCGTTTATTGTGTGGCTTCAAAAATACCAGGCCAAAGTGGGAAAGCAGAAAATCCCTTTGCCTCAAGAGTTATATTCGAATCGCATCGCAAATATTCACAACCAAACTTTTCTTGTGGCTTTTGTGTTTTTAATTACAGGAGAACTAACAAATCAGGTATGGTTAATCCGGTCGGCGGCAGCCCTGTTTATCATCACAGCGGTCCTTTATAATTACAATGTTTTTAAAATAGTGTTTCATAAAGAAAAAATCATAGAAAATGAGTAATATTCATCATCTTACCGATAAGGAAAAGGAAATTGCCCAATTGCTTAAAACAGTGGTTGACCCGGAAGTGGCAGTCAACATCATTGATCTGGGACTGGTTTATGAAATTGATTACAACAAAGAAGAAAAATTTATCCGGGTGGTCATGACCCTTTCCACACGTGGATGTCCTCTCGGCGATACCATAACTCAGAATGTGGAAGTGGTGTTGAAGGCAGATTTTCCGGATTTTAAAATTGATACGGAAGTAGTTTGGGAACCCATGTGGTCACCTGAAATGATTACCGAGGCGGGAAGAACCGCCCTCGAAAATCTGTATTAAAAGGGAGTGATTTTGAGATAATAATGATTCCGGATGAGGAGGATGAACACAGGTGCCTTCCGGAATTTACCGGAATCTACACTTCAGGAATAATGGTCATCTCATTAAACTCGCAGCAAAATTGTAAAAATCAAGATGAACGAGTAATAATTTAACTACAAGCATTTATGTTTTTTTCAAGATCTACCGAATACGCCATCAGAGCAGTGGTCTATTTATCAATACATGCCTCGGAAGAAAAAAAGCTGGGCATAAAGCAAATTTCATCTGATTTAGGGTTTCCCGGGCATTATCTCGGTAAAATTTTTCAAGATCTTGTCAGGAAACATATTATTAAATCGGCAAAGGGACCTCACGGCGGCTTTTACATCGACAAAAAAGCAATGGATATTTCCCTGCTTTCGCTCATCGATGCCACCGAGGGGCTTGAGTTTTTCAGCACTTGCGGTCTGGGGTTGTATGAATGCAACGAGGACAAGCCCTGCCCTATACACAGGGAGTACCAAGTTGTTAAAGGGAATTTCTATAAGATTCTGTCTGAAAAAACCATCCGGGATATACGGTATGACATTCAAAATGAAATTGCTTTTATGAACTTTTCTCCCCACTTGGAAGTAAGCTGATAATTTTTGGGAAAGTCTGCCTTAACCCGGAAGGGGCATGCATTTTCTGTGGCTGTCCTGGCAACCAAAAGCATGTATTCCTTTCTCAAAGAAGATATTGAGAATAACAATCCCAAAGAGAAAAACAACTTATTAGGTATTTAATTACTCAATTTCGTTAAAACTAAATTACAATTATCAAATTTCCAATATCTTAGAAGAACTATTTTTTTTATCAACAACTGTTAAAAACTCTTAATCGTCTGCTTTTTCTTTCAACATGGGGACAAAACGGAAGCTTCCGAACCGTTCTTTGGCTATTTTCCCGTCTTTAGATTTTGTATAGCGAACCATGGTTTGGATATCTCCCCGGCCCACAGGGGAGACAAGAACGCCTCCGGTTTTCATCTGATCAAGCAGACATTCCGGTATTTCCGGGGCTGCTGCCGTAATAAGGATTCCATCAAAAGGAGCATGGGCGGGTAAGCCGAGATAGCCATCTCCATAAAACAGATTTATTTTGAAACCCAGTCCGGGAAGAAAACTCAGGGCTTTCTCATAAAGTTTTTTTTGCCGTTCGATGGAGTAAACCTGCGCCCCGAGAGCTGCCAACACACAAGCCTGATAGCCCGAGCCGGTACCAATCTCCAATATCTTTGCGCCCGGACGTACATTTAACAACCAGGTTTGAAAAGCTACAGTATAAGGCTGAGAGATGGTTTGTCCCGAACCAATGGGAAAAGGTTTGTCCTGGTAAGCATAATTCAAAAATCCCGAATCGAGAAACAGATGGCGTGGTACGCGATAAATGGCTTCCAGAATTTTTTCATCGAGGATGCCTTTTTTGCGAATTTCGTTCACCAACTTTCTGCGCATACCTTTATGACGATAAGAATCTTCCATTTATTAACATTCAGAGGTTGGTTATTTCTTTTTTCCGGTGCGAATTTAAGCATTTCAGGCTTTATTTTTGGAAAAAAATCACCATGATAAAAATCGGGGTGACAGGTATTGACGAAATTTCCTTAAATCACCTGAAGGCCATACAATCTCTTGCCGGCTTTCAGCTTTCCGGTATCTATGATTCGCATACCGAAAACGCCCGGGAGCTTTGCGAAAGAGTGGGGCTGAGCTATTTTAAAGATTTCGGAGAGCTTTTACAACATTCGGATGTCATTGATATTGCCTCTCCGCATCTGGACCATTTTCCGCTGGCCGTCGATGCCCTTAAAAAGTCGAAGCACCTGTTTATCAACAGCCCGGTGGTATCTTCGCCCGATGAAGCTTTACGGTTAATTGATTTATCCAACGAGGCGGATGTAAAGGTACAGGTCAATTATCCCGAACGGTTCAATCCGGCATATCTCGCCACACTCCCCTATCTTACCCATCCGTTGTATATCGAAGCCCAGCGGCACATTGCTTTTGACGATCAGCGCCGGGATATTCCCGTTGTGATGGATCTGATGATGCATGATATTGATATTGTACTGAGCATTGTAAAGGCCAATATCCGGACGGTACACGCAACCGGAGTAAGCGTCTTCAACGGTTCACCCGATATCGTTAATACCAACCTGGAGTTTGACAACGGCGTTGTCGCTAACCTGACGGCTAATCGTATTGCCGCCAAAAATATCCGGAGGATCAAGTTCTACCAGCATCAGGCGCGTGTGCAGGCCGATTTCTTAAAACACCGGGTTAAGATTCTGCGAAAGCCAAATGAAAAAATTGACAACGAATTTCTCATCAAAAACCTAAAGACGCCCAAAGAGGATAAACTGTTACCGGCACTTACCAGTTTTTACGAACTGCTCACCGGCAACAAAAGGCCTGTGGTCAGCCTCGACCATACCTATCAGAACCTAAGAGCCGCTTTCCTCATTGATGAAAAAATACAGATGCTGACACCATAAAAAACAACTACCGGAAAGGTTCAGAAACTTCAATATTTCAACAATAAGGGTAGCCTTTTTTCGTTAGCCCTAAAAAGAGACCCAAAATCACATTCATGTACAGGTCAAATTATCTTCCCGTTCGGCTTATTTCAATGAGAGGAATCTGTGTTGGTAGAAATGAAAAGCAATAGATGAACAGACGTTTACAAGTTACAAAATATGTTTTTCTTGACTGGTTCAGTGCCTTTTTGGCGTGGGCATTGTTTTATCTTTTCAGGAAACTGAACGAAAACCCCCATATCTTCAGTCAGCTCAACGAAATTTATGATGACCGTAAGTTTTGGCTGGGAATTGTCTTCATTCCATTGTTTTGGATGCTTCTTTATGTTATGACGGGTACCTATCGGCGTATATACAGGAAAGCGCGTTTAAAAGAGTTGGAGCAGACTTTAATTAGTGTGATAATTGGTGTGGTCATATTGTTTTTCGTCCTGATTTTGGATGATGAAGTACATGGTTACAGAGGTTACTACGAATCATTTTTTGTATTGTTTTCTTTACAATTTGTTTTTACTTATTCTTTCCGGCTTATTCTGACAACAATTACGGTTCGCAAAGTACACAACGGAGAAATAGGCTTTAACACACTGATTATCGGAAGCAACGGTAATGCGGAAAAGATTTACCAATCCATAATGCATCAGGAAATTTCGTCGGGGAACAAATTTGTGGGCTTTGTGAATGTACACGACCGCAAAGGTTTCAAAATGAGCAAATACGTTCCCCACCTCGGTAATTACCGCAAGCTGAATAAAATTGTGGAGGAGAAACAGGTGGAAGAAGTCATTATTGCCATTGAGCGTTCCGAAAAAGATACCATCCAGCGCATCATCATCGAGATGGAGGATGCCAGTGTTATTATTAAGGTCATTCCGCTACTTCAGGATATCATGTTTGGCACGGTAAAAGTCGCCAATGTTTTTCACACACCACTGATTGAAATTTCACCCGATTTAATGCCAGCCTGGCAACAATATCTGAAACGTCTTTTGGATATTTTTGCTTCTGCCATGGTACTCATCTTTCTTTCACCGGTTTATCTTTTCACGGCCATTGGCGTAAAGCTCTCGTCACCCGGCCCCATTCTTTTCAAACAGGAGCGCGTTGGTTACAAAGGGAAACCGTTTTACATGTATAAATTTCGTTCGATGGTGGTAGATGCCGAAAAAGATGGCCCGCAGCTCTCTTCGGAAAACGATCCGCGCATCACTCCTTTTGGACTCATTATCAGGAAATTTCGTTTGGATGAGATTCCGCAGTTTTTCACGGTTCTGAAGGGGCAAATGTCGCTGGTGGGGCCGCGTCCGGAACGGCAATATTACATTGACCAGGTTATACGGAAAGCTCCCCATTATCGTCTGTTGCTGAAAATAAAACCGGGAATAACCTCTTGGGGACAGGTAAAATACGGTTACGCTTCCACCATTGATGAGATGGTTGACCGCCTGAGGTACGACCTGCTGTATTTGGAAAACATGTCCCTTTCCATGGATTTTAAAATTATGATTTACACTGTTTTGATTGTCATCCAGGGCCGGGGGAAATAGGAATGGATGTTTGGATGTTTGGATGTGAGATGTAGGATGTGAGATTTTAGAATTATTGGATTTTAACACAGTATCTCTGAGCCATCTTCGGGTAAGCCGGTGCGGAAGTATGGCGTGAGAATCCGTTGAACCGGAGAAATAATTTGGATTTTAGATTTGGGATTCTGATTTGTTGTTTTTTCATAAGTGCCCATCGCACATCTTTAATTGTATTTATTCGGCTACTACAATAATAGCACTACAATTTCCCCGCGTCAATCAGTCGCACGATGGCTTCAATTTCACGGTCTTTACCATACGGTTCATAACGGGTTTTCAGATTATATCCCCATAAACGGGCAAAAGCCTGATAAAAAAAGGCTGTAAATTTCCCCCGCAACTGTTGCAACAACCCATAAGAAGTACTTCCCGTTTCGCGGTCGACAAGTTTGATTAAAATAATACCCTGCGTAAAGGTAAGCTTTCTCAAAGAGGCGCCATAGCGTTCTTTTATCTCTTCTTCCGCCTGTTTCATGATTCTTTTCCGGGCAGCATCATTTTTTGCCTGTTCCAGCCTGACATCGTAAATACGCAACAACGCACCCGCAGTTTTGGCATAGGGGTAGACTTTTTTTACATTCCGAATAAGCCGGTTCAGCCGCCAGCGCGTCCAGAAAGGAACGCTGTTTTTGCGTGAAATAATTTCAATTTCCTGCAGGTTAACGGAAGGGATGGTGTCTGCATTCGCCTGCCGGACTATCGTATCGGATAAAATATTCCACTCTTCCGCTTTTACCGAGACGGAAAGCAAAAAAAATACCGTTACAACAGCTAAAATCTTTTTCATCTTTCTCATAAAAATGCAAAGATAATGTCCAAATACGCCACATTCATAAAAAAAGAGAAATAATATTGGTGGGAGGGTGAAAGGATGAGGAAACAAACAGTGAAGAAGTGTAACAAAGTGATTTAAACATCATCATGGAGCCTGATTGTAGTCAACATAGACTTTATCCCCGGCTTTATGGGTTAGTTTTTCGCGCAAGATGAGTGAATTAATAATATTCATAAAATATTTTTGTAAGAATCTCATTCCATTTTTATCGCTCCAATACCAGCCTGCCACAATTGCTTATTAAATTCAGGGATAGCCGAATTGATTAGTTTATCGGCTCTGGCATTTAATTTCTCCCAGCGTATATCAAGAACAGCCTTTCTATCTATTGATGACTGATTTACACGGGGGAGGCTGCTTTCGGTTTGATTTATTAAAAACTTATATTGTGCTGTAAACTTACCCGGGAAAGCCTCTACATCATCATAAGCCTTAATTTTACGTTGTACCATAGCTTCATCCCAGGCCACAAGCTGTGCAATTAATGCATTACCGGATTTAATTAAAGCCTCATGTCCCTTTTTCTTCTTTAAAATCAAAATTATTTTTTTAATTTGATATTGAGCTTTCTTAAGAATACTGATTTTATGGTACATTGCTGTAAGTGGTTGCTCCAAACTTCTCATAAAAGTATCATAGGTTTTATATTGACTTTCTTTGATTCCGTAAAGTGGGTTTTTTTTAATTAATACATTGGTAGTTAATATATTATTTCCAACTTTTAACCGTGCTTTATAAGCCCCGGGAGATGCCATGTGACCTTTAAAACTCCCTCCAAAATATACATTTGGAATGCCAGGCATAACAGGATAGCGCATATCCCAAACAAAACGGTTTAAACCTTCTTTTTTAGACAAGGTTGGCGTAGGGGGTGGTCCGCCAGCCCGTTTTTTATATGCCGTATCCTTAACTGAACTAAACGAGCGTATTAATGTTCCTTTATCATTTCTTATCTGCAAAGTAACCACAATAGAATCGGCTATTTTTGGAAGTTCATAATAAAATACAACACCATTTGCAGGATTAACACCTGAAAATGGATTTGTTCCTTTAAATTTATCAGAATTACCATTTAGCGGACTTCCCCAGTTGCCGTAAATGGCAGGCGCCGGTTTATAGATTTTAACTTTTCCCTTATGATGAGGATGATATTGTTCTAAAACGGTCAAATCATCTAATATCCAAAAAGCTCTGCCGGCAGTTGCTACTAATAAATTACCATCATGAACCATTAAGTCTGTAATAGGCGTTACAGGTAAATTTAATTGAAAAGGTTGCCAGGAAGCACCGCCATTCCAAGATATATATATACCAAGTTCCGTACCGGCATACAGTAAATTTTTTCTTACAGGATCTTCTCTGACAACACGTGTAAAGGCGCCATAAGGGATTCCGGAGCTTATATTAGTCCAGCTTTTACCATAGTTAGTGGTTTTATAAATAGCCGGTGTAAAATCGTTAAACTTGTATCTCGTTGTTGCAATATATGCTGTTGCCGGATCATGTGGCGAAACTTCAATAGAATTAACTAAACACTGCTTTAGTCCTTTTGGTGTTACATTTTTCCAATGTAATCCATCATCTCTCGTTAAATAAACAAGTCCATCATTACTACCCGTCCACAATTCACCCTTTTCGCCGGGGGATTCTTTTATATAGCTTATCGTACCATAGTTTTCACCACCCACTGCCTCATGGGTATAGGGGCCGCCACCATTACCTTGTCTATCATTAAGGTTGCGTGTTAAGTCGGGTGAAATTTTTACCCATGTTTTTCCCATATCTCTTGTTCTAAACACTACTTGAGCTCCATGATAATATGTGTTTGGTTCGTGTTGAGACCGGATAATAGGAGCATTCCAGTCAAAAAGATATTTCATATTTCTGGCTTCTTTGCCAATATATTGAATAGGTGCTTCCATTATTTTTGTACCTGCCTTTGATTTCATATCCAGGACTTCTATAGTACCAAGATAACTTCCGCCCATCACATATCTCGGATTATCCGGATTAAATGCAAGAAAGGCGCTCTCGCCACCAGCCGAATACGTCCAGTCTTGTTGTGTGATTGCCTTTCTGCCAAGCGAAAGACTCGCAATTCTAACTGAAGAATTATCCTGCTGTCCGCCATATAAGTTATATGGAAATAAATTATCAGCATTAACTCTGTAAAACTGTCCCGTTGGCATATTAGCTTGTGTTGACCATGTTTTTCCGTTATTAAACGAAATAGCAGCGCCACCATCATTAGCTATTACCATATTTTTTGAATTTTTAGGATTAATCCAAAGGTCATGAAAATCACCATGAGTACCTTTCAATACCTTCCACGTTTTTCCGCCATCAATTGATCGCAAAGCTGACGCACTTAATACATAAACCGTATTTTCATTGTTGGGATCAACAAAAACTTTGGTATAATACCAGGCCCGTTGCGTTAGCCTGTTATCACCACTTACTTTGTGCCAGTTTTTACCGGAATTATCAGATACAAACAATCCGCCCTTGTCGTTATTACTTTCTATTAGCGCATACACCTTCTCGGAATTAGAGCGGGAAACCGCAATGGCCATTTTGCCTTTTTCTTTTGGAAGCCCCTTAAAAATTTTAAACCAGGTGTCGCCACCATCGGTAGATTTATACAGGTCGCTTCCAATACCACCACTTATAATTTTCCAGGGCTTACGTTGGATATGCCACATAGCCGTATAAAGCACTTCAGGATTATTCATATCCATAGATAAATCAGCGCTGCCTGTTGAATCATTTACAAACAAAACCTTTTTCCAGGTTTTACCGCCATCTATTGATTTATAAACACCGCGTTCTTTGGCAGGCCCGTATAATGCACCTTGCGCAGCTACAAATACAATATCAGGATTATATGGATTTATAACTATCCTGGAGATATGGCGTGTTTTATCCAAACCAATTTTTTTCCATGTTTTGCCTGCATCGGTAGATTTATAAACGCCATCCCCATACGATGTCATAACGCTTCTTACCGCGTGTTCTCCCATACCAACATAAATCACATTAGGGTTTGATTCTGAAACCGCAACGGCACCCACAGAACCGGTCTTAAAAAAGCCATCTGATATATTTGTCCAGCGTTGCCCTGCATCTTGCGTTTTCCAAAGTCCACCGCCACTGGTACCCATGTAATAGGTCAGGGGGTCGGTAATAACACCGCTGGCAGTAACAGAACGACCACCGCGAAAGGGGCCAATATTGCGATATTTAAGCGGTTTAAAATAGGTGTTCGCTTCCTGAGCACTTGCTGTGCCTAAAATAAAAAGAGCTAAACCAAAAGAGAGAAAGTATTTTATTTTCATAAGAAAAAAAATAAGTTAATAAATTATATTTTAATACCTGTAACTGCTCAACCCGTAAACCTATGCTAAAAAATCTAAGAATCCAAATTTTGGTGAGAAAATTTATAACCAAATATATATGAATAAATTAGCAACACGGAAGATGCTTTCGCTAAAGCCATTATTTCAATTTGTTGCCTGATGAAAGATCAAAAAAACAACATTACAGGCCTTATCAAAAGATAGGCTTATAGTAATGAGTCTGCTCTTAAAAAGGCTTTATGATAATTTTCAGTAACTTTTTCTCATCCAAATCCGGAAGACAAACTATTGATTATCAGTGTTTATCACAGAAACAGTATTAATATTGATTTTTTTATAATTATTCACTTTCTGATTTTTTTGACCATATTCGGTAATAGCTGAAGAATTGTATGGTCAGTTTGAAAGATATGGAGCACAGGTTAATAAATAAATCAGGAAAATTAGAAAGATATAAACACCTGAAAAACAGAAAAAGAAAAAGTCGAAACCGGTAGGTCATTTCGTCACAATCCCCATCTGATTTATTTTCAGGGATAACCCTGAACGCTTCCAATCAGGTTTTTCCGGCACTCCAATTTTCTCCTTTGTATCATTCGTTTTTGTAGAAGGTTATCCCGTTTTTGGTATAACGTCAATCAACTTCAAAGAATATTATCCTGTAATATTTTGAGAAATTCTTCCCGCGGTATCAGTCGTGCGCCGAGGCTGCGCAAATGTGGCGTATCCTGCTGCACATCAATTAGTTTAAAATCATTTTCCAACAGAAAATCAACCAGGTGACACAGCGCCACTTTGGAAGCATCGGTAACATGATGAAACATGGACTCGCCAAAGAAGATTTTTCCCAGTGCAACGCCATACAGGCCACCTGCAAGCTTTCCATCAAGCAGGCATTCCACCGAATGGGCAAATCCCAGCTCAAACAACCTGACATAAGCTTCCTGCATTGCTTTTGTAATCCAGGTTCCCTCCTCCTGCCCTTTACGCTCTGCCTTGCTACACGCTTTGATAACACCCTCAAAATCAGTATCCATGGTTACCGTGAACTTACCGCTGCGCACCAGCCGTCGCAGATTTTTATGCTTTTTGAATTCTCCTGGAAAAAGGACCATTCGCGGGTCGGGCGACCACCACAAAATAGGACTACCTTCGCTATACCAGGGGAAAATTCCGGCTGTATAAGCCTTAATAAGCCACCGTGGCGAGAGGTTACCGCCAATGGCAAGTAATCCGTCCGGCTCAGCGAGTTCGGGACGGGGAAAAACAGGCTCATGGGGAAGCTGGAAAACAGGCATTATTAACGAATACGCATGAGGTTGGAACTCGCTTTGGCCAGCAACCGTTTTTTGGCCGGCAGCCATAACTCACATTCCACGTTGATAATCGTTTTCCCTTCTTTCACCACTCTGGTGACAGCATGAATGATATCGCCAAGCACGGCGGGTGCAAAATAGTCCACCGACATGTTTACCGTCACAAAATAGTCGCTTTTTTCGAGGCTGTAAACGGTGGTCCCCACGATGTCGTCAATAATTCCGGCAATAACGCCGCCGTGGAGATTTCCCGTGGGATTGGTCATATCTTCCCTGATTTTATATTCAAATGTCAGCGAACCGTATTCGGCAGCCATCGCTACGGGCTTTAGCCAGTTCATAAACGGCGATGGTGAAAGCTGTTTCTCTTTTCCGATGACCAATTTTATTTTTTCGATGGTTTTCGTTGTCTTTTCCTGCATATCTTATTTTATTATTGACTTTCCCCGGAGTTCTTTGGTTCATATTTTAATATCCGGCTGCTTCTCCGTCCTTTCTTGATTCGGAAGCACCATAATAGACTTTGTTTTTTGCATCCCACATGATGGCCTGGTAGCCGCCATAACCTCCGAGTGAGAAACGTATGCGGTGTCCCATTTGCATAAGCTTCCGGATGACATCGTAGCTAAAACCGCTCTCCATGTTGAGCCAGCCGCCATCTTTCATTTTCGTTCCGGTAGGTTGCGACGAACCGTCGTGACGAATACGCGGTGCATCGCCGGCTTCCTGAAGGTTCATCCCGAAATCAATCAGGTTAACGATGACTTGTACCTGACCCTGGGGCTGCATGGCGCCACCCATCACGCCAAAACTTATCCACGGTTTCCCATCTTTGGTAATAAAAGCCGGAATGATGGTATGGAAAGGTCGTTTGCCGGGAGCATAAGTGTTGAACTGTCCCGGTTTCAGCGAAAAAAGTTCTCCGCGATCCTGCAAAATAAATCCAAGCCCCGGCGGTGTCATACCCGATCCCAAACCGCGGTAATTGCTCTGTATCAGCGAAACCATATTTCCATACTGGTCAGCAACTGTCAGATAAACGGTATTTCCCTGCTCAGGCTGGCCGGCCGGATAGTAGCGGGCAGCATGATGCGGATCGTATAATTTCAGGCGCTTTTTGGCGTATGCTTTGGAAATCAGTTGTTTCACCGGAATTTTGTTGAACAGCGGGTCGGAATAAAATTTTGCCCGGTCTTCATAAACAATCTTTTTGACCTCGGTGAGCAAATGGATGTAAGCTGCACTGCCAAACCCCATGGATTTTATATCAAAGTTCTCCAACATATTCAGCATTTGCAAAACAGCAATTCCCTGTCCGTTGGGAGGCAGTTCCCACACATCATAGCCGCGGTAGTTGGTGCTCTCGGGTGTTACCCATTTGGCATGATACGAAGCCATATCGCTGTACGACAAAAAGCCGCCATTTTCGTGCATGTATTTATCGATCACCCGGGCAGGTTTCCCTTCGTAAAACTCTCTGAATCCCTTTTTTGCCAACAACTCCAGCGTATTGGCGAGGTTGGGATTTTTAAAAATCTGACCTTTGACAGGAGCTTTCCCTCCCGGCATATACTCTTCGGCAAAGCCGGGATATTTTTTCAAAATACGCGCATTCAGTCCCCAGTAATATGCAATAAGTTCTGTTACGGGATAACCTTCGCGGGCATAATCAATGGCGGGTTGTAAGATTTCCCTGATGGGAAGTTTCCCGAAACGTTTGTGCAGTTCATTCCATCCGTCCACACAACCCGGTACCGACACAGGCAACGGTCCGTGAGCGGGAATAAACTTGTAGCCGTGGTCTTTGAAATATTTCAGCGTTAATGATTTGGGCGAAGGACCGCTGGAATTCAGACCGTAAAGTTTTTGTGTCTTGGCATCCCAGACAATGGCAAACAGGTCGCCACCCATACCGGCGCCGGTAGGTTCCATCAATCCGAGGGCGGCATCGGCGGCAATGGCGGCGTCAACAGCAGTGCCGCCCTTTTTTAAGATGTCGAGCGCAATTTGCGTAGCCAGTGGCTGGCTTGTAGCGGCCATTCCGTGTTGTGCAATTACTTCGGAACGGGTCTCAAAGTTTAAACTGCTTACCCTGTCCTGGGCAAAAACAGTTCCGCCGAAAAGAAAGAATCCGGCGAACATTACTAAATAAAAATTTTTCATAGAGCAATTATTTAATTTGGTTAAGACTGTCTAAAATCTTTCCGGCAATCATTTTGATTTCTTCTTCGGTGATGGTGAGCGGCGGTGCAATGCGAAAACTGGTATCGTTGAATAGGAACCGGTCAACAATCAACCGGTTTTTATACATTTCGTGCACCACTTTGTCCGTGGTAACCTTATCCACAAGTTCCACGGCAAGCATCAAACCGATTTGCCGGATTTCCTTCACCAGCGGATGACCTTCGAGCCATTTTACAAACAAACGGCCTTTGGCCTGTGCTTTTTCGTGCAGCTTTTCGCGAAGAATGATATCGAGGCTGGCCAAAGCAGCGGCACAGCTTACCGGATGACCGCCGAAAGTGGTGATGTGTCCCAGATAGGGATGATACGTCAGCAACTGCATCCGTTTTTTGGAAGAGACAAAAGCACCGATGGGCATGCCGCCGCCCATGGCTTTCGCCAGACATAAAATATCAGGAACCATATCGAAATGCTCAAAAGCAAAGAGCTTTCCGGTCCGGCCGAAACCCATCTGCACCTCATCGAAAATCAGCATGGCGCCGGTTTCCGTACAGCGTTCGCGTAAAGCACGCACGTATGCCCTATCGGGGATGAGAATACCTGCTTCTGCCTGAACAGGTTCGATGAGAACGCAGGCGGTTTTTTCAGTAATCTGTGCCAAATCTTCCGGTACGTTAAAATGCAAAAAGCGAACATCCGGCAACAGCGGGTAAAATGCATATTTCATTTTTTCGTTTCCCAGCATGCTCATAGCGCCGTGGGTATGGCCGTGGTAAGCGTCTTTAAAGGCAATCATTTCCGTACGGCCGGTGATGCGCTTGGCCAGCTTTAACGCGCCTTCGATAGCTTCGCTTCCGGAGTTGACAAAATAAACGGAATCAAGCGACGGTGGCATATTTTCGGCCATTTTGCCGGCAAGGCGCACCTGCGGCGACTGAATATATTTTCCGTAAACCATCAAATGCATGTATTTTTCGGCCTGCTCTTTGACAGCTTCCACTACCGCCGGATGCTGATGGCCCACGTTGCTCACCGAAACGCCGGAGACCAGGTCAACATATTCGTTTCCCAGGTCATCGTAAAGATAGATCCCTTCGGCTCGAACAATTTCCAACGCTTCAGGCACTTCAGCGGGAACAGCGAGATAACGGTAAAATAATTCTCGATCGGTTAAATACATAGTTCTCTTTTTTCTTCAAAAGTAGGAAAAAGTACGGATACCGGTATAGACTTTACGGGAACGGCGACACGAGATTCGTATGGAGATAACAAGAATGTCGAATGCAAATTTTTGAAGTTTTCGCCCAAACGGATTGAAAATCCTTTGCCCCTTTTACCTTCGGGTCACAGACCCGAAGGAGCATGGGTTTTGCGTACCCTGCGTCTTCTTTGCGGTTTTTGCGTGAACCTGCGAAGTTGCTTTTCCGTCCTGTTTGTTGTAATTTAGTGCAAAATTTTTCAGCGCCATGGAAAAAGAGAATGTTACGATCCGGAAGCCGGCTTTTGCAGGAAGTTTTTATCCTTCTTCAAAAAAAGCGATAATCGCATTCATTGATCGTTTGGAAAAAACCCTGGCATTAAAAGAAGGAGATTTTGACAGGAAAAGTATTTCAAAGGTTTCCGGCCTTATTGTGCCACATGCCGGATGGATTTTTTCAGGGAAAACAGCATTGGCTGCTTATTGTTTATTAAAAACTATAGCACCTCAAAAGATTGCGCTGCTCGGCCCGTCGCATCGTTCACTTATCCATTCGGTTTATAGTGACAATCACGACTTTTGGGAAACTCCTTTAGGACGTACGCCTGTAATTCACGATCTGCATTTTCAATCTTCGGGGCAAGAGCACGCAACGGAACACTCTTTAGAGGTGCAGCTGCCTTTTATTCAGTATTTCAGTCCTGATAGCAAAATTTTACCCCTCGTAGCAGGGCAAATATCCGAAGTGCAAGCCAGAGAATTCGCCGGGGCACTTGATGGTTATTTTATGATTATCAGTACAGATCTAAGTCATTATCATCCGTTGGAAACAGCCCGCCGGATAGATATGCAAAGCATAAAAAATATCGAAGAGCGCAAAGAAAAAGATGTGGATGCGTGTGGAATTAATCCTTTACGTATTGCATTTGCCTCTATGCACAAACGTGCACTCACACCGCATCTGATTGATTATTCCACTTCGGCCGACGCATTTGGTGATACAAGTGCTGTTGTGGGATATGCAAGTTTTTGGTTTTAATGACTAAATTCTGATTATCGTGCTTTCTGATAGAAAATCCCTCTTGTGTAAACGTTTGGGATTTTTAGATTTGTGATTTGTTCCCTGTTTATTCGGGTTAGCTTTCCTCAAAGCTATACACCTCATAAATTTCGTAAGAGGCATTTTCGTATTCCATAGCTGAAATTCCGGCTTTTAATGCCAAATGACTAAGAAACTCAGGCGGTTCCGGTAGTTGCTGCCATACCTGAGGCAGTAACGTAGCCCGCCGGAAACCTGATTGTAAAACAACCCCTTTCCCTTCAACCAAAGAAAAGAGCTCCTCTTTTGTGTTAAAAGTGATGGGCCTGGGTTTTGATACAATACTGATTTCTATCTTTATTTCAGAAAGTTCCGATGCTTCCAACGGTTCAAAACGGCTATCCATAAATGCGGCCATTATGCTTTTGCTGATGATGTTTTGCAAAAGCGTTTCATCTTTTCGGGTTTCCACATTTCCGATGCAACCCCTTAGTTGGTCGTCATCCCTTTCTGAAAGGGTAACAAAACAAGCCAATGATTCCTTAAGAACCGGAACATTAAGTGCGGAATACCTGGCAATCAACTTGTTTCTGCATTGAATAATTTTGTTTTGCAAAGAGTCATCTCCTTCAAAGCAGCATTCAATGGCATTTCGTGCTATTTGAAGCAGCTCTTTTTTTTCTTTATCCGATAGCGAAATATGAAAATCCATGGTTATTAATCTTTTAAGTTTTAGAAAACACCGGGAATTTTAGACCTGCAATGGGGACAACGTCCGTTTTCAACACGCATCATAGAAAGAGTATAAGCACTCCTGACAATTAATTTATCACCACACTGCGGACAAAAAGTTGTATTACTTTCGTGCGGGACATTACCCGTATAAACAAAATGGAGTCCCTCTTCTATGCCTGTTTCGCGCGCTCTTTCCAGCTTGGTAAGCGAAGTTGGCGGTACGTTTCTCATTTTGTATGTCGGGAAAAAGCGGGAAATGTGCCATGGAATATCTTTGGAAACAGAAGCGATAAAAGAGGCGATGTCTCTCATCTCTTCTTCCGAATCATTTTCACCGGGAATAAGGAGCGTGGTCACTTCAACCCAAATGCCTGTTTCGTAAGCACGGCGTATATTCTCAAGCACAGGTTCCAACCGTCCTTTGCACAGTGTCCGGTAAAATTTTTCAGTATAAGCCTTCAAGTCGATGTTCATGGCATCAATGGTATCCGGGAGTAATTTAAACGTTTCTTCGGTTTCGTATCCGTTGCTGATGTACACATTTTTCAGGCCTCTTTTATGAGCTTCTTTGGCCGCATCCAAAACATATTCGATAAAAACCACAGGCTCATTGTAAGTATAGGCGATGGAAGAGCACCCATAAGTTTCCGCAGTATCCAACAATCGTGAAATGCTTAAATCTTCACCTTTTGTATCATTACCGCGCATTTGACTAATGTCGTAATTTTGACAAAAACTGCATTTGAAATTACACCCTGCCGTACCTATTGACATTGCTTTGCTGCCGGGAAGAAAATGAAAAAGCGGTTTTTTTTCGATGGGGTCCGTGTGTTCAGCAATTGGCCGTTCATAAACATTCGTAAAAAGCTTTCCGCCAATGTTTTTACGGGTACCACAAACGCCAAACCGTCCGTCAGTAATTCCACAACGGTGTGCACAGGCATTACACCGAACAGCATTTCCCGGCAAGGGTTCCCACAGGATCGCTTTATGAAAATGATTCATCATTGTATTAACCCCTTATAAAACCGGATGAAAATCCTGGTGCTTTAAAAATGAATAAACAAATGTACTAAATTTATTTTTTGACATCCGGGTTTTGAGATTTCCAATCCACACAACCCGATTTTGGAACATAGAAACAATACATTTTATCCAACGGCTATTTCCGAATTTATGACAAAAGTCTGAATCCGAATGAGTGGTATAAAATCTACATAGGGTCTGCTGATTTTCTATAAAACACCATCTAAACAGATGTCAGCCAATTATTTATTATAATATCTTTAGGGGACTTCTAATAATTCCTTTCTTTCAGGAAACAAATGAGATGAAGAAAAATTTGAGAAAGATTACTAAAAGGTAAAAAACGACCTGCTTGTTTTTTTACAATACCCAAAAACCATTACCTTTGTTTTGTTTATTACTATCCTTTCATTTTATGGAATACCAGAAAAACGAGCAGCTGCAACTTGCCTACGATTTCGTACAGTTTACCGGACGGAATATTTTCCTTACCGGGAAAGCCGGGACGGGAAAAACTACTTTTTTGCATAACCTGAAAGAGCATTCACCCAAGCGGATGGTAGTAACAGCACCCACCGGCGTGGCGGCTATCAACGCGGCAGGTGTTACCATCCATTCCTTTTTTCAGGTTTCTTTCGGCCCGCTGGTTCCCGATTACCAGCCCACGGAAACCATCGACGGTGTAAGGCAGGCAAAAGTCAACCGCTTCAGCAAAGAAAAGATAAACATCATCCGAAGCATGGATTTGCTAATAATTGACGAAGTCAGCATGGTGCGTGCCGACTTGCTGGATGCCATCGACAGTACGTTACGCCGGTTTCGCAACAGAAACCTGCCTTTCGGCGGCGTTCAGTTGCTGATGATTGGCGATCTGCAACAGCTTTCGCCGGTTGTAAAAGAGGACGAATGGCAACTGTTGCGAAAATATTATGAAACCCCTTATTTTTTCAGCAGTCTTGCTCTGCAAAAGACCAACTACGTAAGTATTGAGCTACAACATGTGTTCCGGCAGAAAGATAAAATCTTTATTGATTTACTCAACAAAATCCGTGACAACAAACTGGACAACACGGTCATTGAAGCACTGAAAGCAAGGTATAAACCAGACTTCAATGCAGACAATTCCGGATACATTATTCTCACCACACACAACTACAAAGCCCACCAAATCAACGACTCACGGTTAAACAGGATAAAAACAAAATCCTACACTTTTGATGCGCAGATATGGGGGAATTTTCCCGAATATATTTATCCCACTGATGCCAAACTGACACTGAAAAAAGGCGCCCAGGTGATGTTTGTCAAAAACGATCCCAATCCTGAAAAACTTTTCTACAACGGGAAAATAGGGACGGTGGTAGAAATCAGCAAAGAAGTTGTAAAGGTGAAATGTGAAGGCGATGAAGAGGAGATACCCGTTAAGCAGCTGGAGTGGGAAAAGGCCAAATACGCACTTGACGATGAGACCAAAGAAATCAAAGAGACCGTCGAAGGTAAATTTACCCAGCTCCCGCTAAAGCTGGCCTGGGCTATCACCATCCACAAAAGCCAGGGACTGACTTTTGAAAAGGCTGTAATCGATGCACAGGAAGCGTTCGCCCACGGACAGGTTTATGTGGCGCTCAGCCGATGCAAGTCGCTGGAAGGCCTGGTGCTGAGTACGCCGGTACTTTCACAAAGCATTAAATACGACCAGACCATCGACCGGTTCACTAAACATTATGAGGAAAACCAACCCGACCATGCAGAACTTGAGGTATCGCGGAAAACATACGAACAACAACTGCTTACGACGCTTTTCGATTTTGAATCACTGAAACGGCAGCTTTATTATACTGTTAAAATTTCGCATGAAAGCGAAAGTAGTCTGGAAGGGAATCCGGTGGACACATTTCACGAAATTACCCGGCAGGCCAAAGCCGAAATTACAGAAGTAGCCGAAAAATTTCAAAAACAGCTTTTGCATTTGCTTGCAAACGGTGAAGATGTGGAAAAAAACAGCGCCTTACAGGAACGCCTTAAAAAGGCAAGCGTCTATTTTTCTGAAAAAATGAAATTGCTGGTAATAACCAGGTTACAGCAGATAAACATCGAAACAGACAACAAAGCAGTCCGTAAGAAATTTAAAAATGCACTGGACAACCTGAACCGGGAAGCGGCGTTCAAAACAGCCTGTCTCGAAGCCTGCCACAACGGTTTTGTGGTGAAAAATTATCTTGATGCACAGGCAAAAGCGTCGGTAGAAAATCCTTCAAAGTCTGCCCGGCGAAAAAGAGCTGAAGAGGTTGCAACGGAATTGGGTCACCCTGAAATATACCGCCGTCTGAAAGCCTGGCGAGATGCCAAAGTTGCCGAAACGGGAGGACCGGTTTACAGGGTCTTGTCTCTGCGATCTATAAGAGAATTGAGCGACAAACTACCGATAACGCCCACAGCGCTGAAAGCAATTAAAGGTATCGGGCAAAAGAAGCTGGAGATGTTTGGAAATGAATTGCTCCAAATCATCATCGATTTTTGTGAAGAAAAAGATTTTGCCGGTCTGGCACTCGATGAGCCGGAACCGGAAGAAAAAAAACCGAAGACAGACACCAAACAAGTCAGCTTTGACCTTTGGAAAGCCGGAAAAAGCATTGCGGAAATTGCCGAAGAGCGTCATTTTGCCGAAACCACCATCGAAGGGCATTTGGCACATTTTGCAGGTACAGGCGAAATAGCCATCGAAAAACTGGTCAGCGTCCAAAAAGTAAAACGTATTTCCCAATTTTTTATACGTGAAAAAACACAATTGCTCAGCGATGCCAAAGTCGCCCTCGGCGATGAGGTCAGCTATGGTGAACTACGCCTGGTTTTGAATTATTTGCGGTTTACCGGCGAAGTGGAACGGTGGGAAGAAAAGCATTAGGTTTTTCCGAATTTGTTATTTATTTGATTTTTGTAAATTGTTATTTGCCTGCCTCGCCTCTCTCTGGCAAGGTGATTTTCTGCCATTGCTGCAACAAAATTCCACCCACAATGAAAGTTAGTCCCACGAGAGTATAAACGTGAATGATCTCGCCAACGGTGCGGCTAATCCAGAACAATCCGAGAAAAGGTGAAAGATAAATCAGATTACTCACTTTGGCGGTGTCGGCAGAGAAGGTCAACGCCTTGAGCCAAATAACGAAGGTCAGGCTCATTTCAAAAGTGCCGATATAAAGACTCCCGAGAAGTCCGGCGGTGGAAGGAACAACAGGCCAACGCCCCAGCACACCGAAATAAATCATCAGATAAAAAAGTCCGAAAATCATGTTCAAAAGGATTTTACCACTCTCTTCCCGTGGATCTTTCATGTTCAGAATCCAGTAAACAGCCCAGAAAAGCGCGCTGCCCACCGCCAGCACTACGCCCAGCGGATTAGAAAATTTCAGCAAAAAAGGATGTCCGCCGGTGCTGATAATCAGTATCCCAAAAAAACTTATGAAAATTGCCACCACGGCACGTGCCTTTATTTTCTGCCCGAGAAAAAGAATGGAAAGCAGCACCAGCACGATAGGCCAAATATAGTTCAGCGTACCCGCCACCTGCGCTTCCAGCAGCTGATAAGCCTTGATGAGCACGAGGTAGTAGAGAAACGGATTGAAAAATCCCATGAGTGCTGACGAGAGCCACGCTTTTCGCGAAAGCAAACGAAAGCGAAGCGGACTTTTGCCTGACTGATTCAGAATACCCAAAACAAAAATTCCACTCAGCACCGACCAAAATAACAGGTTGTCAAAACTTAGATAACGGAGCGTTATTTTAAAAGCCGAGCTAATGGTTGACCAAAACAGTACCGTAAGCAAGGTCAAAAGATATGCTTTACGCTGATTTTGAGAATTTTGCATGTTTCAAAAATAAAAAATACCGGCAACAATAAAGCAAACAGCTCTTTTAGTTATCCTTCAGTTACCACTTTTTTACGGGTAAATACCTGGAAAACGATTAGAAACAGTGTTGCCACTAAAATAGAGGCAATACTTAATTCCGGCATAAGGTTACCCGAAGCAAGCAAAATACTTACGTAAGTAACTCCCGAAATAAAGCTGGCAAGGGCGGCCACATTTGAGATTTTAAAGTGAAATGAAGCAACGGCAGCCGGAATAATCGTAAATCCCACGCCGGTGATAAACAGGATGACATTGATGATGCTACGGAAGTAAAAAGCCAACATAAATCCGAGAAAGGAAAACAGAACAATAAAGATTTTAGTTTGCATTTTCAGGTTGTGCTGGGTAACCTCTTTTTTGGAAAAATGCGAAATATAATCTTTGGCCACGCTGGAGGCCAAAACAAAGATGATAGTGTCGGCAGAACTCATAATGGCAGCGAAAAGCAACACCAGCCCGGCCCCGATAAGCTTTTCAGGTACAAGCACTTTCAGTCCTTCGGCAAAAGCATTCCGGGGAGCAATTCCCGGAACCTGATAATGTGCCGAAAGCCCGACAATGGTAATGGCAAAACCGGTGATGAGCACGAGAATTGCCGAGGCTATGAACCCTTTTTTTACCACCTTGTTGCTTTTAGCAGCATAAACCCGCTGCCAGTATTCGGCTGACTGAAAAATTATAAGAATACCGAAAAAGATAAAGACAATGGTCATGGAAACACTCATATCGGAAAAGTCTGTCATCTCTCTGGAAAAATGATGATTGCCTTTAACCAAAACGTAAGCCAGCAGGATAAACAGAACAAACATGATGACATACTGAAAGACATCTGTTTTCACTACCGATTTAAATCCTCCCGCAAAAAGATAAATGGTGATGACTGCAGCGGAAGCCATAAGTGCGGTTTCGTAACTCCAGCCACTGATATTCGACAGGATGCTGCTTCCGGCGATAAACTGGTTGAGCAGCATGCCAAAATAAACTACAAACAAAATCAGGGCGGAAGCCACACCGGTTTTTTTATCATATTTAAAATAAAACCAGTCGGAGAGTGTCAGGAATTGTTTTTTAGTACTGAATTTACGCAATTTAAGCGCATACGGAATAAAAAACAGGAAGCCTGCCGCTGTTCCCACAAATACAGCAATAGCAGAAATCCCAAACTTGTAAACATAAGCAGAGTAAGCCACAATGGCAGCACCTCCGATATAGCTTGCCACCACGGTTGACACAAATCCGAACAGCCCGATTTTCCTTCCGGCAATCAGATAATCATCATCTCTGTTACCACGTGTACTCCACAGGCCAATGGCAATACAAACCAGCGCATAACCAATCAGCATCATTAAATTCCAAAAAGAAAGTCCCATGGGTATATTCTCTAACTTTTGTAGCAAAGGTATTAAAAAAAATTCTCGTCGGCACTTGCGTACAAAAATGTTGAACTTATGGAATCTAAAGTAAAGAAAACCACAGGATTTTGTTACTTTTGCACTCCTTTTTAAGGATATTATAAAAAAATAGTTTTATATGAAAAAATTAGCTGTTGTTGCTTTTGGGGGAAATGCTTTGTTAAGAGCAGGCCAAAAAGGGACTATCGACGAGCAGGAAGCCAATGCTTATGATGCCGGCAAAAAATTGCTGAAACTCATGAAAAGGAAATATAACTTCGTGCTTACGCATGGCAACGGTCCGCAGGTTGGAAACATTATGCTGGCCAATGCTGCCGGCAAGCAGATTTACGGAATTCCGGAAATGCCCATGGATGTGTGTGGCGCTTATTCCCAGGGATTTATTGGTTATATTCTGGAGCAGCAACTTCGCAATGTGCTGATGAAAGATGACAAAGAGCGCGATATTATTACTTTAATTACCCAGGTGCTGGTTGACAAAAACGATCCGGCATTCGTAAATCCTGCCAAGCCGGTGGGGCCTTACTACACCAAAGATGAAGCGGAAGCCATTATGAAAACTTCCAAAGCTGTTTTTAAAGAAGATGCCCGTGGCCGCGGATGGCGAAAAGTGGTGGCTTCGCCCAATCCCATGATGATTTTCAATCAGAAAACCATAGAAAAAATTGCCCGTGAAGGGCATATCGTTATTGCCGTCGGGGGTGGCGGAATTCCCTGTTTCTATGTGAAAGAAAACAAGCTGCAGGGGATAGATGCTGTCATTGACAAAGATATTGCTTCCTCAAGACTGGCCGTGGGTATCAGAGCCGATAAGCTATTTATTCTCACAGATATCCCCAAGGTATTTATTAATTTCAACACTCCTCAGCAAAAGGCCATCGACCGTATGAGCCTGACCGAAGCCAAACGCTATCTTGCCGAAGGGCAATTCGGAGCAGGAAGCATGGCTCCGAAAGTGCGTGCCGCCATTAACTTTGTGGAAAGCACCGGAAAAGATACCATCATCACGGAAACCGATTTGCTCGGTGTGGATAACGGGGGAACGCGGATTACGATGGTGTAGCAACTTTTATTTGAAAAAAGTAAAGCCCCTGCCGAAATTGTTCCAAGGGCTTTTCACTTACCGGAAGTTCGGAGTTTACAATTCGGTCACTTTTACCACCGGTCCTTCGTAATCGCTAACGGAGGACCGGCAGGCAGGGGCACAGGTTCCTGTCGCCAAAAGTATCATCCACCCTCGCTACCGGCGGGAAATACTTGTCTTCGCGAACCCAGCCCAGGGGGAAAGCTGCTTTTTCGCGGCTGTAAGGCAGGCTGTATTCGCTGGTAATGACCATTTCGGCTGTATGCGGTGCATTATAAACCACATTGTCTTTGCGTTCGGCTTTTTCTTCTTCAACATCCCGGATTTCTTCGCGAATAGATTTCATGGCCTCCACGAAACGATCCAGCGCTTCCAATGGCTCGCTTTCGGTAGGTTCCACCATGAGTGTTCCGTGTACCGGAAATGCTACGGTAGGAGCATGAAAACCGTAATCCATAAGCCTTTTGGCAATATCAATTACTTCGATACCGGCCGTTTTGCTAAAAGCATTACAGTCGAGAATCATCTCGTGACCCACACGACCATTCTTGCCGGTGTACAAAATCGGATAAGCCTCTTTAAGTTCATCTTTCAGATAATTGGCATTGAGGATGGCCATTTTTGTGGCTTCCTTCAACCCGGTTTTTCCCAGCATTTTCAGGTAACCGTACGAAATCAACAGGATAAGCGCACTGCCATAAGGGGCAGATGAAACTGCCGAAATGCCTTTTTCTCCACCTGTTTTTACAAATATGTGTTTGGGCAGGAACGGTTTCAAATGAGCAGCTACGCCAACGGGACCAACGCCGGGGCCACCACCACCATGTGGAATACCAAAGGTTTTGTGCAGGTTCAGGTGGCAGACATCGGCGCCGATAAAACCGGGATGAGTAAGTCCGACCTGGGCGTTCATGTTGGCTCCATCCATGTAAACCTGTCCGCCATGAGAGTGAATAATTTCAATAACCTCACGAATACCTTCTTCAAAAACACCGTGCGTGGATGGATAAGTAACCATGAGCGCGCCCAGGTTATCCTTATGTTCTTCCGCCTTTTGACGAAGGTCTTCAATATCGATGTTCCCGTTTTCATCAGTTTTTACAACGACCACCTGAAAACCGGCCATCACCGAGCTGGCAGGATTGGTGCCGTGTGCCGAAGCGGGGATGAGGCAAATATTGCGGTGTTGCTCACCCCGGCTGTGCAGGTAGGCGCGAATGACCATCAGCCCGGTATATTCACCGGCAGCGCCGGAGTTGGGCATAAACGACATGGCGGCAAATCCGGTAATTTCGCACAGCATACGTTCCATTTCTTTAATCACCGTCTTATATCCGGCAGCCTGGTTTTGCGGAACAAAAGGATGAATATCAGTAAACTCAGGCCAGCTCACCGGTATCATTTCCGAAACCGCATTCAGTTTCATTGTACACGACCCCAAAGGAATCATACTACGGTTCAGTGCGAGATCTTTGTTTTCCAACGACTTCAGATAACGCATCATTTGTGTTTCGGAATGGTATTTTTTAAACACAGGATGGGCCATAAAGTTACTGGTTCGCTGCAAATCGTCCGGAATGGCTACTGCTTTGTTCATTTCTGCTTCGCTGAATGATACCGGTTGTAATTGTACGTCTGTCGCATCGGCCAGTACAGAAATAATTTTTTCCACATCCGCTTTGCCGGTGGTTTCGTCTAAGCTGATGCCAATATGTCTTTTATCGGCATAGAGGAAGTTTATCTCATTTTCCAATGCTTTGGAACGGATGAGTCCGATGTCCACATTGTCGGGTATTTCAAGATACAGCGTATCAAAATAAGCACTATTTTGGTTTTGATATCCCTGTTTTTTGAGAGCTTTCGCCAAATCAACGGAATACGAGTGAATTTGGGTGGCAATTTCTGTCAACCCATCTTTGCCGTGATAGACACCGTAGAAACCAGCCATAATGGCCAGCAATGCCTGAGCCGTACAAATATTCGAAGTGGCTTTTTCGCGTTTGATATGCTGTTCGCGGGTTTGCAACGCCATACGCAATGCCATTTTTCCGTTTATATCTTTGGAAATACCAATAATACGACCGGGTATCTGCCTTTTGTAAGTTTCGGTAGTAGCAAAATAAGCAGCATGCGGACCACCGTAGCCCAATGGAACACCAAAACGTTGCGAGGAACCAAAAACCACATCGGCACCCCATTCACCGGGAGGCTTTAATAAGGTAAGACTCAACAGGTCAGCACCTACGGCAAGCGGGATATTCTTTTCTTTGAGTTGTTTAACCATTTGGGTATAATCGTTGATTAGCCCCTTTCTGTCAGGATATTGGATCATGCATCCGAAGACATTATCGGAGAATTCGAATTCATTTTCCGGAGAGATATGCAAATCAATGCCACGCGACTCTGCCCGGGTTTTCAGTACTTCGATAGTCTGTGGAAAGAGCTCTTTGGAAACCAAAAAGACGTTGGCGCCGGCTTTGGTTAGAGCACGGGGACGGGCGTGAAAGAACAACAGCATGGCTTCCGCTGCTGCTGTTCCTTCGTCGAGCAAAGAGGAATTGGCCAGCGGCAGTCCCGTCAGGCCGGAAACCATAGTTTGAAAGTTTAGAAGTGCTTCAAGGCGACCCTGGCTAATTTCAGCCTGATAAGGCGTGTAGGAGGTGTACCATCCAGGGTTTTCAAATACATTGCGCATAATGACCGGCGGGACAATGGTATTATAATATCCTAGTCCGATATAAGTCTTAAAAATCTTATTTTTTACGGAAAGTTGCTTCACATGCTGAAGGTAGCTGTATTCGTCCATGCCTTCTTTAAGTTCAATATCGTTTTTTAAACGAATATTGGCGGGAATGGTCTCGTCGATAAGCTGATCAACGGAGGAGAGTCCCATTTTTTCGAGCATGCTTTGCACATCCTCGTCTTGGGGTCCGTTGTGGCGTGTTAAGAATTTATTTTGAACCATTATGATAATTTTATTTTAGCTGTAAATAATTAGAAAACAAAATCTTATGAAAACATTTTATTGCTGTTTTTCAGTGTTGCAAAAGTAAGATTAATTCTGCTGTCTGTTTATTGTTTCACATCATATTTTCTTTTGTTTTCAATAATTTATAAACAGTTTATACAGATTTGCCGAATCAGGATATTTTTGGTTGGGCTGTGGAGGAACAGTGTATTGAATAAAAATATGTTAATTTGTCAGGTTAGTTCGACAAATTTACGTAAATTCGTCTGGTTAACCCGATAAATTTACAGTTATGGAGCATCTGCTAATAAACTAAAAATACGGCTTGATGATATGGCGATGGCTGATAATCTTGAGATATTAATGGGTTTGCCGGGCAGGCATCACCCATTAACAGGTGACAGAAAAGGACAGTTCGCCTGCGATTTGGAACATCCTTTTCGTTTAATTTATGAACCTGCCAATGAGCCATTGCCAACAGACGAAAATAATTCGTTGATTTATTCAGAAGTAACCATTGTTGAAATAATAGAAGTAAAAGATTACCATTAAAAGATTGTAAAAATGAGAGCAAGATATACATACCAACCTGATTATGCGGTGCATCCCGGAGAAACTTTACGTGAAAAACTGGAAGAATTGGGAATGACACCAAAGGAATTTGCTGTTAGAACAGGGAAACCGGTAAAAACAATTTCGGAAATATTAAACGGTAAAAGTTCTGTTACTTTTGAAATGGCTGTTCTTTTTGAAAAAGTATTAAGGATTCCTGCCGGTTTTTGGATTAAAAAACAGTCGAATTTTAATGAGTTGGTCGCAAGGGAAAAACATCAAAAAGAATTAGAACAAGCAATTGACTGGGCAAAACTTTTTCCATATCCGCAAATGGCAAAACTAGATTTTGTTAAAGCCACACGAAAAGCAGAAGAGAAAGTAGAAGAACTGCTACATTTCTTTAATGTTTCTAAACCAACTGCCTGGGAAAACATTTATATGAACCGGCAAACCCCTGTTTTTTTTAGGATTTCGTTAAAACACGCAAAAAATCCTTATGCCCTTTCGGCATTAATGCGAATGGGAGAAATTAAAGCCAATAGTATTGAAGCCCCGAACTTTAACAAAGTAGTTTTAAAATCTATTTTACCTGAATTAAAAAATATTATGTCAAATAAACCAAGTGATTATTTGCAACAAATTCAGAAAAAATGTTTACTTGCCGGAGTAAAGGTAATCTATACACATAATTTACCCAAAACAGTAATTCACGGAACAGTAAGGTGGATTATTGATAAACCTGTTTTGCAAATGACTGACAGGCTTAAACGCTATGATATATTTTGGTTTTCACTTTTTCACGAAATAGGTCATATATTACTTCACGGAAATAAGAAGAATATCTTTTTGGAAGAAATTAACAATTCTGAAAACAAAGATTACAAGGAAAAGGAAGCGGATAATTTTTCTGCTCAATGGCTTTTAAGTGATGATGAATATGAGAAAATTATAACTACCATAAATTCTGGTGCTGGCATTATGGAAACTATTCAATATTACGCAAATGAATTTAAAACACACAAGGACATTATTATTGGAAGAATCTTATACAGAAACAAAGATTTATATAAATTCGGTTTTCTTCAAAAGGAAATAGAAAAAGTTGATTTTGATGAATCCCGAAAGAGATTGAACCCAAAAATCAAAAAAAAATTGAAATAAAATAAATGTATATTTGTGCTTCAAAGTGGATACTTTTCAATTAATACAAGCACTTGCAGGGTTTAAAAACCAAAAAATGGAATGATGAGATTCATACTTCTTTTTCAGAATAAGCAATAATTAAACTCAAGAGCATATTATGAATTTAATAAATATCATGACTGGATTATTAACTCCTTTGATAGCTATCATAGCAGCGTATATTGCATATCAGCAGTATTATTCAAATAAAAAGCAAGGAGAATTAAAGTTAGAATTGGAAGCTGCTAATTCTGAGCTTGAGAATAATCGGTTAAAAATAGAGGAATACAGACTTAAGCTTGACTTATATGAAAAGAGATACAATATTTTTGATAAAATAAAAAAGTTATTGTTAAAGATAAATAAAGACGCAGAAATTGATATAACTGAATTAGCCGATTTTATGGCAGAGACAAATGAGTGCAAATTCTTATTTGATAAGGATATCGAATCATATCGGGATGAAACAATAAAGAAAGCGTTAGATATTACTCACCTGAGGGAAGAATTGGAGGATAAAACATTATTTCCAGTAAAGTCTCAAAACAGAAATGATAAAGTTGAGATCTGTAGTGATTTGACCACTTGGTTTACTTTTGAATATGAAAATATTGAGGCGAGATTTAAAAAATACTTGAATTTTAAAAACCTATAGGAATTTCAAATAACGCTAATAATCATAAACAGTGTGGGCGAAACGGATAAATAGTAAATGAATTCTAAAATAAAGCATAACGGAGGTTACAACATGAATGGTTCCAAAACTTTCATGCCCATCGCCCGGATCGGTGGAAGCAATAGTAAAAACTAATTCTCTTAAAATAAAATGAATAAATTTTTTGATTTATATTTTGAAACTTTTTATATAACAATACCTCTTACAATTTATTTGATTGTATTGATTAATAGGGGGGTTAAAGAATTACTTGATTTTTTTTTCAATAGAAAATCTGTTAAAAAGCTAATTTTTCAAGCAGACAATATTTCTTTTGTAGAAATAGAAAACGAGATAGAATTATACACTGAAAAAATTCAATCGAAATACCCATGGACAAAGGAACATTTTGATGGCTTTCTTAAAAAAAAAGAGCTTAAAACACAATTGATAAAACAAAGATATAAGCGTGAAAAAGTAAAAATCAATTTGGAAATAGAGAAAATAGAAAAATCAATTCGACAGTATGAAATAGTTTATTGGATTTCAGAATTTGGTTTTCAAAAATCAGAATCTGAATTAGAAAGAGAAATGAAACTAAGAAAAATATTTAATCCTGAATAATGTTTTTTACTGACAGAAACAAAAAGCTTGCCGATAGCCTAACTAAGATTCAAGAACTTGAGTATAGAAGTTCCGAGCTAAATGCGAATTATAAAGAAATACTGCGTATTGTTGAAGAAAAGGAAATCCAGTTAAAAGAAAAAGAATCTCGACTTAAAAATGAAATTTCATTACGAAAAGGCCTAATTAAAGACAACGAAAAAGCTCTTAAAAAGATATTTGAGGAAAAATCAAAAGGTTTTCCATGGCTTTCTGAAGCAATTGCTGAATATTTTAAGTTTATTGAGTTTGAATTTGCAGATTATCTGGAAAATAAAAGCCACCCTGCTTATAAAAAAGCCGAAGAAGTTAGGGAAGTTGCTTTAAACAATCGTATTCTTCGAAAGCAGTTAAAAATCGCAGAACATTTTGTTCACTACTATGAATCATTGTTCCCCTGGATAACAGATTATGTTGGCGATGACCTTGATGAGCTTCTTGAGTATGTCGTCGATGAAAAAAGAAAAAAAAATACCAATGAAGCCGACCCTGTATTAAATTTAATTCCACATGCTGAATATGAGAATCTATCTGAAGAAGTCAGAAACCAAAAAGCTTTAGATATATATTTAGCATCAAGAAAAAAACCATGGCAAATTGGAAGGGATTACGAAAGATACATTGGCTACCTTTATGAAAGTAAAGGTTACAAGGTTGAATACGTGGGAATTGAAAAAGGATTAGAGGATTTGGGGCGAGATTTAATTTGCACAAGGGGAAACGAAATTGAGATAGTGCAATGTAAGTATTGGGCAAGTTATAAAACAATTCATGAAAAACACATCAACCAACTTTACGGAACATCAGTTCAATATTATATTGAACATAAAAAATTGATTGATAAACAGAGAAACCTTGCATTGTTTCCTGAATTGATTCGTGCTGGCGAAATTAAAGCGACATTTATCACATCAACTAAATTATCGCCAACAGCAAAAGCATTTGCAGATGCTCTTGGCATAAAGGTAATTCAAGAAAAACCTCTTGATAAATATCCAATGATAAAATGTAATGTAGCTTCAGACGGAGAAAAAATTTATCATTTACCCTTTGACCAACAATACGACAGGACTTTAATAATTAACAAAGGTGAGTTTTATGCAATGACGGTAAAAGAAGCTATGGACAGAGGGTTTAGAAGAGCATTCAGGTGGAGTGGAAATCAGAATCAGGACGACAATAGAATTTGACAATGAATATGGGGCCGATAGCAATGAACTGAGCTCTTAAACAATGCGGGCGAAATGGTTAAATACAATTGAACCCCTTACTGGCGCGCGAATGTTTCGCGTGCCATTTAAACTAACGCAATAATATGTCACGTGTTTGTAAACGAACCAGTGTCAGGTGATTTGAGAAGGACAGTCCCATTGCTCCATTAATACAAACCGTTCCTCACCTTGCCTTTGAAGTGAACGATTTGGATTTCGAACTAAAAAATCGTGATTTCAAAATAATCACAGCACCTAATACCCCTTCAGACGGAGTAAGAGTTGCCATGATTGGGCATCATGGAGCACCTGTTGAATTGATTGAATTTGAGAAGAATAGAGGGTAATGCCATTTGCCACATCACTGGCGCTGGTTTAGCCTCTTAAGCTTCTGGTTGTCATTTCGAACCCTCAAGGCGGGTAGAGCGTTGGCGTGAGAAATTTCCTAAGCAGCAGGCTGAAGCATGGGAGATTTCTCAGCCCCCCGAAAGCTTTGGGGGTCCTTCGAAAAGACAGATTCTTTCCCGGGGGATTTCTCCTCACTCCGTGCCTCCGTTTGTCGAAATGACAGCCTTTTTCCTGGATTCTTCCATTCTCTCCCGGCTGATTTGAGCCAGTAACCCAAATCAAAAATTGGCATTCCTTGTTCTTAAATCAAAAATGACAATGTGAAGGTGACAAAAATGAAATTGCTACGCCATTCGCCCCACAAGCCTGGCAAACTCCTCGCAATAACAGATTTGTAATTTTTCACTCTTCACTCTTCATTTTTCATTATTCATTATTCATTTCCTCCCAGCCTTCCAACCCTTAAACCTCCTTACCAAAAAAAAGGAGACCCCGTAGAGACTCCTTTTTTAACAATTGAAAAACGGTTATCCGTTAATTCTCATTTTGTAGAACGAACGGTAAACAAAATAGAGTGCTATTACAAGGAAAGCAAGTCCGAAATAAGGCGCCACATGCCGGAAATGTTCGGAAATGGATATTTCCATAGCAAGCAACCCAAACAGCGTACTAAATTTAATGACAGGGTTTAACGAAACGGAAGAGGTATCTTTGTACGGATCGCCAACGGTATCTCCTACTATGGTAGCATCGTGCAACGCGGTTCCTTTTTCCTGCAAGTCCACTTCAACTATTTTCTTAGCGTTATCCCAGGCGCCCCCGGCATTGGCCATAAATATGGCCTGATACAAACCAAAGAAAGCAAGGGAAAGTAAGTAACCCACAAAGAGGGAAACAGGTGCCGAATTTGTGATGATATCCATTTTAGTCATGCCTGATACCAACCCGGACGGAGCAGCCAGAAATGCAAAAGCCAAAGCAAAGGAAAAAAGTGCAAAGAAAATGTTCCACATTCCTTTTTGTGCGTATAACGTACAAATTTGGACGACCTCTCTTGACTTGTTAATGTCTGCTTTCTTCTCAGCACCCAGATCAAGATTAATGTTGTTCTTAATATATTCGGTGGCACGTGCAGCACCCGTAGTAACAGCCTGAATGGATGCTCCTGTAAACCAATAAACCACCGCACCACCAGCGAGGAAACCAAAAATAGTAAAAGGATTCAAAAGGTTAAGCACATCAACGGGATTTACTCCCAGTTCTTTTTGAATAACCAGAATTAATGAAAAAATCAGCGTGGTAGCACCAACCACTGCCGTGCCTATCAATACCGGTTTTGCCGTAGCTTTAAATGTGTTTCCGGCGCCATCATTAGCTTCGAGATAATATTTGGCTTTTTCAAAATCAGGTTTAAAACCAAACTCTTTTTCGATTTCCGGAGTTACTTCTTCTTTGTTTTCTTCGATTAGCGACAATTCATAAATAGATTGTGCGTTATCGGTAACAGGACCGTAACTGTCAACAGCGATGGTAACAGGTCCCATACCGAGGAAGCCAAAAGCCACCAGTCCGAAAGCAAAAATGGAAGGATAAATCATAAAATCACCCAGGCCAAAAGTGCTGGCATAATAACCAATAAACATCAACAAAAGGAAAACCATTCCCTGCCAGAACCCTGAAAAATTACCGGATACCAGACCGGAGAGAATGTTTAATGAGGCGCCTCCTTTTCTTGATGCTTCAACCACTTCTTTAACATGGGCTGATTTAGGGCTGGTAAACAATTTGGTAAATTCAGGAATAAGGGCAGCACCTAAAGTTCCGGCACTGATAATAACTGATAAAACAATCCACATATTTTGCGGCAGTGCATGGATAGTAAAATAACTGACAATAAATGTAGAAACAATGGAAAGTATGGAAGTAATCCAGATGAGGGAAGTCAGCGGCGCTTCAAAATCAATGTCATCGGCATCACGGTATTTTACTTTGGTAACAGCATTGTTTATCCAGTATCCTGCAATAGAGGTTACAATCATTATCACGCGGATAACGAAAATCCAGGTAAGCAGTTCTATCTGGTAATCAAGATAATGAAGAGGGGCAGTGGCTTTGGTTATGGCCAAAATGATAAAAGTAATCAAAGCGACACCGGTAACACCGTAAGTTTCAAAACCGTCAGCGGTGGGACCTACGCTGTCGCCTGCATTGTCGCCCACACAGTCGGCAATGGTACCGGGATTTCGCGGGTCGTCTTCATCAATTTTAAAGATCACTTTCATAAGGTCAGAACCCACATCGGCAATTTTCGTAAAAATACCACCTGCAATCCTTAAAGCAGAAGCTCCCAGCGACTCACCAATAGCGAAGCCAATGAAACTGGCACCGGCATAGTTACCCGGAACAAATATCAGAATAATGGTCATCATGGTAAGTTCCAGGGACACCAACATAACGCCGATACTCATTCCGGCCTTTAAAGGAATGGAGTGTAATTTGAGGGGTTTTCTTTCCAGCGAAGCAAAAGCCATCCTGGAATTGGCCAACGTATTCATTCTGATACCAAACCATGCCACGCTATACGAGCCAAGGATACCCAAAATCATCCAGCCCAAAATCATCAACACGCCTCCGACCCCGAAATTTCCTCCTGAAAGAAAGCCGAAATAGAAGGCAACGATAACACCGACAATCGCAAAAAGAATGGCGAGAAACTTACCCTGCTGAATAAGGTAGGTCTTACTGGTCTGATAAATAACATTGGCCACATCAAGCATCGAGCTGTGTGCCCCGATTTTTTTTACTTTTTTATACTGATATAAACCAAACATAAATCCGGCAAAAGTTACCAGAAACGTCCAATAAAGAATGGTTTCGTGCTTCATGCCATTTGGGATAACCAAATCCGCTTCACTGGCCATTGAAAATGCCGGAATACTAAACACGGCAACCAAGGATAGAAATTTTTTCATGTTAGATGATTTTTTTTTGAATAACTTGATTTAAAACGTTTGCATTGAGGGTACAAATATAAAAATTCACCTTATTGAAAGTAAGCTATAATTGGATTGTTAATAATATTTTTAAAGTAACAAACCTTGTAAAATCTTTTATTCTTTGATTGCCAATAATTTGTGCATAAATTTAGTTTGTTTATAAATAACAACACCGGCAGTTGTTAATAAAACCCATGAAAATATCTTTATTACCGGGTGTTGATAACCGAATTATGTATAATTTTATTTGCTCGAAAAAGAATGAAAGTAAAGCATGAAAAAAGTTGAGATGTTCGTGGCTGGAATGTCATACAGCCAATCGCAAAGTGGGGCTTATGCCTTGTTTCTCGGTGTGGTAGGAGAAGACAAACGACTGCCGATTATTATCGGTGGCTTCGAAGCACAGGCGATTGCTATTTTTCTGGAAAAGATGAAACCACAACGGCCACTGACCCATGATTTATTTAAAAATTTTGCCACGAGCTTTGGCATACACCTCATAGAGGTGGTGATTAATAAATTTGAAGAAGGTATTTTTTATTCAAAACTGGTATGTGAGAAAGACGGCAAGAAGGTGGAAATTGACAGCCGTACGTCTGATGCGGTAGCCCTTGCACTCCGTTTTGACTGCCCGATTTATGCTGCTGCCGAAATTATTGATGAAGCCGGCATTGTGATTGAAGAATCAGACACAGAACCGGAAACCGGTGGAAAAACTGAAGAACAGCATGAGGAAACCACTTCATCAGGCCATACTTACGAAGATTACTTGCTGGAAGAATTGGAAGGTATGCTTCGAAAAGCCATTGAAGAAGAAAATTACGAGGAGGCTTCCCGCATTCGTGATGAAATAAAAAAACGGAAAGAGAAACTTTAGACAAATAGTTTTAATTCCGGCCGGAATTGGCATTCCCGAAAAAAAATTAATTTATGAGACAATATTTGGACTTGTTGCAGCATGTGGTAAATAACGGGGCAGAAAAAGGCGACCGTACCGGTACCGGCACCAAAAGTGTTTTCGGTTATCAAATGCGCTTTGACTTAAGTGATGGTTTTCCGTTGTTAACTACCAAGAAGCTCCACCTGAAATCGATTATTTACGAGTTGCTGTGGTTTTTGAAAGGCGAAACCAACGTGAGTTATCTCCGTGAGCACGGCGTGAAAATATGGGATGCCTGGGCAGACGAAAATGGCGATCTCGGGCCGGTGTATGGTTCCCAATGGCGTAACTGGAACAACGAAGGCATCGACCAGATAAAAAATGCAGTGGATCAGATTAAAAATAACCCCGACAGCCGGCGGATAATTGTTGCCGCCTGGAACCCGTCGGTATTGCCCGACACGGGAAAAAGCTTTAGCGAAAATGTTACCAACGGAAAAGCCGCTCTGCCCCCCTGTCATGCGTGGTTTCAGTTTTACGTGGCCAACGGCAGGCTCTCGTGCCAGCTTTATCAGCGAAGTGCTGACATTTTTCTCGGCGTTCCGTTCAACATTGCTTCTTACGCTTTGCTGACAATGATGATGGCCCGGGCTACCGACCTGCAGCCGGGCGATTTTATACATACACTGGGCGATGCACACGTTTACCGCAACCATTTCGAACAAGTTGCCTTACAGCTGACGCGGACGCCCCGGCCATTGCCGAAGATGGTAATAAATCCGGAAGTGAAAGATATTTTTGGTTTTACCTTCGAAGATTTTATATTGAAAAATTATAATCCTTATCCGCATATCAAAGGAGAAATTTCGGTGTAAATGGTGAATGGTGAACCGTTAATTGTGAATTGTGAAAGAAAAAAGTAAAGGAAAAATAAATGAGTGAGAAAAAAATATCCATTTTTGTAGCCATTGCTGAAAATTATGCCATTGGCAAAGACAATGACCTGTTGTGGCATATTTCGGAAGACCTGAAACGATTTAAACGCCTGACCAAAGACCATTACGTGGTCATGGGAAAACGCACCTATTTCTCCCTGCCTGCACGGCCCCTGCCTCACCGGACGAACATGGTGGTCACCGATGTTGCCGGGGAACAGATTGATAACTGCCTGATGGCTTATTCCATTGAAGATGCCATTGAGAAAATGGATGCTGAAAAGGAAAATTTCATTATCGGAGGCGGTTCCATCTACCGACAGTTTATGCCTTATGCACAGAAACTTTACATCACCCGTGTACACAAAGATTTTGAAGCGGACACTTTTTTTCCGGAAATCTCTCCCGACGAATGGACGTTAGCCGAAAGCCAACTTGTCTCGGACGACCCACAAAATGATTTCAGCTACTCTTTTGAGATATATGAGCGAAAATAACTTTTCCTGAAAGGCCCGGATTAATGATGGATTTGCGTCATCGATTCGGAATCGTGTTTGTATTTAAACAACAACATAAAAGTTACACCGACAACAAGGGAATAAGCAGCAAAGATAAACCAGATGGTTTGCCAGTCACGTGTGCCATTTAGGGTATAATATTCAATAATAACCCCACTGCCATAAGCGCCGATCATGGCGCCGAGGCCGTTAGTCATGATCATAAACAAGCCCTGGGCACTGGCTCTGATTTTAGGTTCGGCTTCCATTTCCACAAACAACGAACCTGAAATATTGAAAAAGTCGAAGGCCATGCCGTAAATAATCATAGAGAAAAGCAGGAAAACGAGGCCAAACCCTATCGGCGAACCGATACCGAAAAGTCCAAAACGAAATACCCAGGCAAACATACTCATAATCATTACTTTCTTAATACCAAACCGCTTCAGAAAAAAGGGAATGGTAAGGATAAACAGCGTTTCCGACATTTGCGAAACCGACATCAAAATACCATTGTGGGTAACAGCGAAAGCGCCTTTGTAGGCGACAATTTTCCCAAAATCGTGCAGGAAAGCCTCTCCCCACATGTTGGTAATCTGCAGAGCAGCACCAAGCAACATGGAGAAAATAAAGAAGATAGCCATTTTTTTATCTTTGAACAGTACAAAGGCATCCAGGCCAAGAGCCTGAACCAATGTTTTTTTTGCTTTAGATTTTTCAATGGCACAATCGGGAAGTGTAAGCGAGTAAAGCCCTAAAACCAGCGAGAAAGCAGCCGAGAAGTACAGCTGCATGTTACTGAGTCCCCAGCCAAGCATATCGATAAGCCAAACGGCAATAATAAAGCCGATGGTTCCCCACACACGAATAGGCGGAAAATCTTTCACAATATCATAGCCTTCTTTTTCCAGAATACAATACGACACCGTATTATCCAGTGCAATAGTGGGCATATAAAGCATTAGGTAAAGCAACATCACAAGGTAAAGGGAATCAAAACCTGTCTGTTTTGCCGCGAAGTACAACAGAAAAGCGCCGAGAATATGTACCAGCGCAAAAAGCTTGTTAGGCTTAATCCAGCGGTCGGCCACAATACCCAACAGCCCTGGCATGAAAAGAGAAGCAATACCCAGTGTCATAAAAATAGCACCAATTTGTTCGCCGCTAAAATGCAGGGTTGCCCCAAGATATTTACCAAATGAAAGAAGCCATGCGCCCCAGACAAAGAACTGCAGGAAATTCATAACAATAAGACGAAATTTAATTGCCATAATGGTATTTTTTTGTTACTGCTATTGTTTCTGTGAAAAATGAGACGCAAATGTAAGCTAAAAACGCAAAAACTTCCATGCCTGATGGTGGAGAAAGTAGTTTAGAGCCGTTTGAAAGAAAATCCGGGGAACGGTTTTTGACTCCCGTCATCGAATTACACGAATTACACAAAAAGCATTACTACTGCAATAATTATTTGTCCTTTTTTACATTTTCATTCTGCAAATTCAAAGGCAAATCTACAAGGTGGACGCTCAAAGCGGCAGAAGTTTGTCTATTCTTCCTGTGTCCCCCTTTGAGTGCTTTTTTTCCAGATGGGCATCTCTTTGTGACACACCGAACACCAGCTGGTGTAAACTGCAATACCACCATTTTTCCCTGTTTTTCCCATCCCCGCCTCCGGATTTCCTCAACCTGTTTCTCCTAACCAAAAAAAGCCTCAACAAATAAATGCTGAGGCTTTAAAAAGGTTGGCGACGGCCTACTTTCCCA
>BTTE01000016.1:0-40434 GCA_036244975.1 bacterium | reverse complement strand
AAAGAAAAAATTCCCCATCAGGGACGTTTTGGGGAAAACAATGACGGATGGGTAGAGGTTTTTCCGGAGTTTGCGGAAGGATTAAATGGTTTGGAAAGTTTCAGCCATATTTATCTTTTGTTTCATTTTCATCAGTCCGCAGACTATTCGCTCATCCAAATCACACCCCGGCATCATCAGACCAAAGGTGTTTTTGCCATTCGCAGTCCGCGCCGGCCCAATGGCATCGGTATGACCATTGTAAAGCTGAAAAAAATTGAAGGTAACAAAATCTATTTTGCCGGTGCCGATATGATTGACGGGACGCCTTTGCTCGACATTAAACCTTACAGCACCGACATCGATAGTTATCCCGACGCCGATAACGGATGGCTGAAAACTAAATCGTAGTAATAAAATTACGAAATTGCCATGAAACGACTATTATCACTTCACACTTTAGGCACTTCGTTAGTAATACGTCGGTCTTAAAACGCCGCCGATCATTTTGGCTACGCGGATCACCTGAATGGCATAACCAAACTCGTTATCGTACCATACGTAAATCACAATACTTTTTTTGTCCTGGGAAATTTTGGTCGCCGGGCTGTCGAAAATGGAGGTTGCGGGTTCCCCCACAAAGTCGGACGAAACCGCATCGTTGGAAGTGGAGTATTTGATTTGACGTACCAGATTGCCTTCCAGCGAAGCTTTCCGCATGAGCTCGTTTACTTCCGCCACCGAAGTCTCGCGTTTTAGCGTCAGCGACATAATGACCAGCGAAACATTGGGCGTGGGGACGCGGATAGCATTACCGGTGAGTTTTCCTTTCAGGCTGGGAACGGCTTTGGTTACAGCTTGTGCGGCTCCCGTTTCGGTAATCACTATGTTGATGGGTGCCGAGCGACCCCGGCGATATTTTTTATGGTAGTTGTCCAAAAGGTTCTGGTCGTTGGTGTAAGAGTGTACGGTTTCCAAGTGACCTTTTTCGATACCAAAGGTTTTTTCAATCAGATACAAAACCGGACTGGAGGCGTTGGTGGTACAGGAAGCGGCGGAAAAAATACGTTCGGTTTTCACATCTACACCTTTATCATTCACGCTGTACACAATGTTGGGAATGTCGCCTTTCCCGGGAGCGGTAAGCAGCACTTTGTCCACTCCATTGGCTTTCAGATGACGGCTGAGGTTTTCTCTGTCGCGAAAAACACCGGTATTGTCAATGAGGATAGCATCTTTAATACCATATTCCGTATAGTCGATGTCTTCCGGATTTTGTGCAGCCAACATAAGGACTTTGTGTCCGTTTATGTAAATGGTTTTTTCTTCAAGATTCTCAATGGCAACGCCTCTGAAAGGGCCATGAACAGAATCGTGGCGGAAAAGGGAAGCTCTTTTTATAATGTGCAGATCATCGTTACCCCGGGTAACAATAGCACGCACACGCAGTTGGCTGCCGTTTCCCTGGATTATGAGTTGTCGGGCCAGGAGCCGGCCGATACGTCCGAAGCCGTACAAGATAACATCGCGGGGACGGAAGGGTTCGATGTTGGCTGCTTTTAGATGTTTTAACTTCACGTTGATGAAATCATCTTCGTCCACAAAGTTTTTGTTTTCCTCAATCCATTCGCGGTTGAGCCTGCCAATATCGATGCGCGACTGGCCGATATCCGAATGAAGAATAGCTTTGGCCAGTTTTAAAGAATCTTTAATGTGCAGGGGTCTGTCGATAATGTTCTCCGCATAAGAGTGTTTGTACAGGATAACACTGGCGCTGCGGTCTATTAACTGGTCGCGAAACAGTGCCAGTTCGATGGATTTGTCGTAAAATAGCTTGTAAACAATACTGATGAATTCGTTGGCCAGTTTTTCCTGATATGACCAGTCTTTCAGGGAGTTTTCATAATTCCCGTTCATGTCTTTTTTGGGTACCATTGTCCATTGATTTTTAAAAAAGATGAGTATTAAAATTAAGAAATAAGCTGTCGGACAAATGTATAAAAAAAAGAGAGCAAACAGGAAACCCGTTCGCTCTCTTTAGAAATTATACAAATAAGCCATGTGGTTACTGGCCGAGATAGGCTTTCAGCAGCCGGCTGCGCGAAGTATGGCGTAGACGGCGGATGGCTTTTTCTTTAATTTGTCTTACCCGCTCGCGGGTAAGGTCGAATTTTGCTCCGATTTCTTCAAGGGTAAGTCCATGAGTCATCCCAATGCCGTAATACATGTTGATGACATCCCTTTCTTTTTCGCTGAGTGTTGACAGAGAGCGCTCAATTTCACGCCGGAGTGATTCCTGCATGAGCTCTTCATCCGTGCCGTGTGAGTCTGCCGGGGTCATAAGGTCTATCAGCTTGGTGTCTTCATCAGGAATAATGGGGGCATCCATCGAAACAGCCCGGGTGGAAATTTTCATGGCAGAATCAATTTTATGTTCTGAGACATCCATCTCTTTGGCTATTTCGCCGGCTGAAGGCCGCCTTTCAAATTTTTGCTCCAGTTTGGTGCTTACTTTCCTGATTTTATTCAACGAACCTACCTGGTTTAGCGGAAGACGTACAATTCTTGACTGTTCGGCCAGCGCCTGCAAAATTGATTGGCGGATCCACCAAACGGCATAAGAAATGAATTTAAAACCGCGGGTTTCATCAAAACGGCTGGCTGCTTTGATAAGACCTACGTTTCCTTCATTTATCAGGTCAGGCAGGCTAAGTCCTTGGTTTTGGTACTGTTTTGCCACCGATACGACAAAACGCAGATTGGCTTTGGTTAGTTTTTCCAGCGCTTGTTTATCCCCTGCTTTTATTCTGCGCGCAAGTTGCACCTCTTCTTCGGCAGTGATGAGTTCCTCCCGGCCAATCTCCTGTAAGTATTTGTCTAACGAAGCGGTATTTCTGTTAGTAATTGATTTTATTATTTTTAGCTGTCTCATAATAAATTAGTTAGTTAGTTCCGGACTTTAATCTACGTTTTTACTTGTGAAAAGTTTCGCAATTTATTTAAAAAAGTTCTAACCTACAAGGTTTAAGGTACAAATTCAAAAGATATTCTCATTCCGTTGGGATATATTCCACTTACTTTTACAACATGATTGTTGTTTTGCGATAGAGCCCGTTTAATTTGTTCTTTGTTGTTGACTTTCCTTTTGTTCACTTCTGTGATGATGAAGCCTTCGGTAATACCACCTTTTTGCAGAATACCTTTCCTGACACGCACGACTTCCAATCCGTGGTCAATATTCAGATTTGTCAAATCGTTTTCGGGGGCGGTTTTCAGCATAGCTCCCAAGGCGTCGCTGTAAAACGCCTTTTGTGCTTTAATCAAGCCGGTGGTGCCGTTTTTGTTTTTCAGTGTAACACGAACGGTTTTCTTTTTTCTGTTTCGCAAGAGGTTGACGCGTACTACTTTGCCGGGACTGTATTGCCCGATAATACCGAGAAGTACTGATATGTCTTTTGCAGGACGGCCGTTGATGGCAGTGATGATGTCACCTTTCTTAATTCCCGCTTTGTCAGCACCGCTCCCCTCTACGACCATGGCTACATAAACGCCGTTCAGGTCGTGCAAATCCATCTTTTTGGCAAAGGCTGCATCAATATTCTGGATTTGGACTCCAAGATAAGCACGTTGAATCTGTCCGTAATTCATAAGGTCATTGACCACTTTTCTTACCAGATTAACGGGTATGGCAAAAGAGTAGCCTTCGTAAGCGCCGGTTTGCGAAGCGATGGCAGCATTGATGCCAATGAGTTGGCCGGCGGTATTTACAAGTGCTCCACCGCTGTTTCCGGGATTTACTGCCGCATCGGTTTGGATAAAGGACTCAATGGCAGTTTTCCCCCCCAAAATATGAATGTCACGCGCTTTTGCACTGATGATTCCCGCTGTAACCGTTGAGGTCAGGTTAAAAGGATTCCCAACGGCCAGTACCCACTGACCCACTTTCAGATTATCCGAATTACCATAAGTCAGATAAGGCAAATCTTTTGCATCGACTTTGATGAGTGCCAGATCGGTTGAGGGGGAAGTGCCGATGATCCTGGCTTCCATCTCCTGTTTGTCGTTGAAAGTTACAATAATTTTATCTGCACCATTCACCACATGGTTGTTGGTAACAATGTAACCGTTGGGTGAGATCACCACGCCGGAGCCAAAGGCAATGAGTGCCTGCTGCCGTTGGCCGTAAAGGTAGTCGCGTAACGAACCAAAGAAATTGTCATAATTCCGTGGCTTTATGCCAATAATGGTTTTGATATGAACGACGGCATTGACGGATTTTGCAGCAGCCGTGGTGAAGTCTGTATTCTGTGGTAATAAATAGGAGGCTTTAACTTCCGGTAATTTTTGGATTTGTTTTTTGACAATTGTTGCTGTTTGTTCCGGTTGCTGTTGTTTGGTAACGAAGAAAGCAATCAATAGAACAAGGATTGTTCCGGCAACTGCTCCAGCGAAACTTTTAATAATTGTTTTCATTTATATCTATTTTTGTTTTGAAAATTACAATGATAAATGCCGATATACAATTAAAGCGGTTTTGGGAGTAAAACGAACCAAAAACGTATTTTGATTGATAATCGGTATTATCTTTGCTCATTGAGAATATAACGTCTTTAAGGAAATTTCGTTTCCATATTGATGTTAATATTTGTTAATCAGTCAACTTCATAAGTTGAAAGTTGCTCAAAAACCCTTCCAAACAAGATGGAAGGCTCTGTTTTTAACAATTATTAAATACTATGTCGATGCAGTTTTATAAGTTTCAGGCGAATGGAAATGATTTTATCCTCGTTGATGGCAGAAAAAGGCCGTTTTCTGCCGGACGTGGAGAGATAGCCCGTTTTTGTAACCGGCATTTTGGTATCGGTGCCGATGGTTTTATGTTGTTGAAATCTTCTGATGCTTACGATTTTGATATGCTCTATTTTAATTCGGATGGAAAGCCGGCCGCTATGTGTGGAAACGGGGGCAGAAGTATTGCCGCACTGGCTTACATGAAAGGTGTTGCAGGAAAAGAGATGCGGTTTTCATCTGCCGATGGTGTCCATGAAGCCAATATAGAAAACGAAATTATTGGAAAGCGGATTTTTGATGTCTCGTTGAAAATGCAGGATGTGCATGAGGTGAAAATGTTTGCCGATGGCTGGTTTTTAAACACAGGTGTTCCTCATTTTGTCAAATTTGTTTCCCGCGTGGAAGAAGTTGATGTGCCGCGTTTGGGTAGAGAAATCAGAAAGGATAAACGATTTGCCCCGGATGGCACTAATGTGAATTTTGTCGGGATGGAGGCAGAGCGACTTTTTGTCAGGACTTATGAGCGGGGTGTGGAAGACGAAACTCTTTCGTGCGGGACGGGCGTAACGGCTTCGGCGCTGACAGCATTTTTTAAAACGGGGAAACAGGTTCCAAATATTCATACCCGTGGTGGTGATTTTCGTGTCAGCTTCCGGAAAACAGCAGACGGATTTGAAGATATTTGGCTGCGCGGTCCGGCAGAACGGGTTTTCGATGGAGAACTTCCGTAATTAACGAACCCTGAGTTTTGTTCCGGTAGCAGCCTGATAACGCCTTGGAAGGTTGTTTTTGTTTAACAGGCTACTCAACCTGATACCGTAAAGTTGTGATATCTCCCATAAACTTTCACCTTGTTTTACAATGTGGTACTTGTATCCTCTCTCCGCTTTGGAAGCTTTTCTCTCCAAATAAAGTATTTCTCCGGGTTTGAGAACGTGTTTTTTCTTCAAATCGTTGTTTTTTAGTAGTTTGTGTCTTCTTATTTCAAATTCATCTGCCAGCTTGTTAAATGTGTCTCCGGCTTTTACGATGAAAAGTCTGCGTCCGTTATTTTCCAAAACAGGCCTGCCATACATGCTGGTTCTCACCCTGACAAACGAAGATATCACAGGTTCGGAATACGCAAAAGATCTCTTTTTTCTCCTGTTCCTCCACGAATGTTTTAAACCATGCCTGTCATACTTATACAGGTGATATTTTTCAACGTAATGAATGAGCAATTGCGGATATCTCGGGTTGGTAGCATAACCTGCTCTTTTCAAACCGTAAGCCCAGTTTTTGTAATCGGTAATGGGATACTTGAAAAGGAAAGAGTAACGTCCGCGTTTGGAGAGAAATTTCGAATGATCACGATAAGAGTCTTCAGGCTTTTTATATTTGCGGAAACAATCGCGACGAGTGTCATCTGCTACATATATTCTTTTCCCACGCCAGTCGTTGTGGCATTTAATACCAAAATGGTTGTTGGCTTTTCTTGCCAGCCGGCTGTTGCCACTACCCGACTCCAGAATACCCTGAGCCAGCGTTATGGAAGCAGGGATTTTGTAAGTCCTCATATCCTTAATGGCAATATCTTTGTACTTGTTGATGTATTCTTTGGTGGTCATTTTTCTGGCCTGCCCGCGGACAGCGGGGACAACGCTTGTCATAAACAAGGCAAAAAGAATAACTTGAAAGTAACTTTTCCTTTTACTCATTAGGACAAAGTTAAGCGAAAGCCGTTTGTATTCGGATATGTTGTGGGACATTTATTCACAAAAAAATGTTAAACAATACGATTAACGGGTTTGTCGTAGTTTCCTGGCAGTTTTCGGGTCGGGAAAAATCCAAAACAACGGTTGCCATCGTACGTTTCCTTCCGCATCTAAGCGACGGGCAATCGGGGCAATGCCTTTAATAACTTTGGTGAACTGCATGGTTTCGGGGTTGATACGCCATTCTTCCAAAAAGCGTAAGCGCTCAATATCTTTTACCTGAATGTGCGTTATTACAAGGCTGTCTTTCTGTGTATAAGGAGGTTCCGGCTCTCTAATCTTTAAAATTACTGTATCCGAAAGAATATGGGAAACCTCCTTTTTATCCAAAGGATTGTAAAAATAGTCGTAGGCTTTGTATTTTCCCGAAATGGCGCCCTGCAGGATGGCTTTTACCAGATTTTCCCTTTGCGGCCCCACCAAGTTTTGTATCCACCAGTCGTAGTTGGAGTCCGGACTTTTTATGTTTACGTCATATTGAATTTTTTTGGTGATAACTTCTTCTTTTTGGGAATGGCATGAAGTAAACAGCAACAAAACCGGAATGATTCCTGCGAGAAAAATAAGCGGGGGGAAACGTTTTTTCATTTGTAAAATTTAAATTATCTTTGAAGAAACAACGTAATTATGAAAAAAATCGTATCCACAACCTGGCTTGTGCTGATATTGCTATCGTTGGATGCGCAGACGACCTGCTGAAAAAGGAAACCATTTTAATTTAAGATTACGGCTTCATAACAACCCCAAGATTTTTCTTCCCATCAATTTTAATGACCAGCGGCTTCTTAAACCTGACGTGGCGCAAAGTTTCATTTTCATATATGGCAGGCTGTTTGCTTAGAAATTCCAAATCGAAAACTCCGTCGTTCAGGTAGGGATTTAAGGAGAAATAACCCACACGGAAAGATGTCAGATTCTGGAAAAAATGGGTTCCCTGGCTGGGATCAATGCGGTAGTTTTCAAGTCCCGATTCCACAATGAGCCGGGCTCCCGAAATCTGTGGCCACTTTACGGGAATGCCGAGCCACGGGTCGGCGGAGCCCCACCGCCCGGGACCAATCAGGATATAGCCTTTCTCTTTTTCCACAAATTTCCTGTTGATTTCTCCAATCATATTTGCCGTTTCCCCATTGTGAGCAGCATCGAAAGTTTGCGGTTTTACATAGACCACATCCCGAACATTATCAATCAGGCCGTTCCCTAACGCCGAATAGGAAAGAATCAGTGTTTTGTTCCTGTTAATTTTCTGCGGGTTCAAATGAACGCTTTGTTCTTTGCTGGCAATGGGTCTGATTTGCAAAAGATAAAACTTTATTTTTTCTCCTTTTCTGGTGTTTAAATCCACAACAAACTCAATTTCGACAGGTTTATCCATCTCCTTTGCACCGAGATACAAGGTTTTCTGCAAAATTTCAGCGAGTGGTAAAACATTGTGTTTTAAAATAGCGGAGAAGGTTATCAACTTCTTGCCATCGTAATTGTAGCCGTCACGGATAACGTTATTTTGCAGGTCGTAGGTGCTGGCAATTTTCCTGATAGAGTCATCCTTTTCGGCATCTTTTATCCGGAGTTTTACAAGGTTGATGCTATCGTTTACGCTGGGTACAAATTTCTCAGGAGAAAGGTCCAGTGCAAAAAAATACTTTTGGGTTTCCCGTAAAGTGGTATCGGGGGTGGCCGTTTGCATCACCTTTTTTGGGTATTGTGGCGAAAACCGTAAGGAGAGTCCGCCATCCATAATGTATTTTCCCAGTCCGAGGGCAATGTTTGCCGTACCGTCTTTCGGTTTTTCAGGCGGGATGGGGTAGTAGTCCAACGAACGGGCGACTCCCGAAAGTGTGGGATAGAAATAATTACCATATCTCTTTCCACACACTTCCTGCAGAACCACCGCCATCTTTTCCTCATCAATGACGTTGGCGGTGGCTTGCATATAAGCTTTGCTGTCGGCAAAAAAAGCAGAAGCATACACACTCTTGATAGCCTGATTCAGCATTTCAAATTTTTTGTCTAGGTTTTTCTCCGTCGAAGGAATCATGTAAGTGTTGTAGATTCCCGCAAAAGGCTGATAATGGCTGTCTTCGAGCAGGCTTGATGAGCGTACGGCCAACGGTAGGTTTACCAGCGAAGCAATGGTAAACAGGTCTTCCTGTACCGATTCGGGGAGTTTGGCATCCAGAAAAAACTGTAAAATCTGTTCATCGGAATATTCATCGGAGAGCGCGATGGGATAAAGTTCGTTATTATCCATAAACTCATCAAAAATATCCGTGCCGAGAACCACGGTTTTAGGAATGGAGATATCGATTTTCTCATAAAGATGATGCAGCCCATTACGGTTGATGAGGGAATCGAGGAATGCCAGCCCGCGGGCCTTTCCGCCAATGGAACCCTGGCCAATACGCGAAATAGAAAAATACTCATCAAAAGTTGTCCTGTCGAACTGCGAAATAACACCCCGCGATTTGGTAATACGAAAGTTGCTGATGGCATTAAAAATGAAATATCTTACCTCGTTGATGTTGTCAAAATCTTCGGTGGTAAACGATTGAAAGAGTTTGGCAAGTGAAAACAAAGCTCTGGCTCTAAGCCATTTCGAAAAATGTTCGCGCTCAATATGATAGCGAAGGGATTCTTTCGGAATCTGAAAGATTTTTTCCTGCAGGTCTTTCAGGTTATGAGCTCTCCCAACTTCGTTGCCGGTAGCCGGATCTTTAAAAATAAAATCCCCAAAGCCAAAATAATACTTAATAAATCTCCGCAGGTCGTAAGAAAGGCTGGTGGAGTTTTTGTCGATAAAACCTACTCCGAGTGTTTTGGCTTTTTTTTTATTCTGTGGATCGGACGATTGCAGCAATAGTGGCAGAAAACGGTTCTCTTTTTTTATTCGTGTGAAAAGCCGTAACCCTGCCTCCGCATCTTTTATTCCCCTGCGGGGATAGCTAATATCGGAGATGACACCCAGCAGATTGTTTTTGTATTTTCGGTAAAGATGTATGCCTTCGTCGTAATCAGTGGCCAGCAAAATCTTCGGACGTCCCCGCGCTTTCAACATTTTCTGGTGCTCGTTAAGACCTTCGGTTACAAAGGCTTTCGACTGTTTAAAGATGATTTTATAGATGTTTGGCAGATAGCTTGAGTAAAACCGGATATTGTCTTCAACGAGGATAATCATTTGAACTCCAACCTCTTTCACATCGTGTTCCACATTCATCTTGTCCTCAATCAGTTTGATAATGGCCATTAGCAGGTCTGTATTACCCAGCCAGCTAAAAACATAATCGATGTTACTCAGGTTCAGTTTTTCAATTTTCAGACTCACTTCTCTCGAAAAGGGGGAGAGGGCAACAAACGGCACCTGTGGAAATTCCGCCTTTACCGTGGCAGCGAGCCTGAAAGTTCCTTTGTCGTCGAAACTCAACATGGAGATGATGAGGTCAACCGACTCTTCGCGCATGAGTTTCATAGCTTCGCGCAACGATGTAGCCTGTATAAACCGGGGAGGATAACGCAGGTTCAACGACATATATTCATTGAAGATTTGCTCTTCAATACGACCGTCTTCTTCGAGGATAAAAGCATCATAAACGCTCGAAACCAGCAGAATATTGTAAATACGTTTTCGCATCAACAAGCTGAAAGAAGCTTCGTTGAAATAGTATTTGGCAGTGCAAAGGTCTGTTCGTTTCGGAATCATAGTCCAGCTGTTTTACGGCAAAGATACGGGAGATTTGCGAATGATAAATATCGAATGAATAATGTTAAACGTCCCCAACGAGTGCCCATTGAATGACCGTTGCCTGACCACTGTTTGACAACCGTTTGACCCTGTCCGCCGAAACTTTAGCGAAGTTCGGGAGACAGCTACACGTACAATATTTTGGGCAGTATCGGCGGATTCACCACCGGTTGGTTTCTTGTTTTTGGCAATATTTCAGTCCCCGCAAAATTGCTGTCTATATTAAAGGAAGTACACACCTGAGTTTGATACTGAATTGTGCAACGGCCATTGCTGAAGACAGAGGAGCCCGTATCGTTTTACTGAAATTCCTTCCGGTGAAATATTCCAAACGGCAAAAGCAAAGAGCGGATAAACTGATTGTTGAAGCTATTGAGAATTTTAATTCCAGTGCGCTGTATGATATTTCCCTGATTCCTGCCGACCATCCGAAGGAAGAAATTCTGAAATATTCAACCGGTGTTGACTTGCTGATTATTGGAGCTGAAAGAGGAAAGAAAACCGCTAAAGCCATTGAGGAAGTGTCTCTTTCCGAATTTCGGAACAGGCTGACTGCCCTGTACTTATGGTGAAGAGTATCAGTAAAACGGGAAAGCCGGCCTCTAAACTCTGATAGTTACTAACGGCTTTTTGTCCGGATAATGTCAGCAGCTGTTTTCACCCACTGTTCACTATCGTTCAGGCTTTTCACCAAAACCAGTTTTTCGCCTCCAAATTTGCGGAAAAGTTCATCGTAACCGGCTTCTATTTCCACGAGAGTCTCCAGGCAATCGGTTACAAACGAGGGAACGGTTACGAGAATTTTTTTGGCACCTTCGTCAGCTAACTTTTTAATGCGTTCATCCGTAAAAGGGCCAAGCCAGTTTTTGGTGAGACGCGACTGAAAACTTACGGAATATTGTTTTTCCGTTAGCCCCAGTTTTTCGGCTATCAGACGTGTAGTTTCGTAACAGGTGGCTTTATAGCAATGGCTGCCGTAAGCCGGCATTTGCTTTTCGCACAGACATGCGGCAGAAGAAATTCCGGGATGAATTTTATCCACCTGCCGCAGCGGAAGTCCGTGATAGGAAAAAATAATATGATCGAATTCTTCCGGCTGGCAGGCCGCAATATTTTGGGTAAAAGCCTCCACAAATTCAGGATGGTCATAAAACTGGCTGATAAAACGCAGTTTGGGGATTACCTGCCAGCGTTTGACTTTGTCCATAACAAATTCCAGAATGGTGCCGGTGGTGGAGGAGGCATACTGCGGAAACAGCGGGAAGACAATCAGCTCATCAAAGTTTTGATTCTTCATCTGTTGCAGAGCCTTTTTCAGTGAGGGATTTCCATAGCGCATGGCGGTAAAAATCCGGTAGTCTTCGCCCAAAACAGAGTGCAGCCCGCCCGCAAATTTTTCCATGTTTAGCAACAGGGGAGAACCTTCCGACGTCCATAGGTTTTGATACAGTTTGGCAGATTTCGGCGCACGAAAAGGCACAATAAGCAGGTTGACCAGCAGCTTTCTAAAAAACCAGGGCATGTCAATAACCCGTCTGTCGTTTAAAAAATGCGACAGATACCGGCGTACTTGTTTTACCTTTGGTTTGTCGGGTGTTCCCACGTTGATGAGTAAAACTGCTTTGCGTCGTTTTTGCATATCGAATAAAAAAACAAAGATAGGAAAATCGCTGACCTGCTCCTTTCGTCTTCGTTGCATAATACGGGCTAACTCATATTTTAACACAGCATCTCAGAATAGTATTTAGCCTGTGATAAAATCACTCCCGGGTATTCCGTAATTTTTACGATATTTGAATTTTAATATTTACAAATTCACCATCAAAATGAAAGTATTTACCAAAACCATGTTACTCTCTCTTCTTTTGTCCACCGCCTTGTTTTTTAGTGCCTGTGTCAGAAATAAGGCCAAAAAAGAAGAGTCCCTGCCACAGGTAAAAGTGGCAGGAATGACCATCCCGCAGATGCTGGAAGGCTATAAGAATCATCGATTTACAGTTCGGCAGGTTACGGAAACCTACTTAAAGCGTATCCGTAACCTGGATCAGAAAGGTCCGCACCTGAATGCGATAATTGTCGTAAATCCGGATGCGATAAAGATTGCCGATTCCTTAGACCGGCTTCTCGCTGCGGGTAAAGCTGCCGGTCCGTTATTCGGCATTCCTATTGTTTTAAAAGACAATATTGACACCCATGATAAAATGGCCAGTACGGCCGGTTCCCGGGCATTAGCCGGTTCGCATCCGTTGCACGACAGCTGGGTTGCCAGCCGGCTGAGAGCTGCCGGCGCCATCATTCTTGGCAAAGCCAACCTCAGCGAATGGGCCAATTTCCGCAGCAGTTTCTCTTCCAGCGGCTGGAGCGGCGTGGGTGGACAGACAAAAAATCCTTATGTCCTTGACCGGAATCCCTGCGGTTCCAGCGCCGGTCCCGGCGTGGCCGTTTCGGCTAATCTGGCAATGGCGGGAATAGGTACAGAAACTGATGGATCCATTATCTGTCCCTCCTCAATAAACGGAATTGTAGGCATTAAGCCTACCGTAGGACTTATCAGCCGCAGCGGGGTGATTCCCATTTCGTTTACACAAGATACACCCGGCCCCATGACGCGTACGGTTACCGATGCCGCCATAGTTTTGGGCACGCTCACCGGTGTGGATTCCACCGACAGCAAAACGCTGGCAAGTAAAGGCCATGCTTATCGCGATTACACACAGTTTCTGAAAATGGGAGGTCTCAAAGGTAAACGCATCGGGCTTTACACAGCTCCTCTCGGAAAGGATTACAAAGTGGATACTCTTATGTATCGGGCCGTGCGTTTTCTCAAAAGCCGTGGAGCTATAGTGGTGAAAATCAATAAGGTTCTGCAACCTAAAACCGAGGCGGCCTCTTTTCAGGTGTTGCTATATGAATTTAAAGATGGGCTGAACAATTACCTTCATTCACTGGGTCCAAATGCTCCCATAAAAAGTCTGAAAGAGCTGATTGCCTTTAACAAAAGCGATTCGGTGGAATTGAAATATTTCGACCAGCAGTTGCTGGTCAAAGCGGAAGCCAAAGGTGATTTGAACAGTCCTAAATATAAAAAAGCACTGGCAACCATGCTGAAAGGCAGTCGCGGGCAGGGAATGGACCGTGTGATGGATAAGAATCATCTCGATGCCATTATCGCACCCTCCGGAAGTCCGGCCTGGAAAACCGACCTCGTGAACGGCGACCATTTTATACTCGGTACTTCGTCGTTGGCAGCCATCTCGGGTTACCCCAATATTACGGTTCCCATGGGCTTTGTGCAGGGACTACCGGTGGGTATTTCGTTTTTCGGCAGAGCATGGAGCGAACCGCTTTTGATAGAAATGGCATATGATTTCGAACAGGGTACGCATCACCGTAAAGCGCCGACGTTTAAAGTAACCGATTAGTTTTACGCAAAAAAGAAAGCGAAAAATTTCAATATGGAGAAGGAGATAACAATCTTTGGCCTTGATGCGGATGTATGGTACCTATGATCCCCTCGATTCCTTAGACCAGGATTCTTTATTTTTAAGTTAAAATCACGCTGCATTTTTATAGACCTTTCCCGGCTTTTTTCTATCAATACCCGGGTGATTTCTGTTATGATCTCTGTCTATCCATTTTTTAACCCCTTTATACAAAACTAACCCCTTTTCGGCAGGATTAAGATAAATGTGCTGATATTTGATTGTTCGCGAAAAGCCTGCCCGGCCGCCCCGGTAAAAGTCTTTTTATCTGTTCTAAATTTCAGAAATTAGTTGCACGGTAAACTAAAATGTTTTTACTTTGCAAAATAGTTTACCGGTAAACTATTTAAATAGGAGAAATAAAAAATGAAAAATGAGGAACCGGGTATTGGGAGGCTCATTGCCCGTATTCGCCACGGCATTTACAGTTATGTGGCTGGTCGGCTGAAAAATCAGGAACTCAATGTGGGGCAGTTTTTCTTTTTGCGCTTTATTTTGCATCACGAAGGCTATACCCAGGAACAGATTGCCTGCGGTATTTTGCTTGATAAAGCTACGGTGAGCAAAGGGATTAAATGTTTAGCACAGTTGGGTTATGTTTCGAAAAAGGTAAACCCTGATGACAAAAGGGAATTTAAAATTTATGTTACCGAAAAGGCCTTAGCCTTTGCTCCCGAAATTGAAACTATCTATAAGGAGGTGCACAACCGGCTCTACCTTCAACTTGATGAGAATCAGATCAGCCAGTTGCAATCGCTGTTACAGACAATTTATAAAAATTTTGAATAAAATAAACCGGAGATATTATGGATAAGGAAAAAATGAAAGATTTGGCAAATTCGGGCGACGAAGCCGGGAAAAAGCAAAAGAAGAAAAGTAAAACAGGAAGTGTGCTTATTGCCGCAACACTTATCTTACTGCTGCTTGGCGCAGCGGCGTACTGGTATGTCGAAAAGGTGGGTTTCGTCAGCACGGACGATGCCTATATTGATGCCAACAAATTGAACCTGAGTCCGCAGATAATGGGCCGTGTGGTGGCTTTGTATGCTGATGAGGACGATGCTGTGCGAAAGGGGGAGTTGCTTGTTGCTCTGGACTCTTCCGATATAAAAGCACGTTTAAATCAGGCGGCTACTTCTTTGAATAGTGCCCGCCTTGGTATAAAACTGGCACAGGTAAGGCTTGAGCAGTCCCGCATTAATCTTAACCGTGCTGAAATTCAGATAAAAGGAGACGTGATTCCCCGTGCAAAATACGATAACATCCTTAAAGCGTTTCAGGCAGCAAAAGTGGAACTTGAAATTGCAAAAAGCAAAATTGCCACCCTGAACATGGAAATTCAGGTCATCAAAACGGAACTTGCTCATACCAAATTGTATTCAAATATTTCGGGAATTATTGCCAAAAGGTGGATTTTGACCGGCGACGTGGTGGCTCCCGGGCAATCCGTATTTACCATTTATAATCTGAAAAACATTTGGGTAACGGCTATGATTAAGGAAACCGATTTAAATAAGATATCTTTGGGCGATACCGTAAATATTCAGGTAGATGCTTATCCCGACACAAAGTTTACCGGGAGGATTTTTCAGATTGGGAGTAATACGGCTGCGCTTTTCTCGCTGATACCTCCGGCTAATGCGTCCGGAAACTTTACAAAGATTACACAGCGAATTTCGGTAAAAATTTCCATAAAACCGGTGGGGAAGACTTCTTTAAAATATGGTTTGCTTCCCGGCATGTCGGTAGAAATTAAACTCAGGGCAAAAGGTGGTGCAGGACACAAAATATGGTAACCCAATAACGGGCTTAGGCATTTCGGAAGAATTTGAACCTAACAAATGGTGGGTATTGTTCAGTGTGATGATTGGTACTTTTATGGCCGTATTGGACTCTACCATTGTTAGTGTGGCCTTTCCTAAGATGATGGCTGTTTTCGGCGTAAGTGTGGATCAGATTGAATGGGTAATGACAGCTTATTTTTTGGTTTTTGCCATTGCATTGCCTTCTTCCGGCTGGATTGCAGACCATTTTGGGTACAAAAAGACCTATTTATTGGGACTTTTCCTGTTCACTTTGGGTTCGCTCCTGTGTAGTCTTTCGTGGAATGAGAATGTGTTAATCTTTTTCAGATTAGTGCAGGGAATGGGAGCGGGTTTTGTGATGCCTGTCGGAATGGCCATTGTAACCCGTACTTTTCCGCCAAAACAAAGAGGAACTGCCTTGGGGTTTTGGGGCATTGCTGCAGCGGCATCGGTGTCGCTTGGCCCAATGATTGGTGGTTATCTTGTGGATAATTTCTCCTGGCATTCTATTTTTGATATTAATATTCCGGTGGGTATTCTCGGGATGCTTGTTGCGTGGATCGTACAAAAGGAGTATAAATCCGAAAAGGTAACCAAATTTGACCTTTTTGGCTTTATCACCATGACAATTGCTCTGGCAACCTTATTGCTGGCCGTAGCTACTGCAAATTCCAGTTGGAATACCGATGGATGGTCTTCCAACTTTATCATAAGTAATCTTTTTATTTCCGCTTTGAGTTTTATCCTCTTCTTTTTCGTGGAAGCCACTGCGAAGGATCCTATTGTTAACATAAAACTATTTAAGAATCGTAATTTCGGCCTGACTTCGCTGATTATGTTTGTTTTTGGGATTGCTTTCTTCGGCAATGCATTTCTACTCCCCATTTATTTACAAAATTCTTTGGGCTATACTGCTTTGCAGGCGGGGCTGGTATTTTTTCCCGTTGGCATACTCCAGGCTTTTATTTCCCCTCTCGCCGGTCAGCTAACGGATCGCGTGAATCCCAAAATACCGGCTATTTTCGGAATGTTGATATTGTCTTTGTCTCTTTACCTTTTGAGCTTTTTTTCATTACAAACTACTCATGCTCAGGTTATGCTGCCTTTATATCTTCGGGGACTGGGTTTAGGGCTTATCTTTACTCCGTTGACAACCATTGCGCTTCTTGATATTCCCAAGCCGCAGTTGGCTCAGGCATCGGGATTATACAATACCGTTCGTCAAATCGGTGGCAGTTTTGGAATTGCCGTTCTCGGGACGATTCTTTCGCGGAGGGTAATTTTTCATACGCAAATGTTTGGAGAACAAATAAAGACTTCTTCTCCTGCTTTTCAGGAAGTGATGAAAGGACTGAAATCTTTTTCCCTCCATACTGCCGGAGCAGCACCATATACAGCGCTATTACAAGCTAAACTGCTCATTATTAAAAACGTAGCTGCTCAGGCTTTTGTACAGGGAATAGGTGATGATTTTTTTATCGGAGCCGTTTTGACTGTGGCTCTGGCGGTCCCGTTGTTTATGTTAAAAACAAAAAAACAACATCGTTAACGCAAAAAACACAAACAAATGAAAAAATTAATTTTATTTTCCATACTATCGGCTCTTCTCCTGGTTCCGGTATTTTCAATAGCGCAACATGCTGCCAGTGTTTCTCTTTCGCTGTCGAAGGCCATAAACCTTGCTACCAACAACCAGCCTTTGTTGCGTGAGGCGGAAGATTATGTGAAAGCTGCACAGGGCAGGATTCAACAGTCTGAAAGTTCAAAATATCCGCAAATATCGGCGGCGCTTTCCTATAATTATATCGGTCCCATCCCTTCCATTGTCATCCCTTTTGGCCCCGGCGGACGTTTTAATCTGGCTCCTGCTAATAACTTCAACGAACATATCGATGTCAAGTATCTTATTTTTGATTTTAACCGCCGGAACGAATGGATAAACCTGTTGAAATCCAACAGGCTGGCAGAACAGGAAAAGATTAATCTGCTAAAAAACAAATTGGCATACCGGACGGTACAGGCTTTTTACTCCGTTCTGTTTCTTCGGAAAAGTTTAAAGGTTAAAGATGAACAGATGAAAGATTTGCTACGCCATTTGGCTACGGCCAAAAAGCTGGTGGAAACAGGCTCGGCTATTAGCCTTGACACACTTACCACACACGTGCGGGTTACGACCACTGACAATCAAAAAGTGAGCATTAATAATTTGTTACTCCAGAATGAAATTGTCTTAAAATCATTGCTGAATCTTAATAATGAAACAAGTGTTCATCTTACAGGCGGATTTGCTAAAACTGTTCCAAAAATGTCGTTGGATTCATTAATCGCAGTGGCTTTTGCAAACAGTGAAGAGATAAAACTGGCAAAAATCGGGGAACAGGCTGCCAATATTCAAAAAAATATTGCGAAGCTGAGTAAAATGCCAACACTAAGCGCTATAGGTAGTTACGGAATTAAAAACGGATATCCGAATGCGTTGTACAAAATGCGTAGCAACTGGCTTCTCGGGCTGGCAGCGAATATCCCGATTTTTGATGGATATATGAAAAAAGCAAAAGTAGAAACGGCAACATGGAATGTCCATGCGGCTCAAAATCATTTGGATGCATTGAGAAAAACCGTTAGCCGTGAGGTGCAACAGGCCGCATCGGAACTTTTGTCGAGTCAGAAGCAAATGAAAATGGCAAGAGAAGAAATTATAAGTGCACAAGCTGCGGTGAAACAGGCGCGTGTTCAATACAAAAGCGGGTATGTTACCAATCTGTCGTTGTTAGATGCCGAGACTTCGCTGACCCGTGCCCGGCTGAGTTATGTTGCCGGTCTTTATAAAATTACTTTGAATAAATATCGCTTGATGGAGACCATGGGGTTGAGAATCTGGTAAAAATTTCCGGAGACAGTCATTTTATAATAATTCCAACGGTTTTGGTGCGCCACACAAAATCGATGACAATATATCTTTTATCCTTGTCGTAATACCATCCCAAATACTGTTGGTCTCCGGCCTTTTTATGACGAATTTTTCGCGGCCGGTTTCCTTCGATAAATTTAAAATCTGCTTTTTTCGGTATTTGTCCGGTCATGATCTCAAATTTTACATGCCTCACCAGGGGCATCCCTTTATATTGTTTGCCTGTCCGGGAAAAAAGGAAAGTTTTTCCCGAAACATTTTGAAACCGCAACAATTCATAGCGGCCTTTTTCATAAGCGCCGAAAGTCTTTCCATCATCTTCATACATTTGTCCCTCACTGCTTTTGCCTGCAGGTGCAGGATAAAACCGGATAGTCAGGTCTTTGGAAGAGTAATCATCGGTGCTTTCAACGGCTTTTACCATAGGGATAAAAGCACCGGCACGAACAAAAACCGGAATAGTTTGCAGTTTCACCGGGACGGTAATCCACCGTCCTCCTTCATATTTCCGGTTGTTCCACCAGTTGTACCAAAGACCTTCGGGCAGATACAGACGGCGTTGCTGCACTTTCTCGTGCAAAATGGGCGCCACCAGAAAATCACTGCCCCACAAGTATTCATTCATAACCGAATAGGTAGTGCTGTCGTTTGGAAACTCGAAAAACAGTGGCCGGATAATTGGTGTCCCATCTTTGTGTGCCTTCCAAACGGTAGTGTAAAGATAAGGCAGCAGCCGGTAACGCTCGTCCATAAAATAGCGGACAATCCTTTGGGTGGTCGTATCGAAAAACACCGGCTCCGAAGGAATTCCCGATCCGTGTGGGCGCAGAATGGGGGAAAAACTGGCAAATTGCAGCCAGCGGGTGTAAAGTTCATTATCCTTTATTCCCTGTGCAAACCCGCCGGCATCGGCATGAATAAACGGCATCCCGCTAAGGCTCATGTTGATCATAACAGGAAGCTGCGCCTGCAGACCGCCCCAGCTGCGACTTACATCGCCCGACCAGGGAAAAACAGACAGCCGTTGCGAGCCGGCATAACCCGCCCGGTTCAAATCGAAAAGTCGTGTCTGCGGATAGTCTTTCCGGTAATTGTCGAAAAGCATCTTTTCCCAGTAAAATGCATACACATTATGGATTTGCCAGGCGCTGCCATTCACACAGTATTCGTCGGAAGGATGGCTTTCTGGTTCCCCCAAATCGCCCCACCAGCCGGCAACACCTATCTTGATCTGTTTTTGGTATTGTTCCCAGAACCACTGTTGCGCTTTGGGTTTGAAAATGTCAATCAACGCCCCGTGACCGAAATAAAATTTGTTGTTTATATAAGTTTTTCCGAGACTGTCCGTGGCAAGAATACCGAGACTGTCGGCGATGTAAAAGTTTTTCACTGTGTCCAGAATATAAGGCTCGGTAATCAGGATGGTTTTTACCCCTTCTTTCCGGAATTTTTCTATCATTTGTTTCGGATGCGGCCAGTTTGGTTTGTACCAGTCCAACCGCCCCATAGTCCCTTTGATGCTGTCGCCAAACCAGTAAAAGTCCAGAATAATGGCATCGATGGGAAAATGTTTTTCACGCATCAGGTTCACGATGGAATCGGTCTCTTTCTGTGTACGGTAAGCCATGCGCGACTGCAGGTTGCCCAATGCCCAGCGTGGTGGCAAAGGCTGTGTTCCGGTGAGTTCACCGTAAGAATGATAAAGGTCTGTAAAACTATAGCCTGCAATAAAAACATATTTCATTAGCCCGCCTATAGCGCCGAATTCCAGTCGGTTTTTCCGGACTTTTCCTATGTCGGCATAGCCCTTTTCATGGTTATCGAAAAATAACAGATATTTCCTTGAAGAGAGCAACATCGGAATGGAAAAATTCAGGTTGGGAGTCCCGATTTTATAACCGTAATGTGCCTGGTTGAAAAGTTCAAAACGTTTTCCTTTTAAATTTTTTACCGCCCGTTCTCCCAAACCATAAAAATGCTCTTTGGGCGACATTTCAAATTGCAACCCGTTATTGTCCGAACGGTGAAAATAACCCCGGGCTTCTTTTAACAGCGTGTCGCCATGATATACAAAACGGACTTTTACCGGATTTTTGTCAATCACTACCTGCAAACTATCCGAGCTGAAAATCAAATCATTATTGGTATTTTTCAGCGAAGCTATACCCTTTTGGGGAAGTAAAACAATGGCCACTGATGAGTCGGGAACGTTGGGTGAAGCTTTGAAATTTTTGATTTCGGCAATCTTTGGTGAATAAAAAAGTACCTGTATGGCGCCATGGTCGGTTTCGATAATCAGCTTGCCGTTTTTAAGCTGATGACTCAGGTATTTTCTGCTGTTGAAGATATAGTGTACTTGTTTTGTTACCGGCGGGATAAGTTTCACAGCCCGGGCAAAGGCCCCGTTTCCTGTCAGAAAGGAGAAAAGAAAAATCATAATAACACGCAGGTACATAACTTTTCCGGCTTTTGATAAATTGTTTTTGAAACTTATTATTTGTAGCATGTTTTTTTGTAGCCTTAAATTATTCGCAATAAAAACTATCTCTCCAATTCCACAATCATGGGCGATTTGGCAGGAAGAGAAAGGCTGTTCAGCTGACCAAGAACCTTCCCGGTCATAACTGTTTTACCTTTGGTAAATCCTTTTAAATCTTCGGCAAAACGTGCCATGTTGACTGTTACGGACTTATCGTTGTTGTTCAGCAAAACCATCACCTTTTGGCCTTTGTAAGCGCGGAAATAGACATATACCCCGTTTTCGACGATATAGTGCGTCAGTTTGCCATATTGCACAGTCTTGTTGTCTTTTCGCCAGTTTAGCAGTGTTTTTAAATAATTGAAAGCTTCGTTTTGCTCTGCCGTTCTACCCTGAGGCGTAAAAGCGTTCATTTTATCACCGGGCCAGCCGCCGGGAAAATCTTTCCGCAGGTTACCATCGCCTTTTGATTTTTCGCCAGTCATCAGAATTTCTGTGCCGTAGTAAATCTCCGGAATGCCACGGGTAGTCATCAGGAAAGCCATGACCATTTTCCATTTTTTCATGTTTTCGTGTAGCGTTGAAAAGATGCGGTTACTGTCGTGGTTACCGGCAAAAATCCCCAGTTTCATGGGGTCGCTGTACACGAAATCCTGCGAAATCACCTCGTAAAGACGTGCCAGCCCGGTGTCCCATCCGGGTTTTTCATTAAAAGCCTTGTTGATGGCCATCATCAGCGGGAAGTCGAACACATTAGTCAGATGTGAATGATATCCATCGGCATTGCGGTTGTTTTCGAGCCAGTAAGCCACCGTGGCCGGATAGGAAAACCAGGTTTCGCCCACCACATTAAAGTGGGGATACTCTTGCAGTATTCGCTGCATCCACTTGGCCATAAAATCTTTGTACGGATAAGGATAGGTGTCCTGCCGGATGCCGTCCAATCCGGCATACTCAATCCACCAAATGCTGTTCTGAATTAAATAATTAGCTACCAAAGGATTATCCTGGTTCAGGTCGGCCATACTGGTGTCGAACCAGCCGGCTACCATGTGATGGTAATCGTATTGCGAGGCATGCGGATCGGAAACTACCCCGCCGTGATAATTGGAACGGGTAAATTTCGGCCATTGGTTATACCAGTCGGGAGTGGGCAGGTCGCCTTTCCAGAAATAGTTGATGCCACTATGGTTGAAAACCATATCCTGAATTACTTTCAGCCCTTTTTTGTGGGCTTCCTGTACCATGTTCCGGTAATCGCGGTTAGTACCGAAACGCGGATCTACTTTATAGTAATCCGTCTGAGCATAACCGTGATAGGAGTACTTCGGCATATTATCTTCCATCAGCGGCGTACTCCAGATGGTAGTAATGCCGAGATTTTTCAAATAACCCAGATGATCTTCAATTCCTTTAATATCTCCGCCGTGCCGGCCGTTTGGGTTTTTAACGTTGGCTTTTTCCAGCATGCCGGGTATGTTGTCGTTGGTGGTATCGCCATTGGCAAACCGGTCGGGCATAAGCAGATAAATCACATCCGAATTGTCAAAACCCTGATGGAGTTTAGGATTCTTATCTCTTTTGCTGAGTGTGTAAGCATATTGTACGACATCTTTTTTCCCTTTTTTGAAATGAATGATAAAAGCTCCGGGCCGGGTTGCAGAAGAAATTACCAAATCCAAAAAGAGGTAATCCGGACTTTTTACGTGAATGGTTTGTTCAAGTTGCACCCCCGGGTAGTTGATTACCGGACGGGTTTCCGAAATACGCGGGCCGTAAACCAGCAGTTGAAGGTTATGGTCGTGCATGCCTGTCCACCACGAGGGCGGATCCACACGTTTTACATTGATTTTTTGGGCATAGGAAAAAGTACTTCCCAGCGAAAGCAATAAGGCCAGCAGTAGTGTTTTGATTCTCATACAATTTATTATTTTGATATTGGAAGTTCAAAAATAAGATAAATAGAAAAGCAGACGCTGTTATGGGAAAGGAATCCCGGATTATTTGTTCAAGGGCTGTCTGTTATTACGATATATATTGTTTTGCAAACGATGGCGGATGAGTATAGATATTTATGGGGGACCTGTTTTTTGCCACGAAGGCACAAATGGCAGGATGTTTTTATCGATAATCGCTAACAACAAACGTTTGAAATATGGAAAAGAGAGCGATGAGAAACTCTCATCTCCCTGCAGGAAGGAAGCAGCTTGATGAATTGCTGATTTCGCCGGGCTATTTCCTTACTTTTGCCGGACATTATTTATCCTGAATCCTGAATTATGCCGGACAAAGAACGTTTATATAACCTGTGGCAGGAGCTTTATCCTGAAAGTGATATAGATAAATTAGATGTTTTCCTTTCAGAAATAGAGAAAAATATTTCGGGCAGGCGCGACGACAACGATGACTGGTACAAAGATGCGGTTATCTATTCGCTGTATGTGGATTTATTTAACAAGGATTTTTCCGGACTTATCGACAAACTGGATTACCTCGAAGACCTCGGCGTAAACTGCTTGTGGTTGTTGCCCATTCTGGATTCTCCCATGCGGGATGCAGGTTTTGATATTAGAAATTATGACCGTATCCGGGCCGATTTGCTTGGTTTGCCGGAAGGGTTTGATAAAGAGGAACAGGTCAGAATTTTCGGAAATTTGTTGAAGGAAGCTCATGCCAGAGACATTCGTGTGATTTTTGATGTGGCCATCAACCATGTTTCCGATACGCATCCCTGGTTCCTCGAAGCCAAAAAATCGGAGGACAATCCTTTCCGCAATTATTTCATCTGGAGCAAAGATACCGGGCTTTACGACAAAGCCCGGCTGCTTTTTAAAGGTATCGAAGACAGCAACTGGGAATCGCTCGGCGACTGGTACTATTTTCACCGGTTTTTCAGCTTCCAGCCCGACTTGAATTATAAAAATCCGGATGTATTGCTGACCATGTCGAAAAACCTGCTGTACTGGCAGAGTATGGGCGTGGATGGATTCCGTGCCGATGCCATTCCTTATCTTTGGAAAGAGGAGGGTACCGACTGCGAAAACCGGCCGAAAACCCATACGGTTGTGAAGTTTTTTCGGGCTGTCCTGGATTATGTGCAACCCGGCTCTCTGCTGCTGGCCGAAGCCTGCCAAAAACCTAAAGAGGTGGTGAAATACATGGGCGAAGGCGATGAGTGCCATGCAGCCTATCATTTCCCTTTGATGCCCATGATGTTTAAAGCCATTGCCATGGAAAACAGCCAGCCGGTGCGGCATACGCTTAGCCCGGAAGTAACGCCGGAGTTACCGGTTATTGGCCAGTGGCTGACCTTTTTGCGGGTACATGACGAGCTGAGTCTGGAATTGGTATATGTGAGCGAAGAAGACAGGAAATATATTCACGAAAACTATTGCCACAAACCCGAATGGGATTTTCGCGTGGGCGAAGGTATTTCGGCGCGGTTGTCGGAGCTTTTCCAGCAGGATGTCCGCAAAATCGGACTGGCTTATTCTCTTATGCTCACCATTACCGGCAGTCCGGTGGTTTATTACGGTGATGAATTCGGGAAGCTGAACGACGAAGACTATTACCACGAACAAATCAAGCTGAACGGAAAGGATGACACACGTTTTCTGGTGCGCGGTCGGATTGACTGGAAAAAATTAGAGACCGATTTAAAAGATTCTGAAAATTTCCATGCACGTGTTTATCAAATGATTAAGTCGTTACTGAATACCCGGAAAGAACATACAGCCTTTGGCCGTGGAACTACAAAATTCATAGATGCACAGGATGTCGATGGCAAGCAGCTGGAGCAGGTATTGGCTTATCTGCGCTCCACCTCCGGCGAAAATATTCTAATACTGAACAACCTTTCCGGCAAAACGGTGGAAGTCAAACATCCGCTACCCGATAATCATGTCTTTGTATTGAACCTCAGCGGCTTTGCTTATAGCGAAGAGAATCAGACTTTTATTCTGGAACCTTACGGCTTTGTATGGTTGGGAGTTTTGTAAATCTTTTCTGAAATAAAAAAGTACAACTCATCCGGGTTTGTTGCATTGATAATCCCATACTCCCCGGTAAATCCCCTATCTTTGCTTAATCTAAGCTTCAAAAAATGGAAAAAATAAAACTTTCTCCCACGCTGGAAATTTCCCGGTTTGCGTTGGGTTTCTGGCGGCTGAAAAAGTGGAAAATATCCACAGATGAACTGCTCAAATTTATAGAGAAGGTACTATCCCTCGGTATTACAACTTTTGATCATGCTGATATTTACGGAGATTATTCCTGCGAAGTGCTGTTTGGCGAAGCTTTGAAACAGAAACCGGCTTTAAGGCATAAAATGCAACTGATCACCAAATGTGGTATTAAGGTAGTTTCTCCGAAATTTCCCGAAAGAAAAGTTAATCATTATGATACGGGATACCAACACATTGTAAACAGTGTGGAACAGTCGCTGAGAAATTTTCATACCGATTACATCGATCTGCTGCTCATTCACCGGCCCGACCCGCTGATGAATCCGGCAGAAACAACCCGCGCTTTTGAAGATTTACATCAATCGGGAAAAGCGCTTCATTTTGGTGTTTCCAATTTTACATCTTCCGATTTTGATATGCTGCAAGCGCATCTCCGGTTTCCGCTGGTAACCAATCAGGTGGAAATTTCACCCAGGCAACTGGAACATTTCCAAAACGGGAATATGGCTTATTTCCTGCAAAAAGATATTCATCCCATGGCCTGGTCGCCGTTGGCACAGGGTAAGTTACTTTATCCTAATGATGAAAAAAGTTACCGGATACATAACAAACTAAAGGAACTGGCGAAACGAAAAGAATTCGAAAATCTTAGCCCACTCATCTATGCCTGGTTGCTAAAACATCCGTCCGGCATTATTCCTGTTCTCGGTACCGGAAAAATTGAACGGATAGCCGAGGCCTTAAAAGCCACAGAAATTTCCCTCTCCACCGAAGAATGGTTTGAAATTTATGAAGCGGGACTGGGACACCGGGTTCCGTGAGTGCGGATAAGTGTCACACACTGGCGCGCGAATGTTTCGCGTGCCTTTGTAACCAAAATAATTCTGTTTTTACTTGAGCAATGTTTCGTGGGCACGCATTGCAAATATGCGCCAGTGCAGGAGAAAGTGGTTCCGAGAACTTTTGCCGTTTTTGTTATTGCTTCTTCAAGATTCATAATCAGTTTTTTCTCAGCGCTTCTTCATAAATGTTCAACAGCATTTTACCTACAGCATCAGGCGAGAAATGTTTCCCGGAGTAAGCCTGAATTTGCTCCTTTTGAAAACTGATTTTTCCCACAATAAAATCATCCAGCACATCAAACAAAGCTGTTTCATCGCCTTTGGGTACCAGCCGTCCGTTGCTGTTGTTTACCATTTCCGAAATTCCGCCCACATCTGTAGAAAAAACCGGTATACCCAGCACAAAACTTTCGTTGATAACCACGGGCATATTTTCGTAATTGCTAAAAATAACCAGTGCATCTGCTTTTGCCATAGTCTCAGCCAATATTTTGCCTTCGAGTAGCCCGGTGAAAGCCAGTACCTTTTCGGGGATTGCCAGCGTGTGGGCATAATTTTTTATCTTCCTCAAATCTTCGCCTTCTCCCACGAGGGTAAAATGAAAGTCGTTGCGGTTTTCAGAGAGTTTTTTTATCACCCGCAGCAGTCCACTGATGTTTTTGTGCACATCGGTAAAACAACTCACATGCACCAACTCCTTTAGGCCTGTTTCCTGTTTTGGCATCCGCTCTGCTATCGTTACCTTAAAAAATGCCGTATCCACCACGTTGTGGATCACACGATAATCGGAATTTTGCAATCCGTGATTTATCATTGCCCGTGTCAGATCATTGGAGACAGTGGTAACTACTGTTGCCTGTCTCACCACCATTCGCGTAAGCTGTTTTCTGAAGAAGCCTGTAAAATCTCTTAAATCAAGATAGCGGGTCCAGTGCTCGGTGATGACATAAGGCGTACCGTGGAACCATTTGTCAAACAGTGCTAAAACACCGAGGCGGGTCAGCACATGAACATGAATAATATCAAATTTTTCATCGGCCAATTTCACCCTTCTGATGCCTTTGTTGTTGGCCTTAAAAAATCGCCAAAGACCAATCGCAGGGGAAATAAACGGAATGTGCAAACGGGGCAAACGATAGTAAACCCGTGCGGTGCGAACCCCTGCTTTCTCCTCATAATCAATTTCGTACAACGAAGCTGAAGCCTCCGCCTCCACGCCATGCACATAAACCAGCGCAACTTCCGCAAAACGGGCTGCAGCTTCGGCATGCTGCTGAATAAAAAGGCCGGGCATGGGATCGGTCCGGTTGGGGTACCACCGGGCGAGGTTCAGTATATGCAAAGGTTTGACAGAAGGCTTCATGCATTCAGGATTTCATCCACAAAGGTACGTGCATTTTCAAAACGTACGTTACCCAAACCCTTTACCACTTGAAAAGGAAATTTGTCATCTTTTAGTGTTTTAAGGTAAAGTTCAAAAAGTTCTTTTCGGTTGTCCGGATTTTCACGCAAAGGATCGGGCTCCCACGGAATATCCGGATAACAAAGCAGATACAAATCATATTGATGCGTACGAAATTGCTGCTCAATCCATTCGGGACAAAGACCAAAAACCACCTCACACCAAATTTTTGTTACTAACAGGCCGGTATCACAAAACAGTATTTTCCGGGTATTTTCGGCTGCTTTGTTCTCCCGCTTTAACTGTCCGTGAGCAATAGCAACCACATCCTCCAAGGTGTAATCCGGGCCGTATTTTTCGAGATATTCACGAGCATATTCCGGAACCCACAGGGTTTGATAATGCCCTGCCAGCCATTCGGTAAGCCTTGTTTTTCCCGTTGATTCGGGGCCGGTGACGGAAATCCTTTTAAGCATGTATTTTAGTATTCTCTCCGGCTGGTTTTTTCCAAACATGCGATTCGGTATTTTCTTTGACCAGTTTTTTCCACTCAATGTAACCCATGACCGCCAGAATAAGAAAAATTAGAAATTGTAAGCTGGTGAAAACAAGCCCTTTGTAAAGATACAGCGGTATGGAAACCACATCGGCAGTAATCCAAAACAGCCAGTTTTCCACTTTTTTAATAGCCATGAGCCACATGCCGAGGATAGCCACGGCGGTTGTAAACGTATCGGTATAAGGCACGAAAGTGGACCAGTAAACCACATCATTGGCCTTGAAAATTCGTAGCAATACCTGGATAATCACCAGCGAGATCAGGAAAACGCCAATGCTGATGAGCCAGGTTTTCCGGTTGGAATAAGTTACCGGCAACTCCTCTTTGTTCTCATCCGTACGCGACCACATAAACCAGCCGTAAACACTGAAAACGAAATAGTAGGCATTGATGCCCATATCGGCATATAATTGTGCCTTAAAAGTGATATAAACATACAACAAAACACTCACTATGCCGGTGGGATAAACCAAAATATTAGCTTTTCTGGCATACCAAACGCTTATTATACCAAAACTTGCCGCCACAATCTCCATCCATGAAGAATCCAGGATATTTTGGTAGAGCAGCTGTAAATAATAACTAAAATCCATTGTTACTCTTTTACAACATGGTTCAGACCGGCGTTGATAATTTTCAGGATAAACACCGAATGAGGCAATGCGAAACTTTTATGGATTTCGTTGGTAATGGCTTTCATTACCTCAAAATATTCACCGAAAACCTGCGTACTCATACCGTTGGTTTTAACTACCAAATCTTTATAGCCGTGCAAACGGTCAATAAAATCTTTTATGGGAGGTATAAATTCTACCTTGAGCGGGTAATAACTGACATCAACTGAAGTGTTCATGATTTTTATTTTTGTGCAGGCAAAGGTACATCATTTTGATTTTTGATTCATTATTAGCCCTCTCTAACCCGCCAATTTGTCGTAAATCATCCTGCATTCGTCTATTTTTTCCTTACATTGGTCGAATTCTGTAAATTCTTTGAAATAAAATGCTTGCTGTTGTTGTCAAACGGGCAAACAATTAAAATTCTAAAAAAGATGAAAAAATTAGGAATCATGATTTTGGCATTACTGTTTGCCGGCACTGGAATGGTAAAAGCACAGCAATCACAGCAGAACAGCAAACAAATGAAAGTCTGTTTTCAAAAGACCGTGTTGCCTTTTGTTAAACAGCAACAGGCAAAGTTTGAAAAGGTTTTATCAACTTCTGAAAAGAAAACCTTAGAAAGTATCCGGCAGGAGTTCGCAACTTTCCGGAAACAGGGATCGCAAATCAGGAAAAATATGCATGGGAATTCTAACCGGCAGGAAAGAGCCAGCCGCAAGCAGGCTTTCAGCGCCATTGTAGCCAAAGTCCGTAAGTTGACAGATGCCCACCCGAAAGAAGCGGAGGCCTACAAAAAAGCTATCGAAACCGAAATGGCAAAATGGAAGGCCGAAATGCAAGGTATGCGTTCTGGTATGGGCAGACAAACAGGTCACGGACAAGGCATGGGAAACCGGCCGCACCCTATGTTCCAAAAGCTGAGTGACCCGGCGCTGGGATTATTGATGGATGGAAACCAGATGAACGGCATGATGATGCATCGCATGATGAAAGGAAACCGGCATATGGGAAGAACGGGTGGACGAAATCATGGCATGATGGCCACGCGCAACCCCGAAATCAGAGCCAAAGTAAAAGCTTATGCTTACAAGAATATTTTTCCTGTTATCAGCAAAGAGAGAAAAGCTTTTGACAAAGTCCTCAGCAGACGCGAAAAAAAAATTATTGCCAAAGCCAGACAGCAAATGCAGACCCGGAAAGCCAAATTACAGCAAATGCACGGTAACGCCAAGACGACCATGAATGACTCTGTCCGCCTTGCCATGTGGCAGCAAATGGATAAAAGCAGAATTGCTCTCCGGCAGATTGTTCTGGACCATTACGGCGAATTACAAAAAAAACTGGCTTTCATCAGATTGCAAATGCCACAATGGAAACAGCATATCCGCAACATAATCAGGCAAAACAGACCCAACCAAAGGCTTTCACAAAAACCTATGGGACAACATAATCCAACGAACCGGCATATGTCCCGAAAGCTGCGTGACAACCGGGGAGAGATCAAATTTTTACTCTTCGACCCGCAGCATCCCGACAGCAAAATGTTTCTACACCCTATGCCGGAAATCAGAAAATAATAATCCCGGATATTTTTTTCCTATAGATTTTTTAATAAATTTGCTGAATCAAGACATAAACAAAAAGTTACATCTGCAGCTTAAATGCAGTATTAATAAACGGTTGCAGATTTGAGGGGAATAAAAATGGAAACATATAAAAAATACGACAGGTATTCAAAATTTTACGACCGGTTTGAAGGCTCCATGGAGAAGAATAAATTTGCAAAATGGAGAGAAATGGTTTTTCAATTGATCCCATCCGGATCGACGGTTCTGGAAGTTGGCATCGGCACAGGGAAAAATATTCCATACTACGGAAAGGACATACATGTTGTGGGCATAGATTTTAGCAAAGGCATGTTGGATAAAGCACGTGAAAAGGCAAAAGGCTTCCCGGAAAAAGATGTGAAACTTTTGCAAATGGATGTTACTAATTTAGATTTTCCCAATGACCGTTTTGATTTTGTGGTTTCAACTTGTGTCTTCTGCACAGTGCCGGATCCAATGGGTGGAGTGAAAGAAGTTAAGCGGGTGCTTAAGCCCGGTGGAAAGATGATTTTTCTGGAGCACATGAGGAGCACCAGGTGGTACAACAACCTGATGCTGTACGCAATGAGTGGTATTAGCATCCCACTAATCGGAACAAGCATGGTGAGGAAGACAAAGCTGACATTACAACAATCAGGATTGCATGTAATAGACGAAAAAAATCTTTTTTCCGACATTGTGAAGCTATTGGTTTGTACGAAGTAAAGGTTTTTGCCAGGAGGAAAAACTGTCGGGTGCTTTTTCCCTCCGATATTTAGTCACTGTTTTCTTGTTGGGAGAAATACAGTTTCCATGAAAAACTTCGGCAAATTACCCAAAATAAGCACTACCGCAAACGATTGAAATGCATCTTTTGCAGTAAAAAAGTATCCCGATATATTTCAGGGAATGGTTCTGTTGTTCTTGTCTTCGCTTCGTTTTGCCGTTTCACGGAATTACCGTATTTTCGGGCTTTCTAAAAATTTCGTTATGGCAAGAAAACCGCATCTCAGCTTTTGGCAAATTTGGAATATGAGTGTCGGATTCTTCGGAATACAATTTGGCTTTGCTTTGCAAAATGCCAATGTAAGCCGGATTTTTCAGACGCTCGGTGCAGATATCGGTAACCTCTCCATCCTGTGGGTGGCCGCTCCGGTAACGGGGCTTATTATTCAGCCTATCATCGGGCATTACAGCGATAAAACCTGGTCCCGCCTCGGCAGACGAAGACCCTATTTTCTGGCCGGAGCCCTGCTGGCATCGCTGGCGCTACTCATCATGCCCAACTCGAACATGCTGTGGATGGCTGCCGGCATGCTTTGGATTCTGGATGCCTCCATCAATATTTCCATGGAACCTTTTCGTGCTTTTGTAGGCGACATGCTACCCCAGGAACAACGCACGCAGGGCTTTGCTATGCAGAGCTTCTTTATCGGGACGGGAGCCGTAATTGCCAGCGTACTTCCCTGGGTAATGACCAACTGGCTGCACATCAGCAATACAGCACCCGAAGGTGTTATTCCTCCCTCGGTAAAATGGGCGTTTTATATTGGTGGTGCCGTTTATTTCACAGCGGTATTGTGGACTATCATTACCACTAAAGAATATCCGCCCGAACAACTAACTGCATTTGATGCGGAGGAAGAAGAACGTAAGCACACCAGCGTTACTACAGCATCGGTTATTATCAATCACCGGGAAAAGGGGGAAAAGCAAACCCGCAACGGACTCCTCTGGCTCATCTTTGGAGCTTTGCTAACCTTTTGGTTTTATGAAGCGGGACTTACCAAAGATTTGTATGTACTTTCCTTAGGCTTGCTGGCATTGGGAATTTTAATGCTTATCTCCGGTGTTATGCAGCTCAAAGGCAAAAACCAGACCGCTCTTGTGGAGATTATGAACGACATGTTTAATATGCCCAAAACAATGCTGCAGCTTGCTTTCGTACAGTTCTTTAGCTGGTTTGCTCTTTTTTCCATGTGGATATATACCACTCCGGCAGTTACGGAATATGTATTTCATACAACCAACACCGCTTCGGCAGCTTACAACAACGGTGCAGACTGGGTCTCCATCCTGTTTGCCGTTTACAATGGGTTTGCTGCCATTGTAGCCTGGTTCCTCACACCGCTCGCCAAAGCCACCAGCAGAAAGTCAGCTCATGCCATCTCGCTGCTTCTCGGGGGATTGGGACTTTTTTCCATCTATTTTATCCACGACCAGTATCTGCTGATTATTTCTATGTTGGGCATCGGCGTCGCCTGGGCCAGCATTTTGTCAATTCCTTACGCCATTCTCACCAATGCCTTGCCCCACGACAAAATGGGAATTTATATGGGAATTTTCAACTATTTCATTGTAATTCCACAAATTGTAGCAGCAGCTATTTTGGGCTTCTTTTTAGAAAAGTTTTTCCACAGCGAAGCTATTTATGCCTTGATTATTGGTGGTATTTCCATGTTTTTAGCCTCTGTCCTGATTTTGTTTGTGAAAGACAATAATTAATTTCAGAACATGGTTATTGAGGATGAATTTGTAGAATTGTACGGTATCCGACTATTTACACGAAAACTGATTCCGGAAGGACATTGGAATAACAAAAAAACCGGTAGTGATTTTTCTCACGAAGGACCCGGTTCGGTGAACCGGTGGAAAGATTTTCCGGAAAAATTTATCAGGGAATGCAATCTGCCTGTTTTGTTTTATGACCGGCCGGGATACGGGAAATCTTCACCTCTTACCGAAAAATACGGACCGGATTATATCCACAAAGAAGCAAAACTACCGGCGCATCTTATCCAACATTTTTCACTGAAAAATATTATCTGCGCGGGCATAGTGAAGGCACGTCGCTGGCGCTGATTCATGCAACTCGTCATCCCATTTTGATTATCCGGGGAAGTGTTGGCTGCTGTCTGTAATTTCATAGCTCAGGGTTAGCCTGTTGTCATGCAGATGATTCCTTTACTTTTGCTGCTCGTGCAACCATTGGTGACTGAAAGGGCAACCCCGGAACACCGGATTTATTCGTACAAAAGTATTTTTTGCTTTTTCATTTATCCAGGTATCGATGGCTTTTTGCTGCTTATCCTGCAAAGCCCACTTCTCAACCCGGGCATAATCCTGTTTGAGGTTAGCTTTGTGAGGCGGAACCCGTTTTTCAAGATACAGGAGACGATAAGCATCCTTCTGGTCATCCGTTTTAAACGGCACAGGATTGGAAATTTGCCCCGGATTAAGCTTGTTAACTATAAATGAAACCTGCGGAGCAAGCTGCTCTCCTTCAAATTCGATACTTCCTGTTTGCGGATTCAGCAGATAACCGCCGCTATTTCTACCCTTACCTTGTGAATACTTTTCTACCGCTTTACCGAAGGTTATGGAATCGGAACGAATCTCTTTAACAACAGTATCTAATTTCATCCTGGCCTTTTGCAAATCCTGAATGGAAACTTTAGGCACAAGCAAAATATGGCGTACATTAATGTAATCTCCTTTACGTGCAATCATCTGAATGATATGATAACCGGCTTTTGTCTTCACTATACCCGATATCTCTCCGGGTTTTAATTTATAGGCTGCAGCCTCGAAAGCCGGATAGAGCTGTCCCCGACCATAAAAACCCAATTCACCACCGTTTTTGGCAGAGCCGGGGTCTTCCGAATACAGGATGGCAAGCGTAGAGAAACTCTCCCCGCCCAATATACGTTTACGCAACTCCAGCAATTCTTTCTTTACCCGTAGTATTTCTTCCACATTTACAGGCGGTTTCCTGACAATTTGCCGGATGATATACACTGTCTTTATCATAGGAATACTGTCTCTTGGCATTGATTTGTAAAAGGCTTTTATTTCGGAAGGAGTTACGGTAATATTGCTGATAATCTTCTGCTGTACCTGCTGGGCCAGCATCTGGTCTTTGACAATATTACGGATTTCCGATTTAATCTCGGACAAGGATTTCCCATAATATTTTTCTAACTTTTCCTGACTTCCAAACTGGTTAATAAAGCCCGAAAGCCTTCTCTCCAATTCTGCATTCACCTGTATTTTATCAACCTGAATACTGTCAACTTCGGACTGGGCAACCATAAGTTTCTGATAGAGCAGACTTTCCAGAATCTGACATTTCATGTCCTTTTCGGTACCTTCGATGGAACCCCTCAGTCTGTAATTTAAATACTGATTTTCAATATCGGATTCCAGTATCAGTGTGTTGCCGACCACGCCAACCACCTGGTCAAGAATTTTTCCCTTAGGGATACCCGTACTGTCGCTTTTCTGGGCTGTTGCTGTTGGCAGAACGGCAATAAACAGGATGAAAACAAGCAGAGCCCAAAGGCTGTTAGTAATAATACGATTTGGTTTTATCGGGTTTTTTGTCATGTTAATAGATTTCAAATTCTTTTTGTTTTGTGGCATGCTTAAAGATACCTGCCCTCAATTGATTAATCATTTCTGTTTTGCGCTGATTTAAAATTATTTGCCGGATAAAATTTGCTTCCATCTCTTCGGGAGAAATATCATCTTTAATTTTAAAGTTGACAAATTTAAGCAGATAAATCTTGCTCTCGTCCTTTAACCGGATAATTCGGTGATTTTTGAGATAAATACCCTGATTATAGGTTTCAATAGGAATCACTTTCAACAATTGATTAAACGGAATCCAGTTGTTTGTGTCTGTCGAAAAAAATTCGGCCATGACAGGAGCATAATTTTCCAGCGAATCCAGTAAAATACTATCGGGCAAATGAAACATTCTCCAGAAAACCTTTTCTAATTGAGGGCTGTCTTCCCGCTTCCGGTCTATAATGGCGTAAATGGTCTTTACAATATTTTCTTTCAACTGAAAATCTTTCAGATGACTTTTGTAATAGTCGTCAATTTGTTTGCCAGTTACAACGGTATCCATATTTTGTATTACGTATTCCGTTTCGTACTGATATATAATCAACGAGTTACGGTACTCTTCAAGCCGTTTTTTGAAATTTAGTTTTTCCTCGGGTAGATTTTTTTCGGCTTGACGAAGGAGTAGTTGGGTGTGTACCCACTTGTTGATATAGCTTTGATAAAAAAGCAGGCTGTCGCGCACTGAAACGCCTTTGGGGATTAACTCTTTTAAATCGTTAACATACAGATATTTATCGCCGACACGTGCCAGCGGAAAATTGTCTGATTTATCTTTGTTTTTACAACCCGCCAGCCCGATACCGGCGAGGAGAGCCAAAAACAGGATCATCACAAACCTACCGTGAAAGCCGGTTTCTTCCTTTCGGGAAAAGATATTTGGTCGGCGCTGCATTAAGATTTCTTTTTGCGTAATAATTTTATCAGTTTATGCAAAACTTTTGCTTTGATATGCACAGGATATTTCCTTCTGAGTTGCTGTACCCATTGTTTATCTAAATAATCCTGATAGTCAGAGATAACAAATCCGCGGGCATGGTCAAAAGCCATAATGCCCGGCGGAATAATTTTTTTGATAAAAACCAGGCTGACTTTGTTTCCCGCTTCCGAAGGTACCGGTTTGGAAAATCCTGTTTTCCAGGATACCCGGTCAAGTACTCTGCTTTCGCCTTTTTGAAAAGTTCCGCTGTCGGCCTTCAACCCTTTTATCCCTGCTACTTTGTCATGCCGAATGGTCTGTAGAAGCTTTGCTTTGTCTTTGTATTGCTCCATGAGGGCTTCCATCTGGCTTAGAGACTGTTTCGGGTACGAAAAAATGATAGCTTCGATTTCCCGGCCATGTTTATACTGCTGCTGATGGCTTCTGTAAAAAGCCTGTAATCCCAGCGTGTCTTTCATGGCTTCCGACCAAACCAATTTATCTGTCAGGTTAAAAAGCAGAATCCCATCGTGGTATTCGGCCATGAGTGCTTTAAAATCCGGATAAAAATCTTCGAGATGTTCATTTTCATAACGAAGAGAGTTCTCATCAACAAATCGTTTGAACAAATGATTCATCATCACGGATTTATCCTGATAGGCCCTGCCCTGCAGATGTTTTTCAACAAAACGGGCAAAATCCTGCTGGGTATATACTTTCGGGTCTTTTTTACCAATTTCCATAATGGCATTGTTCCATACACCCGGCAGACTGTCAGCCTCGAATTGCCCCCCTTTCGTCACCGAAGAATCCATAGCATTAAACAAAGCTTGTTTGGCATCGGCATAAATTCTAAAGTCGTTATCCTTTTTAATTTTTGTCAAAACAGCTTCTTTACTTTTCTCCGCACGCTGGTCTCTCGCAACACGCTCTTTCAGCATGGATTGTTCCTGTTTGAAAGTCCCCGGTTGCTTTTGGCTGAGGAGTTTAATGATATGAAAGCCGTAAATGGTCTGGAAAGGTTTGGAAATTTGTCCGGGTCGCAGCTTATCAATTTGTGAAACAAACTGCGGGACAATACGTTCGGAAGAAAATTTAGGCAGCTTGCCGCCGTTGCTGGCAGAGCCACGGTCTTCCGAATATTTTTTGGCCGCCTCTTCAAACGGCATACCTTCTTTAATTATCCGGTAAATATTTTGAATTTTTTCGGCTTTGGCCGCCGAATCGGCAGGAGTGAAACCCGGTTTCAGTGCAACAAAAATATGTTCCACCCCGGCAACACCCATAGCCGGTTGCTTATCGGTTACTTTTATTAAATGATAACCGTAGCGGGTGCGGACAGGTTTTGACACACTTCCCACGGGAGTGGAGTAAGCAGTTGTTTCAAGAGGATAAACCATATTGAAAACAGAAAAGTAGCCAAGGTCACCACGGTTGCCCCGGTATCCGCGTTGTTTTCCTGGAATGGCTTTCCGGCTTCTTGCTAAAGGATCCTCCGAATATTTCACGGCTGCTTCGCCAAAATCCAGACCGTTCATAATCTCCGAACGGATTTTTTTGATTTTATTCCATGCTTTCAGTGTGTCGGCGGGACTGGCATCCGGGCTGACGCGAATAAGAATATGGCTGACACGCACATCGTATTGCATCCGGTTATAGGCCTCTTTCACAAGCGAATTCATTACTTTTTCATCCGTAAAATAATGTCGGACAAGTTGTCTGCGGTAACCTTTCAGCTCTTTTTTAAAAGCGGCAATAGTATCCATTTTCAGGTTTTCGGCTTCTAACACTTTCAGTCTGAAATTGATATAAAGTTGAAGGTAATCCTGCAGGCTGGTGGTATCTTTGCCTCCTATGCTGTTTTTATTATAGACGTTCAAAAATTCACCGGCGGTGATTTTTTGCCCGTCAATGTTGAGCAGTCCTTTTTTCATTAGACCTTTCTGTGCATGAACGTTGACAGCAAAGAAAATAAAAGCTGCAAAAAACCAGGCTTTTTTCATATTTAAAATTAGATTATTTATCCTTTTCTACTGTAATTGGGCGCTTCGCGGGTAATGGTAATGTCGTGCGGATGACTTTCGGCCACGCCCGCAGCGGTAATTTTTATGAATTTTGCCTTTTGCAAATCACTGATGTTGCGCGATCCGGTATAACCCATCCCGGCACGCAGTCCGCCCACCATTTGTAAAATGACTTCCGAAAGTGTACCTTTGTAAGGGACGCGTCCCTCAATACCTTCGGGCACAAGCTTTGTGATGTCATCCTCGGTATCCTGGAAATAACGGTCTTTGGAGCCTTGCTGCATGGCTTCCACCGAGCCCATGCCGCGATAGGATTTGTATTTCCGGCCATCGAAAATAATGGCTTCTCCCGGCGATTCATCCACGCCTGCAAACAGCGAGCCGGCCATGATGCTGTCAGCACCGGCAGCCATAGCTTTTACAATGTCACCCGTATAGCGGATGCCTCCGTCGGCAATGACCGGGACGCCGGAATCTTTTAATGCTCTGGCAACATTGTACACAGCCGTAAGTTGCGGAACGCCCACGCCGGTAACAATGCGTGTGGTACAAATAGAACCGGGACCAATGCCCACTTTTATGGCGTCGATACCTGCTGCCAGCAAGTCCAGTGCCGCTTCGCGTGTGGCCACATTACCAACCACCAAATCAATTTCCGAATATTTTTTCCTGACTTTTTTAGCCATTTTAAGGACGCCCTCCGAGTGTCCGTGAGCCGTGTCCACAACAATGGCATCTACGCCGGCATCCACCAACGCTGCCACACGTTGCATGGTGTCCGTAGCTATGCCCACGGCGGCAGCCACCCGCAACCGCCCACGACTGTCTTTACAACTGTTGGGATGCGCCTCTATTTTTATGATATCTTTATAGGTGATGAGTCCGACCAGCTTAAAATCGTTGTCCACCACCGGAAGCTTCTCAATTTTGAACTCCTGCAGTATCTGTGCAGCCTCCTCAAAATTGGTGAACTCGGTAGTAGTTATCAGGTTTTCCTTTGTCATTACTTCCCGGATGGGCTTTTCCATGTTTCTTTCAAAGCGGAGGTCGCGGTTAGTAACGATGCCCACCAGTTTGCTCTTTTTGTCTACCACCGGGATACCTCCGATGCTGTATTCGCGCATCATGTTCAGCGCATCCACCACGCGGGCATTAGCGCTCAAAGTAACCGGGTTCAGAATCATTCCGTTTTCCGCCCGTTTTACTTTTTTTACTTCAGTAGCCTGTTTTTCGATACTCATATTTTTATGGAGCACCCCTATACCACCTTCCTGGGCCATGGCTATGGCCATTGGCGACTCGGTAACCGTATCCATGGCTGCCGAAACAATAGGAATTTTTAATTCAATGTTCCTCGAAAATCGTGTGGTGAGATCAGTTTCTCTTGGTAAAATTACCGAATGAGCAGGAATAAGAAGCACATCATCGTAGGTAAGCCCTTCACCTAAAAATTTTTCATTTTCCATGGCCATGGAGAAGATTTAAAGTTTATGCAAAAATATCAAAAATCCGGTATTCTCAGAAAACCTTTTTTGGTAAAAGCCATTTTAACAAGTTTTAACGGAAAAGACCGGGTTTTTCAGGAAGTTTTGTTTTCCGGGTTTTCTTTTTACCTTTACGGGCTGTAAGCCAAAACAAATGAACCACACCTAAAAACAGACCTGCCTCTTTTTTACCAAAAACAAAAAACCGGCCAACGAAGAACGGGATGATAAACACAATTAGACAGGGTGTTATCCCACTGCTGTTTTTAGGATAAGCGGTAGATTTGGTGTGGATATAAGAAGTTGGCAGTAATGCAAAAAGAAATAAATGCTACCATTAACGTATAATCCTGAGGATATAGAAAAAGTTTTAAAAGAAACTGAGGTGTTTCTCAAAAAGAACAATGATCTTGAAAAGGAATTATTCAGTTTACTATGGTCGTATCATTCAATTGGGAATTCAATTCCACAAACAACAGAAAATTATTGGTCAGGGCATTATTTCCCATATTCTGAATCATATGAAGAACTTCAAATTTCATTTCTGCTATGTAAACAAGGGCTTTACAAACAGGCGATGACTTCTTTAAGGTCTGTACTTGAAGTCGGGATTTTATCTGTCTATTACAACATTAGTGATGAAGGACATAAACTTGTTCAAGGTTGGTATCAATCAGAATCAGGAAAAGAAAATGACACCCCTTATTTCAATACAATTTGGAAAGTTCTTAAAGAACATGAAAACTTTGTGAAATTTAATTTCTATTGTGATTTGGAGAAACGAATTAAATCTTTAGGACTTCTACATAACTATGTTCATACAAAAGGACTTGAGTTCTCCAATGACTTTGGCCTCAGAAAATCGAACACCCTCACCTTTCAAGAGAAAGGTTTCATGAAATGGATAAAGACTGCCAAGGAAGTGGTTTCAATAGTTCTTATTCTCCATTTACTTAAATATCCAATTGCAATTTTAGAGTACGACTATTCAAGAAAATTTGGGATTGACGTTCCGGAATTTGGTGGGCTGAACTCATTCGGAATAGAAAGGATTAAAGAAGTATTGGGAAAAGAAACAATTGATGTTTTATTAAACATTGCTCTTGAAGATAAGAAAGTCATTGCTCTCATGAATGAAATTGAGAATATGCCTGATATTTCAGAGGAGGAAGTTCAAAAGCAAATTGAATCAATAAACAGAATAATGAAAAAATAAAGCACGTACTGCCAACAATGTATATAAGGCATTGGGCATGTGGTAGTTAAATAGAAAGATTATAAATATAAATAAACGGCAGAGTAAATTGAAAGTTCGGTGTTTCAAAACGCCCAACGCCTCATATACTCACTGCTTATATTAACCAAAAAGCACCCCATCTATTAATTGAAAAGTATACCACTTATTAAACCAGAATGGCTCCAAAAGTCGTTCAATAAAAATGATAAGTATGTATACAAAACAAGAAA
>BTTE01000015.1:0-41473 GCA_036244975.1 bacterium | reverse complement strand
GATTGGGTGAAATTTTTTCCCGCGATACTTGCAGCATGAATGACCCGGTGTCTTATGCCCTCAATGGAAAGGCCAAGATATTAAATATTGTTGTACATTTACAATGTCTTTAGCATCAGCCCTGGTTTTGTGCTATCGATGGAAAGCTTAGATATAAAAACAAATTAAAGTATTAATCATTTAAATATTAAAGTCATGATGAATTTTGGAAATAAAAGGGAGGTGGGAAATACAAATTATTCCTGCTCCATGCACTGCGAAGGCGACAAAACCTACGATCAACCAGGCGATTGCCCGGTTTGCGGCATGCATTTGGTTCCTGTGGGCGGCCCATCGGGAGAGCACGGTGAACAACATATGGCAAAGCAAAACAAAAAGACCTCTGGAAATAAAGGCCACTCCTGCTGCTGATAAGAAAAAATTATAAGCCATGTTGCTCAAATTGCTCATTCTCACATTTGTCATTATTGCTGCTTCTTCGCTGGACCTGGGCTTTGAGTTGTTTTGGAAGAAACCGGCTGAAAGTTGTGAACGGGATAATTCCGATTGGGTGAAATTTTTTCCCGCGATACTTGCAGCATGAATGACCCGGTGTCTTATGCCCTCAATGGAAAGGCCAAGATATTAAATATTGTTGTACATTTACAATGTCTTTAGCATCAGTCATGGTTTTATGCCATCGATGGAAAGCTTAGATATTAAAGTCAAATAAAGTATTAATCATTTAAACATTAAAGCCATGATGAATTTTGGAAATATGGGATGGGGAATGGGTTACTGGTGGATAGGAGGCCTGATAATGTTGGCTCTCTTTGTCTGGTTGCTGTATATCCTTTTTGGCAGAAATCCTGTTGAAAACCGATATCATACGGAAACGGCCCGCAATATTCTGTCAAAAAGGTATGCCCGCGGCGAAATTACCAAAGAAGAATACAACAGCATTTTAAAGGATATTTAAAAGATCTTTGGTATTATTTTCCTGCAAAACTGCCGGATTAAAAAGTTTCAGAACATATAATAATTGATAAACAAAATGAATACTCATTCAAAAACAAATAAAAAAAGAGAGGTGGAAAATACAAATTATTCCTGCTCCATGCACTGCGAAGGCGACAAAACCTACGATCAACCCGGCGATTGCCCGGTTTGCGGCATGCATTTGGTTCCTGTGGGTTCCAAGGGAGCACATGGTGAACACAGTCACGCATCGGCATCTCACGGGCATGCACACAGCGAACATGACCATACCCACGAAATGAAAGAGCCTGCACATTCGCCAATGGCTTCAGGTTCCGGGAAATACTACTGTTCCATGCAGTGTGAAGGCGACAAAACCTATGAGCAGCCAGGAGAGTGTCCGATTTGCGGCATGCATCTGATAGAAGAGGTAAGTCTGAAAAGCAAAAAACAGGCAATATATTCCTGTCCAATGCATCCCGAAGTAAAACGTGATAAACCCGGTTCCTGTCCAAAATGCGGGATGGACCTCGTTCCGGAAAAAGGTGTTGAGAAAAGTGAGGAGGAAATAGCCTATAAGAGAATGGCCAATCATTTTTGGCTCGCCCTGGCTCTCTCTTTACCTGTCCTTATCATTGCCTGGTCAGACTACGTTTCATTTCTGGATTTCACAAAAATAGCACCCGAAATTGTCTGGAGGTGGGCTCAGTTTATTTTGACAATCCCTGTTGTCTTTTATTCAGGCGGGGAATTCTTTGTCAGGGGCTGGAATTCGATAAGGAGATGGTCGCCAAACATGTGGACGCTCATCTCTATCGGCGTGGGTGCCGCTTTTTTATATAGTGTGCTGGCAATGTTTTTCCCCGGATTTTTTCCTGCCCAATTCAAGGACGCCCGGGGTTATGTTGGCCTCTATTTTGATGCGGCAGCATTTATCTTTACACTGGTACTGTTAGGGCAGGTTCTGGAATTACGCGCCCACAGCAAAACCACTACAGCCATAAAAGCGCTGCTCAACCTCGTTCCTCCTATAGCAAGAGTAATTCGCAATGGAAAAGAGCAGGAAATTCCGGTTGAAGAGGTTATGGTCGGGGATATCCTTCAAATCCGGCCGGGAGAAAAAATCCCTGTGGATGGTACTATTTTCGAGGGGGCTGCCGTGGTTGACGAAAGCATGATTACCGGAGAATCCATGCCGGTAGAGAAAATTAAGGGTGAAAAGGTTATCGGTGGTGCTGTTAATGGCAAAACGACCTTTAAAATGAAAGCCGAAAAGGTAGGCTCTGATACGTTGCTTGCTCAAATCATTGATATGGTAAACAAAGCAAGTCGCTCAAGAGCGCCTATCCAAAAGCTGGCCGATACGGTGGCAAAATATTTTGTACAGGTGGTGATTTCAGCTGCTATTATAACCTTTGCTGTCTGGTATTTCTGGGGACCTGAGCCGGCGCTGATATTTGCCTTTGTGAATGCTATTGCAGTACTGGTAATTGCCTGCCCCTGTGCGCTGGGTCTGGCAACCCCAATGTCTATTATGGTTGGTACCGGACGGGCAGCCCAATCGGGTGTGCTGGTGAAAGATGCAACAGCCATAGAAGAAATGAATAAGATAGATACCGTTATTGTGGACAAAACTGGTACGCTTACCGTAGGGAAGCCCGCTTTGAGATCCTATGTCTCTTTCAACAGTAATAAAAAAGATGATGAAATTTTGCAACTGGCGGCTTCGGTTGATAAAAATAGTGAACATCCTGTAGCCGAGTCCATAGTGAAAGGAACCCGTGCCAAAAACATTTCTCTTTTTGAGGTAGATGATTTTGAGGCGGTTACAGGAATGGGCGTTCAGGCAAAACTAAACGGAAAAAAAATCGGATTTGGAAATCTACGCCTTATTGAATTTTTTGGTGCAGAATTACCAAAGGAGAAAAGCGAGTTGGCAAAAAAATGGCAGCAGTCCGGGCAAACTGTTATGTTTCTGATTATTGATAAGAGTGTGGAAGGGATGGTAAGTGTAGCTGATAAAATTAAAGAGACTTCCTCAGCAGCCATAAAATCGTTGCACAAGTCCGGACTTAAGGTGATCATGCTTACCGGTGATAACGAATTTACGGCAAAAGCTATCGCTGACGAAATGGGTATCGATGCCTATCAGGCCGATTGCCTTCCGGAAGACAAATACAACAAGGTAAAAGAATTACAGGAACAGGGACATATTGTAGCTATGGCCGGAGATGGCATTAACGATGCGCCTGCGCTGGAATTGGCCAATATTGGCATTGCCATGGGCACCGGTACCGACATCGCCATGCAAAGCGCCGAGATTACCCTGGTAAAAGGTGACCTGAACGGTATTGTAAGGGCACACGACCTGAGCAGGAAAGTGATGCGGAATATAAAACAAAACCTGTTTTTTGCCTTTGTTTATAATTCTCTTGGGATTCCCATTGCTGCCGGAGTGCTCTATCCCTTTTTCGGAATTCTTTTGAGCCCTATCATTGCGGCAGCAGCTATGAGTTTTAGTTCATTTTCGGTTATCACCAACGCTTTGCGCTTGAGAAATCAGTAATGTAAAATCAGGGATTTATTAACAAATTAAAAAAAAATAAAGACATGAAGAAACAAATTTTAACGGTGGTGGCACTGGTCGTTTTTTCCTTTACGGGAATCGCCTTTGCCGAAGGTGGAATGAGTTTTCCGGTAAATATGTCCGGGGAATCCGCATTGACTATGGAAATATCTGTTATGCAACCGGATTCTTCCGGAAAGCAGAAGCAAAGCATGATGGATAAAAAAGCAAAAATGCATGGTAAGACGATGCAAATGCAAAACATGCAGGGAATGAAAATGATGCCAAAGAAAGACAGTACACAACGATCCATGATGATGCAGATGCGTACAATGATGATGCGTATGATGCATATGATGAAAAAAGGTGATACGATCAGCGGAAAAGGAATGAAGATGGGTCAAAAAGGGCAAATGCATGATAAAATGCAGGGAATGAAGACGATGTCCAAAGACAGTACCCAACGCGCTATGATGATACAGATGCGTACGATGAAGCACATGATGATTTGTATGATGAAACACGGTGATATGGCCAACGGAAAAGGAATGAAGATGGGTCAAAAAGGACAAATGCAGAACATGTCGGGGATGAAAACGATGAAGATGCACCAGGGTAAGAGCGTGGATAATCAACACAAGAGCACAAAACAGGAAAAAAAGGCAAATAAAAAGGCCCGCGATCATCACCGGGAAAAGAAATGATTACACAGAGATTTTTCCTTTGAAACCAAGATCGGCCAGACTGCCTGAAGGTTTATAAACAGGCTTCTTTTTCCCGTGAGTGGATTGACGATACTGTGAAAAAGTGTCAAAGAGAAATAAACTTATACAATCTGAATAAATTTTCAAAAACGGAAAGCATTGAAAATTTAATATTAAAAAAGGATCATCTTGCAAAAGATGATCCTTTTTCTTTATGTGGGAACTACTGGATTCGAACCAGTGACCCTCTGCTTGTAAGGCAGATGCTCTGAACCAACTGAGCTAAGCTCCCTCTTCCCTTCCGGGATTTGAGGCTGCAAATATACATTGATATTTTAAATGACCAAACTGTTCTTCAATCTTTTCATTTTGCTTGTAATATTTATCTTTTGTTAGCTTTGCAGGATAAGTTTGGAAAAATTGAAAAGCCTGAAAATAAGAATATTCCTTTATTTTATTCTCTTTCTTGTGGGAGTAAGCGCATGCTCCGTGCAGAAATTTGTCCCGAAAGGTAAGTATCTTGTGAACGACAGCAAAGTAATACTTACCGATAAATCATATCCTGAAATAAAAACTACTGATCTCAAGCCTTATACACAACCCAAACGCAATAAAAGATTCCTGTTTTGGCGTGTTAAGCTGTGGAATTATTATCAAAATGAAAAAAATCATACCAAATTTAGTGAATGGCGTAACAAAAAATTCGGCGAGCAACCGGTTTATTTTTACAGCGAAAATGTAGTACGGAATGCTCTTAAAATGGAAAAATATCTCGGGGATATCGGTTTCTTTCATTCCAAAGTTGATTATTCTTTTAATTATCTGAAAAAGAATAAATTAGTAAATATTGTTTATAAAGTTATGCCTGCCAAACCCCTTCGCTATGATACTGTTCGTTTTGTTATAGAAGATACCACCTTAAATCCTTTTTTAAAGAAACATATTGCAAATTGCTTATTGAAAAAAGGGGATGTTTATAATGCCTATATTATGGATAACGAACGTGACAGAATTACACAAATACTTCGTAATCAGGGATATTATTATTTTAACAGAAACTTCATTCAGTTTTTGGTTGATACCAACTTCCGGCAACATGCTGCCAGTGTAAAGATTGATATTCTACCGAGAGAAGTAACGGATGTTAATTTCCCCGGAAAGGTAACTTACCTGCCACATAAACGTTATTTCCTTGATTCCGTCAATGTAATTCCTGATTTTGACCCGATGAAACCACACAACTATCTTCGTGTCGATCACATTATCAGGTTCAGGAAGGATACAATGACCTATCACTATAACTATTTTCGCCGGCAACCCCGTCGCTTTGCGCTGGCAACTTTTGATAATGCCATCAATCTGAAACCGGGGATGCCCTATTCGGATGAAGCGGTGAAAAAAACTTATGAGCCGCTGTTTAATTACAGAGTACTCAGGACAACAAGTATTAGTTTTAAGCCTGCAAAGACGGCTTTGGAAGACACTTCCGGAAACGTTGGTTATCTGAATGCCCGTATTCAGATGCAAACGGGAAAACTGAACAGTATTTCCATAGAAGCCGTTGGTATTAACTCCAGTGGCGATTTGGGAATGAATGGCATACTCTCTTTCATTAATAAAAATATTTTTCGGCGTGCCGAGGTTTTTAATTTGCGTTTTATGGGCGGATTTGAAGCACAGCATCTTGCCAAACTTCCTTCCGGTTCAACCTCAACTTCAGCAAGGGGAAATGGCCTTTTTAATACTTTCGAAGCAGGCGTTAATGCATCGGTAACCTTTCCGATGACTTTATTCCCTTTTAGGAAATACCGGGTAAGCGGAATGGCACAGACCCGACTCGGAGTGGGATATGACTATAAGGTGCGTCCGTATTATTCGCAAAGCATAAGTAATATTGAATTTAGCTATTCCTGGAAACAAGGTCATTATCTTAAATATGTGCTGACACCTGTTAACCTGAACTTTGTAAAGGTCAACCCCACGCCGGAATTTCGAAAAATTCTTGAGGAGGAAACCAACCAGCGGCTTAAAGAGCAGTATTCCGACCATATGATTGCCGGTTTGCGTTACAGTATTATTTTTAATAATCAGAAATTGCATCGTGCAGGTAACTTTAATTATGTCCGCCTTGACCTGGAGACCTCGGGGAATATGCTCCGCGCAATAAACGGACTTTTCGGAGGGACGACAGATTCCCTGGGTTATTACACACTTTTTGGAGTTCCTTATTCACAATATTTGCGTTTTAATCTTGACTATCGCCATTATATTCAGTTTGATAATCAGGGCAAGGCACTGGTTCTTCGCGGGCTTGTGGGGATGGTAATTCCCTATTTAAATTCTGCCGTTGTGCCTTATGAAAAAGGTTTTTTTGCCGGTGGAGCAAATGGTATGCGTGCATGGCGGTTTCGTACGCTGGGGCCGGGTTCTTTTGCGGGCGCCGGTGATTACGAGCGGGTAGGAGATATCCAGTTAGAAGCCAATATGGAATATCGGTTCCCTATCATAAGCTTTTTTAAAGGTGCCTTTTTTGTAGATGCGGGAAATATCTGGAACCTGAAAGAAACAAGCGCTTTTCCCGGAGGAGAATTTTCCCGGAATACTTTTGCCAAAGAGATTGCTATCGATGCGGGTCTGGGTATTCGCCTCGATTTTTCGTTTTTTATCTTCAGAGTCGATTTTGCCATCCCTTTACAGGATCCTGCTTATCCTATCGGCAAACGCTGGCGTTTAGACTATCTTCATTGGAGAAATGTAGTCATTAATTTTGGTATTGGCTACCCGTTCTAACTTTATCTGATATGACTGCTGTTGAACAGGAAATTAAGGGTATTCGCCGCCATTTTCATTATGAGCCTACCGGCGACCAGCAACTGGCTATTTGCCATATCGCGGCCTTTGGTATCAGCCGGAAACCCAATCCTATGTATTTACTGAAAGGTTACGCCGGAACGGGTAAAACCAGTCTGGTGAGCGCTTTTGTGAACCTTCTCCACGAAACCGGCCGGAAATTTGTACTGATGGCTCCCACGGGAAGGGCTGCCAAGGTGCTGGCACAATACACGAGCTTTTCCGCTTATACGATTCATCGACGTATTTATCGCCCGGTTACGCAAAAAGATGGCCGTCGGAAGCTCATTCTCTCGCAAAACAAAATGCAAAATACAGTTTTTATCGTCGATGAAGCTTCCATGATTAGCGATTATTCGCCGGACAAAGGTATGGTGGAGTCGGCAGGTAGTTTGCTGGACGATTTGATGCAGTTTGTTTTTGCGCAAAGCGGAAATAAATTACTGCTTGTGGGCGATACGGCACAGCTTCCTCCGGTGGGACTGGATATTAGCCCTGCGTTGGATCCCGATTATTTGCGGAACGCTTTTAACCTGACGGCTTTTTCTTTTGAAATGAGGGAGGTTATGCGCCAGGCACTGGATTCGGGGATTTTGAAATCGGCTACTTTTCTGCGAAGCAAAATTGAAGAAGATGCGGCTGAGCCGCCTTTCTTTTTACAGCAGAATTTTGAGCATGATGTCCGGATTATTGAGGATGGATACATGCTGGAGGATTTGATGCAAACGGCCTTTTCGGGAAACGAAGATACAGGCAGCATTGTGATTACCCGCAGTAACAAAAGCGCCAATCTTTACAACGAGCAGATACGCAGCCGAATACAGCTCAGGGAGTCGGTTTTGGAAGCGGGGGATAAGATAATGGTGGTGAAAAATAACTATTTCTGGCTTTCGCCTGAATCAAAGGCCGGTTTTATTGCTAATGGCGACCTGGCCTATGTTGTGCGGATAAATCATTTGGAGGAGATATACGGTTTCCGGTTTGCTGAGGCGGAAATTCGACTGTCCGATTATCCGGAAGAAAAAGAGCTTACCGTAAAACTACTGTTGGAGACGCTTTCGTCACCGGGCCCGGACATTTCTGCTGAAGAACAGCGCCGGCTGTTTGATGAAGTATCATTGGATTACATGTCGATTCCCCAACGCAGGAAACGGTTGGAGGCGGTCAAAAAAGATCCCTATTTCAATGCGCTTCATGTGAAATATGCCTACGCAATTACCTGCCATAAAACGCAGGGAGGACAGTGGCCGGTTGTTTTCGTGGATCAGGGGTATGTGAATAAAGAACAGTTAAATACGGAATATCTTCGGTGGCTCTATACCGCTTTTACAAGAGCCACGGAAAAAGTGTTTCTTGCGAATTTCAATCCGGAATTTTTTGATTAATCCAAATGTTTTTCTAACCACGGGAGCAGCCGCAGGGCAGCTTTTTCACCGGACTTTATGATGTTTGCCGTTTGTTTGAAATCAGCCCATGAGATATCGCCCATACGGCAACTGATGACTTTATCGGCATTACGGACTTTCAGTTTGGTAAGGTGATAATTCCGGATATTCTCAGCCCGTTGCATGATGTCAACACCGCTTTTTAAATCGACGCGGTCTTTGATAGAACGGCTCACATCCACACCGATAATCAGTTCGTTTTCAGATTTTCTGAAATATTGTGTGGGAATGAGATTGGAAACGCCACCATCTACCAGTAAGTATTTTCCCCATTTTACCGGTGGCAGATACCCCGGAATGGATGAGCTGGCACGAATGGCAAGACGAAGACTCCCCTTTTTAAGCAAAACTTCTTCTCCTGTGAGCAGATCGCTGGTAATGGCGGAAAAACGAATCGGGAGCTCTTCGATGAGATGGTCTGGATAATTGTGGTAGGCTTTTTCGGCCAGCTCAACATCATAAATACTGGGGTTAGCCAGGGTTTTAAATAGTGATAGTCCGACCCTGATACGCCCCATTACCGAAATGACTTTGCTTTTCAGGTCTTTACCACTTTTGTCGATGGCTGCAAAATCGTCAAAATTAAATCCTTCAAAAACGGGATGTTCGATAAAATGATAGGTTAGCTCTTCCACAGCATCGGCATTTTGATAAAGTGCATAAGCACCGCCTACCATGGCTCCCATGCTGCAACCCGAGATCCGGGCAATGGGAATTTTTTCTTTCTCGAGAACACGCAAAACTCCGACGTGAGCCAGTCCGCGGGCTCCACCACCTCCTAAAGCAATAGCCAGTCTTTTCATAAATTAAATTTTGATAAAAATACAATAAACGGGAAATTAGAGCATGCTAATTTTTTTTCAGGAGATAGAACGGAAGGAGCAGGATAAGGAGGCTGCTGCCGAAAATAATCCCTGTTCCCGGACCTCCCAACTGCGCTCCCCAGCCAATAACCAGGGCAGTGATGGCGGCAAAAAAAGATTGTGCCTGCGACTGTATGGAGAGGACGGATGCGGTGGCTTTGCCGTCTGATTCTTCGGTAACGAAAGTTACACCAATAGGCTTCCTGAGATTTTCATTAAACATAATCATCACAAAGCCGAGAATGGAAAGGGCGTACCAGTGAAGCAGATAAAAAATGCCCGCTGCTATGCCCAGCACAATGCCGGCAAACATGGTGAGGTTCATGGGGCGACTGTAATGGGTAAATCTTTTTAGAAATCGACCGGAAGAACGTGAGGCCTGCGCCGTCAGCAGGTAAAGAAAAAAGTAGATAACACCCACCACGAGCGCACTCTTTTGCTTTTCTTTCATGGGCGTAAGCCAGGGAAGGGTTATGGCAAGGCTCACCATAACCGGTTGGATGTAATCCTTTACAGCTTTGTAATAGCCGGTATGCAGCGACAGACTGGTAAGAATACGCAGCAGGCTGAACTCTTTGAGACTCACAATAATAGCGATCCAAACTTCCTGGAATTTTTCACGGACGCTTTCCTCTTTCTGTTTATCAAATTCGCCATCAAGGTAGCCGGGATACGACCATATCAACAACATGTCGATAAAATAGGGGATGACCGAGAAGGCAAAGATAATTCGGTAGCTGCCGTAATAAAAAACCATAGCTCCCGCACTGATGGAAGCTATGGCCGAGCCTGTCTGCGACCACGAACGCGTATGTCCATAATAATCAGTCTTTTGGTTTATCCTTCCCTGACGCTTTAAATACTGGAAAATCATGGCTTTGTGAACTCCCGAACGAAAAGCATCAGCCAGGGCAAACAACATCATGGCGAAGAGCAGGAGGGCAAAATGGCTGGAAAAATAAAAAGTAACAAATGAAAGTATGTAAACTAGAAAAGAGGCAATGAGTGTTTTTTTTCTTCCGAGAACATCGGCCACAAGCCCACTGGGAATTTCAAACAGCATGATCGTTATTTCCCGAACCGAATAAAGTAGCCCGATTTTGATATAATCGATGCCTTTTTCAAGAAAAAAAAGGATGAGAAACGACTCGTAAAAGCGCAGGTTTTTTAAAAACCCGTAAAGTCCGAATTTGTAATACTGCCCGTTTTTCTCAATCTTTTGCATCGTTAAGCGAAAATAAGAATTTCCGGCTCATACTTTTCCTGCGTAATCAAAAATATTTCTTTACTTTAGCGAGAGGCTTCCGACAACGAGGGGTTTATTATGAAATAACGTATTTGGAATCGGCGAAGTAATTTTGTGCTTTTTCAAGGCGCAAAAGTTGCGAATAGCCACTGTTTACCCCGTGAAATAGCAAAGCTAATATTTCACAGGGTGAATTTAAAACTTTTGCAACGAAGAAAAAGTGCAAAAGAACGAGTCGAAACGGATTGGTTATTTCGTAACAATCCCTAAAACGTATCCCCATGAAAAAACAGGCCGGTCGTTAAACTTTTTTATGGGGGCAATTCCGGCAAATCCCGTTTTTCTCAGGAATGCTTGTCCTGAATCACTCGTTTGTCTCTAAACAACCGGCGGAAATAAGTTTTGTAAATTTTTTGTATGTTCCATTGAAACTGGCGAATGACACTTTTCGGTTTACTGGAGATTGTCGAGCTTAAACTCCCGTTGTGCGATCCCTGCTCAACCAATGGCGGGTGTGCCCAGTACATTTTCACAACGCCCCTTTCAACGAGTGTGTTGTGCCACCAGTCGATGACTTCATCGCATTTGTGCTGTTTTATATCGTTGAGAATGTTTTTGGCCCCTTCCAAATCAATAAGATAAGCACCGGCCATTCGTTGTGTTGTCGCCCGGAACAGATGTTTGCCGCCTCTCGTCTCCCAAAATGATGGGAACCTGAGGGCACTGTTCTCCAGCGAGATGAGAAAACCTTTTTCTAAGTTATTGATTTCATCCGCCATTTTGTTGAGGCCTGTGGTGAAGTCTCCGAGAAAAAACGGGTCGTTTTCAAAGATAAGGGCATATTGGTTTTTCCTTTTCACCATTTTCTCGTAAGCAAGAATATGGTTCAGCGTGCAGGAGAGGGTGCCAGCCGTCATTTTCACAGAGATATTCGGGATAAAATATTTTTTTAGAATATCTTTATTAAAAAACTTAGGATCTCCATCGGTAACAAATTCAAAATTCAGGTTGTGTTCCCTGAACAGGTTTGTAACGCGCTTTCCGTGAAGCTCGTATCCTTTCAGGGCATGGATTACATAAATTCCGTCTATTTTCAACGTGCTAACCATATTCCATAGCTTATCGGGCAGGCCTTTTCATCGCGGCAAAGATACAATTTATGACGGGACTACGGATTATGGCAGATCACATGATGTTATTTGGGATAATTAATCCACCAACTGCTTTTACCGTTTCGAACGGTCAAGAAGACCTGTCTTCCGGAATTAGCGTAACATTACTTTTGAATCAGGTTTGACTGAACCAGACTGTAGCTTGCAACATGACCGTTCACCCGCCGTGTCCATTTAATCAGTCCGTAATGAGGTGCAAAATAGAATTGATAGCGGACAGTGTCGGGCGTTCCTTCCGTCTTTTTCACAGCAGTGTGATATACATCAGTATAATCTTTACCATTTAACGTAAAGTTGCTCAGTTTTTGCAGATTGGTATAAATTCCGGGATTGTTTCCCAGTCGTTGTTCAACGCCCATCGGAAAACCGGGAGCAAAGGCCAGCAGATAGTTGCCGTTTTTATAAAAAAGCCAGTACAAGTCATGCATTTTACCGCTTCCTGTCGAAGGGTTACCGGCATTGATGGCGCTTTTTGCAATGTTTAAATCGGTAGCAGTGTCGTAAATCATGCTAACGGCATCAAAGCTGTAAGCGCCGGCAACATTGTTGGGGCTGTGAAAGCCAATGTAGGACGACATATCAGAGATGGTAAGGCTATGCAGGCTTTTGGTGCTGTCATTCTGGTAAGTCCATTTGCTCTGCTTCTGAAACTGGCAATATTGCTTAAACTGGTCGCTGATTTTGTAATAGGGGTCGCTATTCTTTATTTTATTGCATGAACTGAAAAAAATGCCTGTGGCAAGTAGCAATACTAATTTCATCGAATTATTCATCTGTTTTGGCTTAGATTTTGATTGATGATTCTGCTTTAATTTATTTATTTTACTTTTACAAAATTAATACATAATATTTGATATGCCAGGGAATAGTTTTGGGAAAATTTTACGGCTTACGAGTTTTGGCGAGTCGCATGGGAAAGCCATTGGAGGAGTGATAGATGGCTTCCCGGCCGGTGTGAATATTGATTTGGACTTTGTACAAAAAGAGTTGGAAAGAAGGCGTCCCGGACAGTCAAAGTGGGTTACAGCCAGGCAGGAGCCTGACGGGCTGGAGGTGCTTTCCGGTATTTTTGAGGGAAAATCCACCGGCACATCCATTGGCTTTTTGGTGTGGAACAAAGATCAACATTCGACTGACTATTCGCATCTCAAAAAAGCTTACCGCCCTTCGCATGCCGATTACACTTATGAGAAAAAGTACGGTTTTCGTGATTATCGTGGCGGTGGACGTTCGTCGGCACGCGAAACCATAGCCCGCGTGGTGGCCGGCGCTTTTGCTAAAATGTTGCTGAAAGAAGCCGGTATTGAAATTACGGCTTTTGTACATAGCATAGGGGAGGTGTCCCTTCCGGGAGATTATAATACGCTTGATTTGTCCAAAACAGAAGAATCACCCATGCGCTGTCCGGATAAAAAAACGTCAGATGAAATGTTGCATCTTCTGGAAAAGACTGCCAAAGAGGGGGATACGCTGGGCGGAACCATTTCGTGTGTTGCCAAAAATGTTCCTGTGGGATTGGGCGAACCGGTTTTTGACAAGCTTCATGCCGACCTTGGAAAAGCTATGCTAAGTATCAATGCGGTGAAAGGTTTTGAAATTGGCTCCGGATTTTCAGCTGCCCGCATGAAAGGTTCCGAACACAACGATTTATTTGTGAAGCTGGGGAAACGGCTTACTACGCAAACGAACCGGTCGGGGGGTATCCAGGGTGGTATTTCCAATGGGAATGATATCTTTTTTAAGGTGGCTTTTAAACCTATTGCTACCATTATGAAAAGCCAGCCTTCTTTTGATAACGAAGGAAACGAGATTATCCTCGAAGGCAAAGGCCGCCATGATGTTACTGTTGTGCCGCGTGCGGTGCCCATTGTGGAAGCCATGGCTGCACTGGTATTGGCCGACCATCTGCTGCGGGGCAAACTCTCCGACATTAAATCGATATTTCACAAGATTTAACTCCTTTTTCCCTAATTTTGGCCATCGAAATATAAACATATACCAATTGTGACTGTCTCCAGGGGAAAATTTTATTTTCTGTTTCTTTTTGTGCTGATTTATATGCAGGTAACACCTGTTGCGGCCCAAAGCGATTCCGCCATTATTTCCCAAGACACCACGCAGTTGAAACCGGACAGTGCCGCGGTTTATTATTTTACCGGCTCGCTGGACAGTCTGAAGGCGGGTAAACTTACCTACGTGGATACCACCCTCACCTTTCTTCACCAGTATGACCCCATTGAAGCGGGGAACCGTATGTTTAATACCCTGAGTAATATAGGGCTTGCTTCCTATAACAGAGTTTTTTCGCCTTCCGCTTCCGTGGGCTATGTAACGAAATCCCGTGCCTTTGCACCTTATATGCATTATAACAATCAGGTGAGGTATTACAAGCTTATGCGTCCCTATACAGGGTTGCGGTATGTTATGGGGCCGGCAAAAGAACAGAACCTTGGGGTAACCTTTTCCCGGAAAATGTCTCAGCAGTTTACTTTTGGCGTGGATTTGTATATCATAAATGCTCCGGGAAGTTATTTCAACAGTAAGTCAAGTGATAATTATGTCTATTTTACAAGCCGCTATCATACGAAAAATAAGCGTTATGGTATTATCGGGAATTATTTGCATAATAAGGTAATTGTCCATGAAAACGGGGGGATTACCGCGGATAGTCTTTTTACCAAAAATCTTGAGAAAGACCGAAGAGTTATTCCGGTCGGACTAAAAACGGCACAAAACAGGGTGAAAGCGTCCGGGTTTTATGTGGAGCAGTATTTCAACCTGCAAAAGCCCGGCATGCGGAAAGATTCAACTCCGCGAAAACTTGCAGGCGGGAGTATTGCTTATTCTTTTCTGTACCAAAGGAACCAGATGGTTTACACAGATCAGAAAGCAGCTGATACCCTGTTTTATAGAAATTTTCCTCCTATTTTCGATACCATAAATACTTATGATTCTGTGTATCAGCTTAAAATCAGGAACCGTCTTCTTTGGTCTTCTCTGGCATATAATCAGGACAAACTCAGCCAGGTTTTCCGTGCTTATTTCGGAGCAAATTATGATCATATTGTACAGGTGCTTCCTTATAATTCGGCGAAATATATTAACAATCAGCTCATTCCCTTTGGAGGAATAGCGTTAAGACTTTTTCAGCGCAGCTTCTTGGATGCTTCCGCGGAAATGGTTTTGGGAGGATACAACAGCGGCGATTTGAAAATTGAGGGAAGTCTGCTGCAATATCTCGGGTCGGTGGAGAGAAATATCGGGCAACTTTATTTCAGTGTGATGTTTGCCAACAGAAAGCCCGCCTGGTATTTTTCACAATACAGTTCAAGACGTTTCAACTGGAAACTAAGTCTGCGAAAGGAGCGGATTTTCCGCTTTACGGGCGAATACCGGTATAAATTTATCCGAACCGGAGCCACGTTCCGGTCGCTGGGAAATTACACTTATTTCGATGATTCGGTCTCCCCCCATCAGGCTGCTAATCCGGGAAGTGTATTGCAGATATACGCAGATGGCACCATTCCTTTGCATTATTTTGGCATTAACCTGCGGGCGGTTTATCAGACCACCTCCATGGCTGCTTTTCTGCATTTACCTTTGCTGACGGGGAAGATGAATTTATTTTTTAAAAAATGGATTTTTAAAGGGGCTGCCCGTTTGCAAACCGGCGTTCAGCTTTCCTATTTTACCAGCTATTATGCCGATGCTTATATGCCGGAGTTACGGGCATTCTATACCCAACATGTCAAGAAAATAGGAGATTATCTCTATTTGGATGTGTATGCTTCGATGAAAATAAAAAGTTTCCGCTTCTTTATACAGGAGAAAAATATGCCGGGCCTTTTGGGTAAAAATTATCACTACTATAATTCGCCCGGATACCCCGGTGCCGATGCCGGGTTTTACCTAGGCATTAGATGGAAATTGTACAATTGATTTGGAAAGTGATGGCCTTTCCGGGTTAACCAAACCGGTTTCCTGTTCGCCAGGAGAACAAAAAAAGCCGGCTTCAAAAAGATCGGCTTTAACTTTATACGGGTTAATCTTGGAAAATAAGGCTTACACTTCCTGAACAACTTCCACACTCTTCATGCCGAGATTAATGGCATCTTCGTTTAATGGAATGAGTTTGTGGTGGCGTTCGGGCAGGGATTTTTTCAACCCTTTCACAACATTTTCAAGTTTTACAATGGGTTTAATTTTCAGATAGGCGCCCAGCACAATCATGTTGAATATCTTTGTGTTGCCCATTTCGGCAGCTTTTTTGGCTCCTTCCACTTTGTAAATGTTGATATCCTTGCGCGATGGATGACGCGATATACCGTTGGGATCATAAAGCAATGTGCCCCCGGGTTTTACTTCGGGTTCAAATTTATCCATGGATTGCTGATTCAGGATGATAGCCGTATCGTAAGCCCGGAGTATGGGCGAGCTGATACGTTCTTCACTGACAATTACTGTAACATTGGCTGTGCCGCCGCGCATTTCGGGACCATAGGAAGGCATCCAGCTAACTTCCTGGTCCTGCATAATTCCCGAGTAGGCCAGGATTTTTCCCATCGAAAGAACACCTTGTCCTCCAAAACCCGCTATGATTATTTCTTCAGTCATTTTATCGTTATTTAAAGATTAAACCTGTTTTACTAACTGTCCATCCACTTTGATGTCGCCGAGGGGATAAAAAGGAAACATGTTTTCCTCCATCCAAATGTTGGAATCCACCGGAGTCATTTTCCAGCCGGCGTTACAGTTGGAAACAATCTCAATAAAAGACAATCCGGAGATATTGTCCAACTGATTCCGGAAAGCCTTTTTAATGGCTCGTTTGGCCTTACGAACAGCTGAAGGGGTATGAACAGCCTGACGGGTTACGTAATAGGTTCCCGGAAGTTGAGCTACCAGTTCTGTAATCTTCAGCGGGTGTCCCATTAGTTCTATATCTCTCCCGTAAGGGGAAGTGGAGGTCTTCATTTCCGGTAATGTAGTGGGCGCCATCTGGCCTCCGGTCATACCGTAAATGCCGTTATTGATAAAGATAATGACAATTTTTTCACCGCGGTTGCAGGCATGAATGGTTTCTGCCGTTCCAATGGCTGCCAGATCTCCATCACCCTGATAGGTAAACACAATATTGTTGGGCCACAGCCTTTTAATGGCAGTAGCGAGAGCCGGGGCGCGGCCGTGAGCGGCTTCCTGCATGTCCACGTCCATAAATTCGTAAGCCAGCACCGAACAGCCTACCGGAGCAACACCCACGGTTTCATGTTCTTTGCCAAGCTCTTCAATCACTTCCATGATTAGTCGATGCGTGGTTCCGTGGCCACATCCCGGACAGTAGCTGAGCGGTGTGTCCGTCATTAACTTAGCCTTTTTATAGACCACGTTTTCCGGTTTGATAATATCTTTTATTGCTATATCTGACATGACTTATTCTCCTATAATTTTTTGTTCCAGGGCTTCTACAACTTCCTCGGGGGAATGAATCACCCCGCCAAAACGCCCAAAATGTTCAGCTTTTACTTTACCGTTTACGGATAGCCGGACATCTTCTACCATTTGGCCGGCGCTCATTTCTACCGAGAGGAAACCTTTCACCCCTTGTTGAACCAGTTCCTGAATTTTTTTGGTGGGAAAAGGCCACAGCGTGATGGGACGCAGGAGTCCGACTTTGATACCCTTTTCACGCAACAGCTTTACAGACTTCAACGAAACCCGTGCACTGGTGCCGTAAGCTACTAAAACATAATCGGCATCGTCGCAATATAAAGCTTCATAACGGACTTCTTTCTCCTCAATTTCGCGATATTTTTCCTGAAGATGATGGTTGTGATCTTCCAGCTTATGGGGATCTAAATCCAGCGAAGTTAGGATTCTTCTTTTTCCGTTCACGGGCTTTCCATTGGTTGCCCAAGGATAGCGGGCCTTGACCTCTTCATCAGACAGGCGTGGCACGGGCTCGAAAAATTCAACCTTTTCCATCATCTGACCAATGGCGCCATCCGAGAGAATCATGGCAGGATTTCTGTATTTAAAAGCAAGTTCGTAAGCTATCGGAACAAAATCAGACATTTCCTGTACCGACGAAGGAGCCAAAACAATGAGCCTGTAGTCGCCATGACCGCCACCCTTTGTTGATTGGAAATAGTCGGATTGTGCCGGCTGAATATCGCCCAAACCCGGACCACCACGAACCACATTCACAATTAAAACTGGGATTTCGGAGCCGGCAATATACGAAAGGCCCTCCTGCATAAGGCTGATACCCGGACTGGAAGAGGAGGTAACCACTTTTTTACCGGTTCCGCCGCCACCGTACAACATATTTATGGAAGCCACTTCACTTTCTGCCTGTAATACAACCATCCCCGTTGTTTCCCATGGTTTGGAAGCCATGAGGTATTCCAGAACTTCCGACTGGGGTGTAATGGGATAGCCGAAATAGCCATCTGTGCCGGCACGAATAAGAGCTTCGGCCAGAGCTTCATTACCTTTCATTAATTTTAGTTCACCCATATCTCTTTGTTTTTTGATAATTATTTAACTTTTATCCTGTAAACGGTAATGACACCATCAGGACATACCACGGCACAGTTGGTGCAACCGGTGCAAACATCCGGATATTCCATAAAAGCAAAATGGTAACCCTTGCCGTTCACTTCTTTTGCCAAAGCAATCACATCGGTGGGACAAACCGGGATGCAAACGCTACAACCTTTGCACTTTTCTATGTCAACCACTATGACACCTTTCACTTTTGCCATAATTAATGTTTTTATATGGTTCTTAAAATTTTGCACGAAGGTACAATTTTCACGGTATTTTTTTTCTAAGTAATTTACTGATTTTTTGATATTACAGCAATTTATAAAGATTTTAAATATGATAAATACGTGATCTATAATTACTTATGCATCATTTATTTGAAAAATAAGAAACATATTCAGACCAAAGTTTGTTTGTAATTTTTGGCCTGAACAGGTTTTTACAGAAGGGAAGTTCTGCACCGAGGATGTCCGAAGAGCAGAGTTAGGTTTTGAATCTTCAGGTGCAAATGCTTGAAACGGATGACGTTGAAAGTTAGTGTAGCCAGTAAGCCATACCTACGCCGATAAAGGTGGCAATGGCGTAACCAAGTGTACCACAGAGGATGGCTGGAATGACAAGCGATTCCCAGCGGCGCCCTACGGCCATGGCTGCGGCTGTGGTGGGACCGCCCATGTTGGCGTTGGAAGCAATGACGATTTCGGCCAAATCGAGATTGAAAATCCTTCCGAAAATCAAAATGAAAATTAAGTGAACGAAAAGAATCAGTCCGGCAAAGAGAAAGAGTATGGGTCCCACTTTCAAGACTACGAGAATATTGGCGCTGGCGCCAATGGCAGCAAAAAAGATTTGCATTAGAAAAGTTCCGATTTGATCGGCTCCACGGATAGCATTCATCTGTTTTGGGAATAGTGTAGCCACGGCAACCACAAGCAGTGTAATAATCAGAATGGCGCTGCCCTGTATCCCGATAAGGTGTTGCAAATAAAAGCTGATGGCAGCAGCCAAAAGACCAATGCTTAAAGCTTTTCCCATGTCAAGCAGGTTGGGATTCTCGTCACTGTTTTCTTCAAAATCATCTGTATCCTGCATATTTTCTACATTCTGCTGGTGGATATTTTTATAATGTTTTTTCAAAAAACCAATACCAGGAAGGGCAAACAGTATCAGGAAATAGATTGTCATCACCAGGTTGTCGGCAGCAACTCCGGCCGTGAGCAAATCGCTCGAATGCAGATGGAGCGCTTCGGATGTGGCCACATAATTCATGGAACCGCCGATGTAAGTCGAACTGAAAATCCCGGCCAGCTTCCAGCCTTCCGCGCCAAGCGGAATTGTTTTGAAAGCAATGTAAGTACCCACAAGGGTGCCGACACTGCCAATACCAAAGGCGACGAGGGTGGGCCCGGCTTCCCGGATAATCCGGCGGATATTGGCTTTGAACAGCAGCAGCGGAACGGCAAGCGGAACAAGATACGACCAGACAATACCGTAAGTGGGTGATTTTGTGGGGATAATGTAAAGATTTGATAACAAAAATGTGATTAAAATGGAAATCACCACTGCTGAAAGTTTATTGCCCCATTTGGTGTATTGCTCGGCCCATATACCGAAGGTGGCGGAAAGGATAAGAATGGCCCACAGCATCCACGCCTGGTCGGGCCCGATAATGGCATGTTCAAACATAGCTGAATTTAAGGCGCAAATGTAAATGAATTTCCAAAAAATCAAAAGGAGTACCAGAACTTTTCCCGGTTTGCCTTGAGGAGAGGCTGCTTTTGAATGAAGTTTAGTGCGTTTAAAGCGGCAACAGTCCTGTCTGTAACGACGATGGTGATTTGATGATAACGTTTGGCACGGCAATCTCCTGCAGCAAAAGTTCCCTCAAGATTGGTCGGCAGGTTTTCATCGGTTACAATTTCGCTCTACCGGTACGTTTTGTAAAGCCTGCGTGTTGGACTCATTGCCGGTGAAGACGAAAATCTCATAATGGACAAGAGATAAATGACTTCTAAATTAAGTACTTAGTTTTCTGCTCATTTCGTCGAGATAGTTTTGAAGTTGTTTCCGGCGGTATTGCATCACCCAGCGTGGGTGTGGCAAAGGGATAATCTCATCAAAAATTTTCAGTTCATCATTTAATCGCTGCAAATAGGTATAGTTTTTCCCGTTTCCCAGACAAAAGCATTTGTCGATACTAATGCCCAGCGTTACCTGCCTGACCATATTTTTTATGATAAAAGGTTTGAGGCTTCGCTCCAGCAATCTGTCGTCGTAATAGTTAAAATTCTTCCCGTTTTTTACAAATCCCAGCGGACTGACTGCCCCTATGAAATAGTGTCGGTAAAAAGGGATAACACCGCCCATATTTTTAATCAGCAGGTAAATAAACCGGGAGGAGAGTTCGGGCTTTTTGTCAAAATCGTTGGGAATGCCGCATGCTTTTTCCAATTGTATGGGGTCGGTAAAAGGAATGCCGGTTACCCCTGCACCAAAGCGGCCCGGATTGATGCCGAAAATAATGTGCCTGATTTTGTTATCGTTGTAAAACTTAGTGTAAAAGGCCTCACAAGCAGCTATCGTTTCCGGTCGGGAATAGGGATTCAGTATTTCAACGCCATCCGGTAACTTCTTGCCGGGTGCCAGTTGTTTGTAAAAAGCCAGTGTTTTTTTCGCAAAGGTCATCTTTTATTGAATTTTAGAGGAGGAGTGGTCATAAACAACGTGCTCTCCATTACCGGTTTTACGGAAAAAGAGTGTAAAAAGGCTTGCGGGCCGGCTGTTTTGTCTTACACCTTGCCGACATACTCCAGGCAGGAAAACGGGGGCGAGAATGAGTAGGTGGTGTTTCTTCAAAACCGTTTCTTTTTATCAGGTCAAAGTTAACCAAATTACGCTCCCCTTTTTCCGGTATGTAATCATTTATACGCTCCGCTGTGTGTCGTCCTGCCTATCCTAAGTGAATTACGTAAGCCCTCCTAGTCATTTTACTGTTTTTGCCGGACAGGCCGGAACTGCTGTACAAACAATTCAAATATCAACCATTGAAAACATTGTAAAAATCAGATAATCAATAGTTTAAACTTTTTATATTTTGTATATTTAGATAAAATAAAAAAACAGTATATTTGAGGAAATTTGATTTGATGGTGTTAATTATAACTAATTTTGCCCCGAAATCAGATAGTAAAAATGATTTCCTGAATGGAATAAAAAACACTTAAAACTTAGGACATGGACCTTAACAATATTATGAATAACCTGGAGAAAAAGCATCCGGGCGAAGTAGAATTTTTGCAAGCTGTACGTGAGGTTTTGGAATCTATTGAGGAAGTAGTGAACGAAAATCCTCACTTTGAATCGGCGGCTATCATTGAGCGTTTGGTAGAGCCTGACCGCATCTTGATGTTCAAAGTACCGTGGATTGATGACAGCGGCGATGTGCAGATGAACCTGGGCTACCGGGTGCAGTTCAACAATGCCCTCGGTCCTTACAAAGGGGGCTTGCGGTTTCACCCCAGTGTGAACCTTAGTATTTTAAAATTTTTGGGATTTGAACAGATTTTCAAAAACTCTTTGACAACACTACCTATGGGGGGCGGAAAAGGTGGCTCCGATTTCAACCCCAAAGGTAAATCAGACAACGAAATCATGCGTTTTTGTCAGGGCTTTATGCTGGAGCTCTGGAAAGTCATTGGTCCTGAGACAGATGTTCCCGCCGGTGATATTGGTGTTGGGGGCAAAGAAATAGGTTATCTGTATGGTATGTACAAAAAACTGGCGAGAGAAAATGCCGGCATACTTACCGGCAAAGGTCTGAGTTGGGGTGGCAGCCTCATTCGTCCCGAAGCTACCGGCTTCGGCGGTGTTTATTTCACCAAGGAGATGCTGGCCACGAAAAATGAGACTTTTGAAGGCAAAACAGTGGCTATTTCCGGTTTCGGTAACGTTGCCTGGGGTGTTGCCCTGAAAATAACCGAGCTGGGTGGTAAAATAGTTACCATTTCAGGCCCTGACGGTTATGTTTATGATCCTGAAGGTATCGTCGGTGAAAAGATTGATTTTTTGCTTGAGCTTCGGGCTTCTAATCAGGATGTCGTTGCTCCTTATGCCGAAGAATTTCCTTCCGCTACTTTTGTTCCCGGAAAACATCCCTGGGAGGTGAAATGTGAGATTGCCATGCCCTGCGCCACACAGAATGAGCTGAACGGTGAAGATGCACAGAACCTGATTGACCACGGTGTTATGGCTGTGGCCGAAGTTTCCAATATGGGTTGTACCCCCGAAGCGGTCAACCTTTTCCATGAGAAAAAGGTTCCTTTTGGTCCCGGCAAAGCTGTAAACGCCGGCGGAGTTGCTGTTTCCGGTCTGGAAATGACCCAAAACGCCATGAAACTTTCCTGGACTTCAGAGGAGGTGGATGCCAAACTGCACCATATCATGTCTTCTATCCATCATGCCTGTATTAAATATGGTACGGAAGAGGATGGTTATATCAACTACGTTAAAGGCGCCAACATTGCCGGTTTCCTGAAAGTGGCCAACGCTATGATGGACCAGGGCGTGATTTAAACGTGTTGTGCTTCCTGTTTGAAAGCATATCCGAAAGATTATTTATTTTACCGCTCCTTCCTTTGGTCGGGGCGGTTTTTTTTATTATGGTAACTGCCGGCTTGTTAAATGAGCATGAAAATCAAATTTTCCCTTTTCCTTTTCTTTCGTTTTATTATCTTCGCACTTTTAATGAACCCCATCTTCGGTTGCATGGTGCGACCGCTCTGAAAACGGGGTTGTTCAAAAAACTTTAATGAGAGACCCGATTCATGGACGATTTGGAAGAGAAAAAGTTGCCTGAAAAAAAGGAAGCAGAAAACAAGCGTGCTGAACAGGAGCAGACCGAGGAATACAAACGGCTGCATTTAAACGGAATGTATGAGAACTGGTTTCTTGATTATGCTTCGTATGTGATTCTTGAGCGTGCCGTTCCGGAAGCCGTTGATGGTTTGAAGCCTGTACAGCGCCGTATCCTGCATGCCATGAGCCGTCTGGACGACGGACGCTTTAACAAGGTAGCCAACATCATTGGTCATACTATGCAGTTTCATCCCCATGGCGATGCTTCCATCGGCGATGCCCTGGTGCAGCTGGGACAAAAAGAATTGCTCATCGATATGCAGGGTAACTGGGGAAATACGCTTACCGGCGATAGCGCTGCCGCTCCGCGATACATCGAAGCCCGTTTGTCGGCTTTTGCCAAAGAGGTGGTTTTTAATCCCAAAACGACTGTGTGGAAATTGTCCTACGACGGGAGGAACAAAGAACCTGTAACCCTTCCGGTAAAATTCCCGTTGCTCCTGGCGCAGGGTGTGGAAGGTATAGCCGTGGGCCTGGCTTCAAAAATTCTGCCCCATAATTTCAATGAGCTTATCGATGCTTCTATCCGCCACCTTCAGGGAAAGGATTTTGAACTGTATCCTGATTTTCTGACTGGCGGAATGGCAGATTTCTCAAAATATAACGAAGGTTTGCGTGGTGGTAAAGTAAGGGTACGCGCCAAAATCACCCAACGCGACAAAAAAACACTCGTTATTACCGAAATCCCTTATTACACAACAACTTCCTCGCTGATTGACTCTATTGTTGCTGCTAACGACAAAGGGAAAATAAAAATCAAAAAGATAGATGACAACACGGCCGAGCATGTGGAAATTGTGATTTATCTCTCTGCCAATGTCTCGCCCGACCAAACCATCGATGCGCTTTATGCTTTCTCCAATTGTGAGATGAGCATCTCACCCAATTCCTGTGTGATTCTAAACGGACGACCACAATTTATCTCGGTGAAACAGATTTTGCGTGCAAACACCAACCACACAATTGACCTTCTGAAACTTGAACTTGAAATAAGACTGGGTGAGCTGGAAGACCAGTGGCACAACGCTTCACTGGAAAAAATTTTTATTGAAAACAGAATCTATCTGCTTATTGAAGATTGTGAAACCTGGGAATGTGTACTTTCTACTATCGATAAAGGGTTAGTGCCATTTAAGGAGGCGTTACGCCGCGAAGTTACCGAAGAGGATTTGGTTCGCCTGACCGAGATAAAAATTAAACGTATCTCCAAATACAATGCCTTTAAAGCTGTAGAACAGATTAAAAGGGTTGAGGAAGAGATTGAGGAGGTGAAAAACCATTTGGGACATTTGGTGGATTATGCCATCAATTATTTCAAACAAATCAGAAAAAAATACGGAAAAGGCCGGGAGCGTAAGACGGAAATCCGAAATTTCGATACCATTCAGGCCAATATGGTGGCTGTGGCTAATCAAAAGCTGTATGTCAACCGTGAAGATGGCTTCGCAGGCACCGGACTGAGAAAAGATGAATATGTAACCGATTGCTCTGACATTGATGATATCATTGTTTTTCGTGGAGATGGGACGTTTTTGGTTACAAAAGTGGCACAGAAGGTCTTCGTGGGAAAGAATATTCTCCATCTCGATGTTTTTAAGAAAAACGACGAACGTACCGTTTACAATATGGTGTATCGCGATGGTCGTCAGGGTAAATATTATGTTAAACGTTTTGCCGTCAAAGGAGTAACTCGTGACAAAGAGTATGATCTCACCCGCGGAACCAAAGATTCAAGGGTAGTCTATTTTTCAGCTAACCCCAATGGTGAAGCGGAAATTATTAGGGTAAATCTGCGTCCGAAACCAAAAATGAAAAGAATTCATTTTGATTTCGACTTTAAAGACCTTACTATAAAAGGCCGTTCATCGCGGGGAAATATTTTGAGTAGGTTTCCTATTCGCAACATTGTGAAGAGCGAAGAGGGCGTTTCCACACTCGGAGCGCTTGATGTCTGGTACGATGAAACCGTGAAGCGTCTGAATACCGAGGAAAGAGGACTATATCTCGGAGCTTTCAAAGGAGAGGACAAAATTTTCACTCTCTTGTCCACCGGCGAATTTAAACTCACCGGTTTTGACATTGCTACCCATTTCGATGATGAAATGGTGTTGATTGAGAAATTCGATCCGAAAAAAATTATTACTGCCGTTTATCTCGATGGTGCGCAGGACAGGTACTATGTGAAACGTTTTGCTATTGACAGCGATACCCCCGCAGACAAAAAGCATCTGTTCATTTCCGATGCCAAAGGTTCCAAACTGGTACTTTACTCAATGGATTACCTGCCGCGATTAGAGATGGAACTGAAAGCCAAAGGCGGTAATGAGGTGGTTTTTGAAGTCGTTTCGCTGGCTGATTTTATCGGGGTCAAAAGTTATCGTGCAAAAGGTAAAAGGTTGGTTAATAAAGAGATAAAAAAAATAAAACTAATTTCTTCACTGCCTTACGAATCCTCTCCCGAAGAGGAGATGGAAGAATCTGTTTCGGTTGATGACCAGGAAGAAGAAACTTCCGCCAAATTTAATACCGGGAACCAAAAAGAAGAAGAAGTGGTGCCTGCTGAAGATAATGAAGAGCAGGAAGTGCAGGGGAAAGAAAAAGACCCGGAGAAAAAACCCGGGGATGATGCTATCCAAATGGAACTTTTTTAATGGCTTATTTCCTTTATTTGTTGTAAATGTTTTCTAAAAGAGGCCGTAAAACTCTACAGATATCTATCTTTGTAATCTAAAGAATGTGGGAAATGAACCTTACAACTTTGAAATTCAAATATTACGGAGAAAACTTTTTTATCAGTCTTTCTCCCGGTGATAAAGAGACAGAGGTTGCTTTTAAAAAGCAGTTGCTAAGCACATAAATACGGCATGAATTTTGTTTGTTTAATACGAAAATTTAGATTTTAACCTATGTTTGCCAAATGGTCTTCTGTACGGATTCTTCTGACGACGGCTCTGCTGTCGGTAGCATTGTTTTCGATGGGGCAGTCGGAGAGAAAACTGGCCAAAGAATTTGTGGCGCAGGCTTCAAAAATTTCTGTTAGCGTAACGCCTCCTTCATTTCTTTATAAATATAATCTGAAGACCGGTATTTTGGATAGCATCAGCTATCGCAACAAACGGGAAAAGGATTCGATTCTATGGGTTCATTCCGACTTTGTTCAGCATATCGTTGATTCGGTTTTTATTCAATACTACATGAAAGGTTACGACAGTGAATTGAAAAAATATGGTCTGCATGTGATAAAAAACGATACTTCGTTCAAAAATGCTTATTCGGTTAATGTTGCACAGATAGAGCTGGAAGAGCAGTATTATTTCTTTTCCGACACCGCTTACTATGACAACGACGTATATGTCCATCAGCAATTTCTAAATGCATTGGATGTAAGTTCCTGGCTCTCGCTGCACGGGCCGTTGTTGCCCGGCAAATCCGGGAAGGTCTTGTTTGCGGAGAACCTGTTGACGGATAATATTAACGGTCATTTTGATGTTGATCCTTATTCGGGAGAAATTAAATACCTGTACCGTCTTGACAGCCTTACCGTAAAAAAAATTTATAACTATGCACAAAACCTGGGCCGGACTTATGCGGGCTACACGTTTGACTATTTGCTAAATACATTTCTTGATAAAAAGGTGCCGGCCTCGCGTCGAACAGACCGGTACTGGCGATACGATCCGTATCGTAAGAGATTTTTCTTTGCTATTGACGGTGACAAGTTTGTCCCTATTCAGAATAACCGGTAAGAGGAGATATGTCCCTAAAATTTTCTAATTTTACCGGGTATGAATGAAATACTGATATACATACCAAAAATTTCCAACCGTGTGCGCTATGTTTTTCGGCTGGTTTTTAAAGATTTGTTGAAAATCTCTTATGAGATTACCAATGATTTGGATGCTTTTCAAAGTGCAGACAAGCCTAAGATGATGTATGGTATGAAGGCGCATACCGATGATATCTTTTTTAAGGCTTCAGGTTTGCTTTTTGAGAAGGGAGTGCATAGCCTTGAGTATAACACCTTTGATTATAAGGGAAATAAAGCTTTTTTTCAGGTTTATGATGAGGATTCGGCTTTGCCTTTTGATGTGTTTTCCGCTATTTTCTTTCTCGTTTCCCGATACGAAGAGTACCTGCCTTTTGTTCGTGATCAGTATGGCCGGTTTACGGCTCCGCTAAGTATGAGCAGCCAGTGGGGAATTTTGGAAAAACCCATGGCGAATATCTGGACGCTGGAGGTGAAGAATATCATTTTGGAGCGTTATCCCGAGTTTATTTTTCCTGAAAAAAAATTCCGATTTATTCCTACTTACGACATTGACTCCGCATGGGCTTATGCCCAAAAAGGCTGGCTACGTTCGCTGGGTGGTTTTTATCTCTCTTTGAAATCGTTCGACTTTATGGAGTTTTGGGAAAGGGCCCGGGTGCTGATGGGAAAAGAAAAAGACCCTTTTAACACGTTTGATTTACAGATGGAATACCAGAAAAAATATCATCTTTACCCTGTTTATTTCATTCTCTTTGGCATGTACGGACGTTTTGACAAAAATATTAATTTTCGAAACGGCAGATTCCGCCGTTTGGTGAAATGGCTGGCCGACTATGCCGAAGTAGGTCTGCATCCCAGTTACAATACCATCGATAATCCGGAACTGCTCAAAGAAGAACTGGAAAATCTCAAAGACCTGTTGAAGACCGATATTACTCGCAGCCGGCAACACTTTCTCCGGCTTAACCTGCCCGATACCTATCAAAATCTGATTGAAAATGATATTCTGGATGATTATACCATGGGCTTCGCAGCCTTGCCGGGTTTCAGAGCGGGCATTTGCGATACTTATCATTTTTATGACCTGGAACTGGATGTAGAGACAAAATTGCGCTTGCATCCTTTTGCCGTGATGGATGGAACTTTGTGTGATTATATGAACATAACGCCGGAGGATGCCATCGGTAAAATAAAAAAACTCATCACTGAAGCGAAAAAGGTAAACGGAACTTTTATTTCTCTCTGGCACAATGAGTCGCTTAGCGACAGGAAACGCTGGACAGGATGGCGCAAGGTGTACGAAACCCTGTTGGAAGAGGCAACAACACCATAAAACAGAAACCATTGATACGCTATTTACACCATAATGATATCGACAAAACCAAATGGGATACCTGTATCCGTAAGGCTTTTAACGGAAATATTTATGCCGTAAACTGGTATCTTGATGTGGTGCATAAAAACTGGGAAGCGCTGGTGGAAGACGATTATGTACGTGTTATGCCTCTGACGGGCAATAAAAAGTATGGTATACATTACCTGTTTCAGCCTTTCTTTGCCCAACAGCTCGGCATTTTTTCCACTGAAATACTCAATAGCAGCGTGATGAATGATTTCATTGCAGCGATCCCGCAAAAATATCGTTTTGTGCAGATAAATCTGAATATTCATAATCACCCTCAACCCGGAAGTTACCGGTTGATGGCTAATAAAAATTACCTGCTGGATTTGATTTCCAAATACCCCAGGTTGTCGTCTCGTTATTCTACCAATATAAAGCGGAATCTGAAAAAAGCGCTTTCTTCCCGTTTAACGCTGGTGAAAGGTATGGAACCGGGCCTCCTTACGGATATGTTCAGGCAAAACAAAGGTCGCGAGATAAGGCACTGGAATGATGAGCATTATCTTCGCTTGAAGCAATTGATGTTCAAGGCGCTGTTTAAGGGAGGGGGAGAGATTTACGGGGTTTATACCGAGCATAATGAGCTTTGCGCAGGGGCTTTTTTTCTGAAAGACCATCAACATCTGATTTTTCTCTTTTCGGCGATAACACCGGAAGCCCGTCGAAACGGGGCTATGACTTTTCTGTTGGACGCTGTGATACGCGAGTATGCCGAAACAGCACTTGTTCTTGACTTTGAAGGCTCCAACAATCAGAATCTGGCGCGTTTCTATCGGAGTTTTGGTGCACAGGAGATAACCTATTATCGGTTGGAAATCAACCGGCTATCTTTCCCTCTTAATCGGATTGTACAGGCATTGACCGGAAAATGATAAAGAGAAAAAATCGGAGTGCCATGTGTTGAAGAAAACAGATGAAGTATTTCAAAAAATAATCAAATTTACTGAAAAATTTCCTTTATCTTTGTCTAAAACTAATATCTATGGTTAGAGAATTAGGGAAAGCCAACTCTGTTTTTAATCAGTTTCTTTCTGAGATTCGGGATGCTCAAATCCAACAAGATCGTTTTCGCTTCAGGCGAAACCTTGAGCGTATGGGAGAAATTTTTGCTTATGAAATCAGCAAGGATTTACCCTACGAAGAAAAAGATGTCGTTACTCCGCTGGGGATAGCCCACATGCAGGTAATGAGGCAGCAGCCTTTGTTGGCGACCATTTTACGTGCCGGTATTCCGTTGCATCAGGGGATGCTGAATTTCTTTGATCATGCGGATAATGCCTTCATCTCTGCTTACCGCAAATATGATGCAGACGAAGATTTCGTGATTAAACTGGAATATGTTTCTTCACCCAGTCTCAAATCAAGAATACTCATTATCAGCGATCCCATGCTGGCAACCGGTGGCTCGCTGGTGGCAGCCATTAAAGGATTGTTTGAGAAAGGAAAGCCCAAAGAGATTCATATTGTTTCGATACTGGCAAGTACCGAAGGTATCGAATTTTTGAAAAAGACATTTTCGAAGCACAAAATAAAAATATGGACCGGTGTCATTGATGATGAGCTGACTGCAAAAGCATTCATTGTACCGGGCCTCGGTGATGCCGGAGATCTGGCTTACGGTAAAAAAGAAGATTAAATTGAAAAGTACAAAGCTTGTTCGGGAAAATATCCGCATTTCTCTTAATTCCATTAGGAGTCACCTGATACGTACTATTTTAACTGTATCCATTATTGCTTTTGGGATAATGGCGCTGGTGGGAATATTAACGGCTATCGATTCCGTTGAATACTATCTGACCCAGAATTTTGCCATGATGGGTTCAAACACATTTAATATAAAGAACCGTTCCCTGCGTGTTCAAATAGGTCATCGCCGTACACGTGCAGAGGTCTATTCTGTTATAACCTACCGGCAGGCACTGGCCTTTAAGAAGCGTTATCAGTTTCCCGCTGTAACCTCGCTGAGTATTGTGGGGACGGGAACGGCAACCGTGAAATATAAGTCCGAAAAAACCGACCCCAATGTGCGGGTAACGGGTGTGGATGAAAATTATCTCGCAACTTCAGGGATGCAGATTGACAGAGGCAGGAATTTTCAACCTTCCGAAGTGCTTGATGGCGACCATTTGGTCATCCTGGGTAGTGAAGTGGTGAAAACACTTTTCAAAAACAACGAAAATCCCATCGGAAAGGTCATTTTCATAGGTCCGGGTATGTACAGAGTTATCGGGACTTTACAGGAAAAAGGCTCCAGCGTGGGGTTTAGCGGTGACAGGTCAAGTCTGCTTCCTTTAAATAATGTCAGGCAGTATTTCTCACGCCCCAACATGAATTACACCATTAATATCATGGTGAATCATCCGAATCAAATGGATGCTGCCATTGGAGAAGCTACCGGGCTGTTCCGGCAAATCCGCAAAGACCGTCTCGGGCAGGACGATTCGTTTTCTATTGTGAAAAGTGATAAAATTGCCAACATGCTCATCGGTCTTACCGGAAACATTACCATTGGAGCTACCGTCATCGGGCTCATTACGTTGTTTGGTGCAGCCATCGGACTCATGAATATTATGCTTGTGTCGGTTACCGAACGGACGCGCGAGATTGGTATTCGCAAAGCCATAGGCGCACGACGACGAACCATTCGTAACCAGTTTTTGTTTGAAGCCATTGTGATTGCCCAAATTGGTGGTGTTCTTGGTATTATTGCCGGCGTTATTATGGGAAATATTATCTCGATAATCACGGGTAGCGCCTTTATTATTCCGTGGATATGGGTCATTGGCGGTGTTGTGCTGACTTTTATTGTGGCCCTCGTTTCCGGAATTATTCCTGCCAACAAAGCTGCCCGTACCGACCCTATCGAATCGCTGCGTTACGAATAACGCCCTTTGTGTTTCCGAACGAACATTTTTATGACGCTCGTTAAACCTGCTTCAGGTTTTAATTGTGTTCCTGATGCGTTCGGACAAAAAGCAGAGGGTAGCGAAGTATTATCTTCAAATACTGTAATTCTTTTCTGATTTTTTGGGTGGCTACCGCTTGAAGCGATACCAGTATCATTCTCTTTCTCAATTTTAACACACCCCATAATATATTTCCAACTTGAGGGGGGGGGAAAGCCCGAAAATAACAGCCCTGTTTTTTCCAACCCTGTATACAAACATAAAATATCACCTGCAGGCAGGCCGGAAATTGATACAAATGTTATCTTTTTATCGTTCACAAAAGTACATTATATAAAATGTAGAAATGTAAACAACCAATCACCTAAGATACAAATGTATTTTAATTTATATAAATCATTAATACACTGTACTGTATACAATAATATATAAATTGATTAATTATTCGATAATATACATAAGTAAATTATTGTTTAAATATTAAATTCTACTCATTATAATTACTATGTACCAGTATTTTAGATAAATGAAACGAAAAAATTATTTAGATATTTAAATAATTTTTAGTATTTTTTTAAAATTCATTGAAAATATTATAATAATCTGTAAACAACAATATTAACAATTTATATCAATAATATACTTTAAAAATATGAACGTTTACAAATGTAATTCGATATTTTTTCAAAATGAAAGAATATAAATCGATTTATTTTATTACATTTGTAAATCAATTGGAAACGAATGGTTGACAGAATTAAATCCATCATGGCGTATTACCGGTTACGGGCCGCACAATTTTCCGATGCTATCGGTATGCAGCGTTCGGCTGTTTCGCATGTTTTGTCCGGGCGCAACAAACCAAGTCTTGATTTTGTCTTGCGGATTAAAAACCGGTTTCCTGAAATTAGTCTTGACTGGCTGACGTTGGGTAAAGGAAGCATGATTGAAAATGATGCGTCGTTGCCTGTTGCGGTGTCACAAAACTTATTTTCTAAGCAGCCGGCTCCTGAAAAAACGGCTGATGTTGTAAAAAAGTCTGAAGATAAGACTGGTTTACCCGGAAACACACAGCTTGTGGCCGCGGAGCCGGGGGTTAAAGATGAAGAGACTGCCTCTTATGGCATGCAAAAGGCTGATGGTCGTGTTGTACGGGTACTCTTTGTATATAACGATGATACTTTCAGCGAGTATAAGCCACGGAAATAATTTTGTTGGTTAATTGACAAAAAAAGCCCGTATTCACTTGGGATACAGGCTTATAAATGGCAATAATAGCATTTGCTTTATACCCATTCTCTTTTTGAAAAGAAAAATCCGGCTTCGATTTGGGCATTTTCATCGCTATCCGAACCGTGAACGGCATTGGCTTCGATGCTTGTGCCATACAGCGCACGGATGGAACCTTCGGCGGCATCGGCGGGGTTGGTGGCACCAATAAAGTCGCGGTAAGCTTTTACGGCATTTTCTTTTTCAAGAACAGCCGCTACAATCGGGCCCGACGACATGAAAGCGGTGAGACCATCATAAAAAGGACGCTCTTTGTGCACAGCGTAAAATTCCATCGCCTGTTCTTTTGTCAAACTGGTGAGTTTCAGTGCTTTAATTTTAAAACCCTCTTCGGTGATCTTAGCGATGATACTACCCATGTGGCCGTTTTCCATGGCTTTGGGCTTAATCATTGTAAATGTAATGTTTCCGGTCATTTGTCAATTATTTTTTTTAAAATTTGCGCAAAGGTAAAGGAATTACTGAAAACAGCCGGCTTGTTTCTGCGTTAAATCTTTATCTTTGTGCGCTAATTGAATTAAGTTTATGTTTGATCCCGAAGAAATAGAAGCGGTTGGCCGGTTGCTGACCGTTCCCCAAAAAATAGCACTTATATCTCATAAAAATCCCGATGGAGACACCATTGGCGCTACCCTGGCCATGATGCATTATCTCCGCAAAAAAGGGCATGAGGTTACTGCACTGGTACCAAATGATTTTCCTGCTTATTACAACTGGCTTCCCGGTGCGGATGAAATGATTGTTTTTGACCGGGATGCGCGGGCGGTGAGACGGGCGCTGGGTACGGCGCAGCTGTTGTTTTGTCTCGATTTCAACAGCTTAGACAGAACAGGTAACATGGCGACTGATTTGATTAAGTTTTCCGGAGCAAAAATTGTTATAGACCACCATTTGGACCCGAGTAACGAATTTGATCACTACTTTTCGGTTGTAGAGACCTCCTCAACCGGTGAACTGGTATTTGAGCTAATTGAGGCTATGGGGGACAAGGCGTTGCTCGGACAGAAGGTAGCACTGGCTCTCTATACATGTATTATGACCGACACAGGCTCGTTTAGTTATAACTGTAATCATGGCCGGACTTATCACATTGTTGCTGCGCTGATTGATTTGGGAGTAGATGCGGCAAAAGTGCACAAACTGATTTATGATACTTACACTGAAAACAGGCTTCGTTTGTTGGGTTTTGCTTTGAGCAGTCGCCTGCTGGTGTGGAATAATCTCCACACGGCGGTTATTCATTTGAATAAAGATGATTTGAAAAGATTTGATTATCAGGTAGGTGACGCTGAAGGGCTGGTAAATTACGGCCTCTCTTTGGAGAACGTGAATCTTGCTGTTCTGTTAACGGAAAGAGACAACCAAATCCGGATATCTTTCCGTTCCAAAGGAAATTTCTCAGTGAATCAGCTGGCCCGGGACTATTTTGATGGAGGCGGCCACAAAAATGCTGCCGGAGGGAGTTCGAAAACAGGCATGGAAAATACGCTCGGTAAGCTCAAAGAAGTGCTTCAACATTATGAAGAAAAACTGAATTACACCGTTTCGCTTTAACATGAAAAGATTTCTGCCGATATTTGTTTTGTTGCTGACTTTGGGCTTGACTGCCTGTCATAATGCCGAAAACAAAACTTCTCTGAAAAGTCCCAAACAACTGACCCAAAATGAATTGATGACTTTTAGCCGGAAGTTACTGCGGCAGGAAAAAAGAGAAATTGATGCCTTTATAAAAACGCAACACTGGAAGATGAAAGAGACCGGAACCGGATTACGTTACCAAATCACATCAAAAGGAAATGGAGAGAAAACACATACGGGACAGATAGCCGAGATTCGCTATTCGGTTAAACTTTTTGATGGACAACAAATTTATTCAGGCGTTAAATCCTTTAAAATCGGGTACGGCGGAGTGGAAAGCGGACTGGAAGAAGGAATTCTTTTGTTAAAAAAGGGCGATAAAGCAAAATTCATCTTACCTTCGCACCTTGCATACGGGTTGTCGGGCGATGGAGACAAAATTCCTCCCGACACACCGATTATTTATTACGTGAAATTGTTAGAACTTAAATAAATATTAGAAAAATGAGAAAATTTTTATTCATTGCCCTTGTAGGCATACTTGCTGGTTTCTTTTTGACATCATGTAGCCAGTCGTCACGTCATCCCGGATTTAAAAAAACTTCTACCGGGTTGTATTACAAATTTTATCACAAAAGCGGTGATACTACACAACCTAAGCTTACTGAGTATGCTATGGTTGAGATGGTTTACGGAATAGCAGATTCTGTTTTGTTCGACAGCAGAAATTTACCGGCATCTCAGCGTCCTATGAAAATTCCCATAATAAAATCAATTTACAAGGGCGATATCTATGAAGGTCTTGAAATGATGCATGTGGGTGATAGTGCTGTTTTCCAGAGTAATGCAGATTCAGTCTTCAAAAAATTATTCCGTATTCGGAAGCTCCCCTCATTTGTTGACTCCACAAAAGACGTTTATTTCGCCATTAAACTGGTTGGTGTGAAAACACCACAACAACTACAGGCTGAAGATAGTGCGCACATGCTGAAATTACAAAATGACGAAAGCAAAGAGAGAGAAGCTTATCTGAAGAAAAACAACATCACTGTAAAACCTACTCAAGACGGGCTCTATTTTGTTCCGGAGAAGCCCGGAAAAGGTCCGCATCCGAAGGTAGGCGACAAAGTATCGGTTCATTACACGGGTTATCTGCTCAATGGCAAGAAATTTGACAGCTCACGCGATCGTGGTAAACCATTTGAATTTACTTTAGGCAAACATCAGGTCATTCCCGGTTGGGACGAAGGCGTAGCCATGCTACGCAAAGGCGGTACGGCCAAACTGATTATTCCCTCTTCGTTGGGGTATGGCACCAGAAATATGGGCCCAATTCCTCCTTTCTCCACGTTGGTGTTTGATGTTGAATTGGTAAATATTCAACATGCTGCAAAACCTAAGAAATAAATGGGTAAATCTGCTGAAATAAAAAACGCCCTGCTTCTTTAAAGCAGGGCGTTTTTTTATTACGAACAATAAATTGTTACTTTTCGGGAAAATAGACCTGGATAATATCAATCAAATCCTGTGGACGGTAAGGTTTTGTCAGATAATCGTCCATACCTGCGTTCAGACAATTTTGTTTGTCATGTTCAAAAGCAAAGGCTGTTATGGCAATGATGGGAACAGGATGCTCAACTTCCATCTGTTGCTCTAATTTCCTGATCTCGGCCGCGGCTTCAAGGCCATTCATTACAGGCATTTGAATATCCATAAGAATCAAATCGTAATTATTTTCCAAAAACTTCTCAATACCAATTCTTCCATTTCTCGCCAGTTCCACATGAAAATTTAACCGTTTTAAAATAGCTAATGCAAATTTTGCATTCAGGTCGTTGTCTTCAACTACCAATACATTTAAGAAATCTTTATAACTCTTAGGCATAAGCTCCAGCTTTTTTTAAGATACGAAAATAAGAAAATTTATAAAGGGGACTTCTAATAATTCTTTTCTTTCAAGAAACAAATGTGATGAACAAGATGCAAGGCATAAATTTTTCTGAATAACCGTAGCTATTGAGAAAAATTTTCATCGTCTATAAAAAACTCTGAAAATCTTGATGCGAACCAATTATTAGAAGTCCCCTGAAGGAATAAGCTGATTTATCAGGGAAATTAAATCATTTTTATGAATAGGCTTACTCAGATAACCGGTAAATCCATGTTCCATTACTTTTTCCAAACCGTTATTATCAGGGTATGCGGAAAGTGCGATAGCGGGTATTTTTCCGGTTTCCGGATATTTTTCCCTTATGTTTTGTAGTGTAGCCACTCCTCTTCCTTTTCCGGGAAAGTCAAGTTCAATTATAAAAATATCCGGAGGGGTCTTGTTTTCAATGTGTTGTCTCAGCCACTCATACGGGTCGTCTCCTTCGCCGTAGGTTTCCACTATTGCCCCGGGAAGAATCTTTTTAATCAACATGTTCCCTAATTTATCTTTATCGAGGACAACGATTTTGGGGTTCGTTTTTTTCAGCACAATTTTACCTGCTGCCGGCTTTTTATCTTTTGCAGCCGGTTGCACACTTTCCGTAGTTTTACTTTCCGATGTATATTTTTTGAAAGGCAGATAAATTCTTACAGTAGTGCCTACCGCTTTCTCCGATTCAATTTCAATACTGCTGTCCATTATGTCCAGCATACTTTTTATAAGCGGGAGGCCTAATCCTGCACCCTGATAAGCGGTTTTACTGTAGCCGAGACTTTGCTGGCGGAAAGGTTCAAAAATATCCGGCAGATAGGCTTTATCGATACCCACGCCGGTATCTTTAATAGTCCAGACAATCTGCTTGTCCTGAAGTGCCTGTGAAATTTTGATAAAACCTTTTTCGGTGTAACGTACGGCGTTGTCTAACAAATTGGCGAGAATATGTTTCACAGCCTGGCTGTCGGCGGCAAAGCGGGGAATATTATCATCCTGGAAAACAATACGCAACCCTTTTTGTTCGGCGGCAGGCTTATATTGTGCGATAAGCCCGCGGGTGATCTCTGTGAGGTTACACTCTTTTTCGTTCAGGTTAAAACTTTTAGACTCGATTTTACTGATATCAATGATGTTGTTCAGCAGATGCATTAACGATTCTCCGCTTTTTCTGATATTTTCGGTGTATTCAAAAAGTTCTTTTTCTTCGCTCAGAGCAAACTCATTTCCCAGCAAAGAAGAAAAGCCGAGGATGTCGTTCAGATTGGTGCGTAACGTGTTGCTTATTTTGGTCATGAGCAGGGAGTTGCGGCGTGCCGACTGTTCTGAAGCTTTCAGCGTTTCTTCCATAGCTTTCAGATTCTGTTTCAGCCTTTCTAACTCAATGTGGATGGCTTTCACCCGTTGTTGAATAATTTCCTCCCTGTTTTCTTTTAGCGATGTCAGGTTTTGCTGCAGGGTTTTAATGCTCGTTTGTAACGCTGACATTCGGCGTAAAGCCTTTTTTTGATTTTTGCGCAGTACAAAAGCCAGTCCGAGGGAGACTAAGAAGGTCAGCAGGGCAAGATAAAGCCAAAGAGATACTCCGTTTGAAGCAGTGCCGGTTCCGTTGCCGAAAACTTGTACAGCCGCCAGGGAAAAGATTCCTGAAAGCAATATTTTCATTCCCGTTTTCCTCATAACCGACCTGGCTTTAATGGTTTTTCGCACACAAAGAGCAATTCTTCGGAATTTACGGCGAACTTATCCGGTGTTTTGACGTTTTTGAAATGCTTTTTCTGGCTTATTTGATAAACGACAAAACCGGCTTTCTCCAAACGTTCGGGATAATCACGGCCGTAAACCCGTACGTGGTCAAACTGACCAAAATATTTTTCTCTGTCGGCTTTCGATGCTATGGAAGCATCTTCAAAAGTCTTTTTCAACTGAAGGGAGTAAGGGACCTGCAACAGTGCTTTTCCACCTGGTTTCAGTACGCGGAAAATTTCGTACATGGCACGCCGATCGTCAGGAATGTGTTCCAATACATGGTTACACATAACCCAGTCGAAAGAGGATTCTTCAAAATGGAGGTCAAGCAAATCAGCGGTCTCAACTTTTGAGCTGTAATAAAATCCTTCGGTATACTTGGTTACCGGATGGTAATCAATATTTTGCGCTTTGCTGAAGATGTGATACAACGCCGGTTCGGGGGCAATGTGCAGCAGGTTGTGCGGATGTTCAAAAAATCCGGGTTCATATTTGAGATAGAGATAGATAAGCCGGTCGCGGTCGGTACTTTGGCAGTAAGGACAAATGTCGTTGTTGCGTCGGCCGGCTCCCACAATGTGCTTCTCTTTGATGACCGGCAGGTCAAATCCTCCGGGCAGCATTTTCCGGAAGCTGTGTCCACAAACAGGACAGGTATAACGGTTTCCGCGGTAATATAAGCCACGCATGGTCAGGTAGATTCTCTTTAGTAATCTTCCGGGACCGGGCGGAACATATTTTTTAATACTGCGCATAATATTATTTTTTAATGAGTAAAGGCAGGCTGCTGATGCCTCGTGAACTGTAAAGAATAACCAAATATTCACCGTTTTTCAGATGGCGGACGGAAAGCCTGATTGTGTAATTTTCAAAAGGGTTATTGTGGATTTCTTTCCTGAGTACTGTCCTGCCCTGCATATCGGTTACGATAATTTGAACTTTCTGTTCAGTACTTGTCTTTATCAGAAGATTAATCTTGTTTTTAGCAGGATTTGGAAAAACCTTAAACATTTCCACATCAAGGGCTTTTTGGGAGCGAATGCCTACTGACGGATCATGACTTTCGTAGGCTCCCGCAGAGAACAGTCCGTGAAACGGACGCGAACGGTTTAAAATATCGAAAGTAATCCCCTGGGCAGTGAGGTCTGTTCCGTAATCTACTGCAGGCGAGGAAGGTTGTAAATCATAGTTTCCGGCAGCGGCACGAATAAAAAGAACTTCGTTAATGTTGTTTGTTGTGTAGTTGTGGCTTTTATTAATATGTGCCGGATTCATATTATTGCTGTTGATATAAGCGTCGTTCCCAATATCAGCGTACCTTCCCGGGGCGACAATGAGATTGGCTTTCACAAGAATTGACTTCAAATCATTATTAGCGAGACTCATACCGAAACTTTTCGGACTCACGATGGTGTTGTTGTAAATACCCAATACGGCGTTGGGAGTTGTTACAACTTTTCCCACATAAATCCCGTGCTTCATCTTATCAGGCTGATTTGGGAGATAGTATTTTCCGGCATTGACAATCAAGTTATTAAAAATGTTAAAGCCACCCATTCCGAATACATCAATACCATCTCCTTGACCATTAGTGATGGTGTTGTTATAGGTTTTGCAAACGCTTCCTCCGCCAATCATAATACCGGACATTTGGTCAGTCTTTCCTGCCTGTGAATCATAATTAATAAAATTATCATGAATCTGACAGCTGGAATCGGCCGAGCTCACCTGGATGCCATCAAAGCCGGTGTTTTCCACAATGTTGTTGTAAATAGATACACCTTTCAAAACATGTGGCAAAACGGTGGTATCGCAATCGGCGAGATACAATCCCGCGTAGTGTGAATTTCCAATGTAAAGACCTTCCTCGGGAACATCATGCACATAGTTATCGTGAAAAGAGAAATTATACATGACGAATTTGTCGCGGGTGGCACCGAGGTTAGTACAGGTAGGGTCGGTTTTGGCATAAACCCCGCCCAGCAACGTGTGGGATATCTCCACATGCGATATTTCAATGTCGGTACTATAATCGTCGATGCCCATCCCGGCTCCTTTGGAAACTTTTAATATTCTGAACCCGTAGGGCGCCTGAGGATCGCCGTTTCCACTGAAAACAATATGGGAACTATTTCCGATTTTAATCCCTACAAAATGGTCGGTGTTGATAATAACCGTGCCGCCTGAGTTGATAAAGACAATAGGTTTGTCAGCAGTTCCATGAAAATTTTTCAATTGAATGTAGTTCCAGTTTCCGGCCTGCAGGCAAACGGTATCGCCGGGCTTGATATCATTGAAAGCCGCATTTTGCCAGTCGATGTAAGGGGTGATCGAGTCAATGGTCTTGTTACAGGTTTGTGCCGCGAGTTGAACACTCATAAAGCCTGTTATCAGCAACAATGTGATATAGATTCCCTTTTTCATAGATTTATCCCCGTTTGGCGCGTTCCCAGTTGACCGTTTGTTGTCCTTTGAAATAACGCTTTATGCCCGCAAAGATAGCGTAGTTCATGATAAAAAAGTAATAGGGGACGTACAGGATTTTTACTTTTATCTTCTTGTTTTCGAGATACCAACCTGTAAAGGCCATAGCATAAAAGATGACTTCACCATAGAAAAGCAGGGCGTAAACATTTGAGAAGTTTACAAAACCGGCCTGTCGTGCAAGAATAAAGTTAAAGATAAAAATCAGTGGCAGCGCCAGGGGCGCCAGCGTCCAGCGCAAAACCCTGTGTGAGATATACTGGAAACTGAGTATGCCGTATTTAAAGATATTCAGCAACGGTTTCAGGCGAATGATACTTTGAATACCGCCGGCGGCAATACGAACCTTTCTTTTGAGTTCCTCTTTTACGTTGGCCGATGGGCTTTCGATAGCATAAGCTTCCGGGTCGTACTGAATGGTGTAGCCTTTCATGGCTATCCGCAGCGAGATGATAAAATCGTCGAGCAGCGTGTCTTTCTCCACCGGCTCGAAAAGTTCGGTACGAATGGCAAACAGCTCACCGGCAGCACCGACAACCGAATAGAGTTCGGCATCCCACTTCTTTAACTTCGACTCATACTTCCAGTAAATACCTTCGGTAGCGGCGGCAGAATCTTTACTAAAAATGCGTTTCTCACCTGAAACACATCCCGTCTTCGGGTCGGCAAACAGGTTGACAATACGCCGGACAGACTCTTTACCAAGCATAGTGTTGCCATCCGAAAAAATGACAATAGGTGTTTTGACAAATTGCATGCCGCGGTTCATGGCTCCGATTTTTCCGCCTCTTTTGTCTTCGTGGTAAACTTCAACCCCCTTGCCGCTGTATTTTTTCAACAAATCGGGTGTTCCATCATCCGAGCCATCGGTAACCCAAACCTGGCGCACCTTTTCTTTCGGGTATTCCAGACTGAAAGAGTTAGCGACTTTTGCATCCACATAATCTTTTTCGTTGTAAGCAGCTACAAACAGACTGACTTCCGGTTCATAATCAGGATTCGGGGTACCTTTCTTTTTAAAAAAGAGCCTTTTCAACTTAACTAAGATAAACAACAAAATGCCGTAGCCGAGGTAGGCATAGAAAACGATAAACAAAAACAGCCAGAATAA
>BTTE01000014.1:0-46723 GCA_036244975.1 bacterium | reverse complement strand
CATTCATCATTCTATCATTCATCATTCTATCATTCATCATTCGTTTTGTACCAACCGGCATACATTTTATAATTCTTTGCTATCCGCAGCACATCCTCTTCCAGGATTCGTTTATCAATTTCCTTAATATTTTTGGCCGGAATGCCGGCGTACACACTTCCCGATTTTACCACCGTATTTTTTGCCACCACAGCTCCGGCAGCAACAACAGCATTGCTTTCAATCACTGCATTATCCATCACTATGGCTCCCATACCGATGAGGACGTTGTTGTGGATGGTGCATCCATGCACAATAGCACCGTGGGCAATGGAGACATTATCTCCGATGTTCACCGGCCATTTTTGATAAGTACAATGGATGATGGCGCCATCCTGAATGTTCACGTTGTCGCCGATACGGATATAATGCACGTCGCCGCGAAGTACGGCATTGAACCATACACTGCATCCTTTTCCCAAAACCACATCGCCGGCAAGGGTGGCATTTTCAGCGAGGTAGCATCCTTCGCCCCACTGCGGGGTTTTTCCTTTGACTTTTTTTATAAGCGCCATATCAGTTTTCCTTTTTTTCGGGATAATCAATGGAATAATGCAGCCCCACGCTCTCTTTGCGGTTCATGGCCATTTTTATCACAAGATATGCCACATTAATCATGTTGCGCAGTTCACAAATATCTTTGGAAAGAATTGATTTATCATACAAATCTTCCGTCTCTTTATACAAAATTTCCAACCGGTCAAAAGCCCGTTTCAGGCGCAGGTTGGAGCGGACAATACCCACATAGCTGCTCATAATAGCCTGAAGCTCTTTTTTCGATTGGGTAATCAGAATCATCTCCTCATTCATCACCCTGCCTTCGGCATCCCAGTCAGGAACATTTTCGCGAAAATCCAACTGTCGAAAAATATCAATGACATGCATAGCCGCCCTGTGAGAAAAGACGGCTGCCTCAAGCAATGAATTGGAAGCAAGCCTGTTAGCGCCATGAAGTCCTGTACGGGCCACTTCGCCCACAGCATACAGATTTTCGATAGTCGTTCTCCCCGCTTTATCTGAGTTAATCCCACCACAGGAATAATGTGCTGCAGGTACCACGGGAATCATGTCCTTGGTAATGTCGATACCAATGCTCAGACACTTGGCATAAATGGTTGGAAAGTGATTCAAAATTTCATTTTTACTGATATGACGGGCATCAAGAAATACAAAATCATCCCCGGAAAGTTTCATCTCATTATCAATAGCACGTGCTACAACATCACGCGGAGCCAGAGATCCCAACTCATGATATTTCTTCATAAACACTTTCCCCTTTCTTGTCTTTAAAATAGCGCCTGATCCACGCAATGCCTCGGTAATCAAAAAAGAAGGTTTTTCACCCGGGTTGTATAAAGAGGTGGGGTGAAACTGGACAAACTCCAGATTATCGAGATGTGCTTTGGCGCGGTAAGCCATGGCTATGCCATCACCAGTGGCAAACAAAGGATTGGTCGTGGTCTGATAAATATTTCCCAAACCACCGGTGGCTATCACAGTTACCTTGGCAAGAAAGGTTTCAACTTTACCGGTTTTTTCGTTCATGGCATAAGCGCCAAAACACCGTATATCCTTTCTGTAACGGTTTACCTCCTCATTGAAATGGTGCTGGGTAATCAAATCTATCGCAAAATAATTTTCAAACACTTCAATATTCGGATGTGTTTTTACCTTTTCGCTGAGTGCACGCTGAATCTCAAATCCCGTGTTATCTTTGTGATGAAGAATCCTGAATTCGGAATGTCCGCCCTCACGTGCCAGTGCATACTTCCCCGACTTCTCCTTGTCGAAATGGGTTCCCCATTTGATAAGTTCTTTCACCCGTTCGGTGGATTCGGTTATGGTAATACGGACTATTTCCTTGTCGTTAATGCCTGCTCCGGCCTTTAGGGTATCTTCAATATGTTTTTCATAATTATCAGGCGAATAGGTAACGGCAGCTATTCCTCCCTGGGCATAGGATGTGGCCGTATCTTCCATGGTTGACTTGGACAAGATGATGACTTTTCCATGTGCAGCTACTTTCAAAGCAAAGATAAGTCCGGCGCTTCCGGAACCAATAACGAGAAAATCAATTTTACGTTTCATGGTTTGAATATTTTCACAAAGGTAAAGTAAAAGAAGTGTGAAAAAGATATCCTAAAATTAACAGAAGAATTTTATTTCCCGGAAGTGTAAAGTTCTGATTATTTCCTATCTTTGAAAATCACCAAATTATAACACCATGAAAAGGATTAAATACCTCATTATCATCATTCTTGTAGCTGCCATCGCTTATGGAGCAAACTATTTCATTGAACGGGCGCCTATTTTCACCGGCTATGCAGCCAAGGATTTGGCTTCGTGGACTTTCCTCACTCACCGCACAAAACAAGACATCGAAAAACATGATCTGAGCTTTTTCCCGGTTGGGTTATCACACAATGTTATCGATTACAAAAACAAAACCGTTACCGGAACTTTTCTCGGTATGGCCAAACAAATTGCCATTTATCGTCAGGGGCTGGGAAGTACACTTTTGGCTGATGCCGATATCAACAAGGTGAAAAAACAAAAAATGACGGAGGAGGTTCTTCCGAAAAATCCACAGGATATTTACTGGCCTATGGGTGATAAAATGCGTGATACGGTTCCGCCGAATGTGGATATGAAAAAGTTGCAGGCAGCCATCGACTCTGCTTTCAACCCGGGAAATACCCGAGCTGTCGTTGTGGCATACGATACCCTTTTTATACGCGAAAAATATGCAAAGAATTTTAATAAAAACACCCGTATTCTTGGTTGGTCCATGAGCAAAAGTATCACCAGCGCACTCATCGGTATCCTCGTAAAAGAGGGAAAATTAGATGTCAATGCTCCGGTACCGCTCAAAGAATGGCAAAACGACAGCCGCAAAAATATCCGGCTTACCGACCTTCTGCATCAAAGCAGCGGACTGCAATGGGACGAGAATTACGGAGATATTTCGGATGTTACCATTATGCTTTACCAAAAAGGAAATATGGCCGCTTATGCCATGAGCAAGCCGGCCATTTACCCTCCCGATTCGGTGTGGTATTACTCTTCGGGAAATACCAACATCGTTTCTGAAATCATTCATCGAACCATTGGTAACGACCAGCAATACTGGAACTTCCCGCGCAAAGTACTGCTCAACAAAATCGGTATGCGTTCGGCTGTGCTGGAAACCGATGCCAGCGGTAACTTTGTGGGTTCTTCTTACACTTTTGCCACGCCGCGCGACTGGGCGCGTTTCGGCCTGCTTTATCTCGAAAATGGCGTATGGCAGGGAAAACGTATTTTGCCGAAAGGCTGGGTAAAATATTCCACCACGCCGGCACGTAAATCGAATGGTAAGTATGGCGCACAGTTCTGGCTAAACAAAGGAACCCACGAAATTAAAGGTTATCCCGGTATTTATTACTGCGACGGCTTCCACGGCCAGCGGGTATATATCATCCCGTCTAAACACCTTGTGGTGGTTCGTATGGGATTAAATGACCATGGCGAATTTGATTACAACAAATTCCTCACCCGGATTTTGGATGCGTTTCATTAGAAGTCCCCAAATATAGACCTTTGCCTCGTTAAAATCCCAACAAAGTTTCCACAGGATCTTTGGCGCCAAACAACATGCGTCCCGGCTGTTCCAGCATCTCTTTCACTTTTACCAGGAAGCTTACCGATTCACTGCCGTCAATTACCCGATGGTCGTACGAGAGGGCTACATACATCACAGGATGGATTTCTACTTTTCCATTCACAGCCACCGGACGTTCCACAATGTTGTGCATGCCCAAAATAGCACTTTGCGGCGGGTTGAGAATAGGAGTGGACATCATGGAGCCAAAAACACCACCGTTGGTGATGGTGAAGGTGCCTCCCTGCATATCTTCCAGTGTAATTTTATTTTCTCTTGCTTTTGCTGCCAGCTCTTTGATGGTTTTTTCAATCTCGGCCAGGCTCATCATCTCGGCATTCCGAATAACCGGCACAACCAATCCTTTGGGAGCACTCACGGCAATGCTGACATCCACATAGTTAAACTGAATGATCTCCTCTCCCGAAAATTGTGCGTTCGCACTGGGGAAAAGCCGGAGGGCTTCGGTAACGGCCTTGGTGAAAAACGACATAAACCCAAGGCTAACACCAAATTTTTCCTTAAACGGCTCTTTGTATTTTTTTCTGATTTCCATGATAGCCGTCATATCCACTTCGTTAAAAGTAGTCAGCATGGCTGTTTCATTTTTCACCGATACAAGGCGCTGTGCCAGCTTTTTCCGTAACATGCTCATTTTTAGATGTGTCGCTTCGCGACCACCGGGCCAGTGGGTAGGATTTGCCTCAGCAGAAGGTGTCGAAATGGGGGTATTCTCTTTGTTTTCAATGAAAAAGGCAATATCTTCTTTACCAATCCGGTAGGTTTTGAAAAAGTCGAACAGTTCTTTTTCGGTGGCTCCGGCCTGCTGTATCATTTTGCGTGCCAGCGGAGAAAGCGTTAAATCCACACCGTCTTTTTCTTTCTTTGCAGCGGCCAATTCAGGTTTTGTTTCTTCAACCGGTGGTGTGTCTGCTGCGGCTTTTGGCTCAGTTTCTTTTTTCTCTTCCGGTTCGCCGGTTGTCGGTTTTGAACCGATGGCTTCCGTATCGATCACAGCCATCACCGATCCCACATCAAGGGTATCGCCCTCAGCAACAAGCAATTTTATCTTTCCATCCGCTTCGGCAGCAACACTCAGTGTAGCTTTGTCAGAATCTATCTCCACAATATCCTGGTCTTTTTCCACCTGCTGGCCATCTTCCACCAACCAGGCAGCCAGCTGGACTTCGCTAATGGACTCTCCCGGACTGGGAACTTTTATTTCAATTTTCATGATTTTTTATTTTCGGGTTATTATTTCAACGGTTTTATACCGGAATGAAATTTACTATCAATATGATCAACATGCATTTCTTTCAGCTCTTTTTCAAATGATTTCCACCGGTTGCCGATACAGACCATCTCACATTTATCGTCCAGGAAAGGACAATTACATTCGAGGAATACTTTATCCAGGATTTTCTGCTCACGGATGACATGAAATTTTGAAGAGCCGGTAGCCGGACTTCCGCTGGCAGGACGGCCAATCAGTATCAAATCAATCTCTTTATCGAACTCTTTCCGCATAAATTCCCATGCCCCCATATTGGCAGGTTCTTCCTGTGCCCACACAATGGGTCTGGCTCCTTTGTATTTGCTGATAATGGTGTCAACCTGTTGTTTTGGAAAAGGATAAAGTTGCTCAATGCGTATCAGGGCAACCGATGTGTTTTTCAGTTTCTCTTTTTCAGCCAGCAGGTTGTAATACAATTTTCCCGAGCAAAAAACCACCCTGGTTATTTTACCAGGCTGTGCCGTGGCATCATCTATTGTCTCGCGAAAGCCGCCGGTTGTGAAATCAGCAAGCGAAGAAACCGCTTTGGGATGTCGTAACAAGCTTTTCGGTGTAAAAATAATCAGTGGTTTACGAAATTTGCGTTTCAGCTGACGCCGTAAAATATGGAAAAAGTTGGCCGGCGTGGTGCAGTTGGCAATTTGCATATTGTTTTCGGCTGCCAAAGTCAAAAAGCGTTCTATGCGGGCGCTGGAATGTTCCGGACCCTGTCCTTCGTAACCGTGTGGCAGCAAGACGACCAAGTCGTTCATCACATTCCATTTTTCTTCTGCGCTACTGATAAACTGGTCAAAGATCACCTGCGCCGTATTGGCAAAATCGCCAAACTGTGCTTCCCATATAGTCAGCGAATAGGGCGAAGTAAGTGAATAACCATATTCAAAGCCGAGGACGCCATACTCTGACAGCGAAGAGTTATGGACTTCAAAAAGAGCCTGTTTGTTACTAATGTGGTTTAACGGAACATATTTTTCTTCCGAATCTTCGAGACGCAATACCGCGTGCCGATGCGAAAACGTTCCCCGCTCCACATCCTGTCCGCTAAGCCTGACAGGTATGTTTTCGTTGAGTAAACTTCCGTAAGCCAGCAGCTCGCCCATAGCCCAGTCAAGGGTTCCTTTTTTCTCCACCATGGCTGCCCGTTGTTGTTGCAAGCGTATTGTTTTCCGGTAAAATTTCTTCTCCGCGGGAAGACCGGTAATCCGTTCGGCGATAGTCAGCAACTCTTTTCTGGTGATGGAAGTATCGGGCGACTTCAGAAAATCTTTATTTGTCGCCCTGCGAATATCTTTCCATGTGTCTTTCAGGAAACTGTCGATATTGGTTTTCTTATGCGACTTGGATTGTATATAATTGGTTTCCAGCTTATCGTTGAAATGCTTTTCTTCCTTTTTCCAGTATTCGGATGTTACTGTCCCTTCTTTCAGTAGTTTTTCTTTATAAATGGTATAAGCATCGGGGTGTTTCTCAATGGCTTTGTAAAGCAAAGGCTGGGTAAAACGGGGTTCGTCGCCTTCGTTGTGACCGTATCTCCGGTAGCAAAGAATATCGATAAAAACGTCTTTGTGAAAATGGTTCCGGAACTCCATGGCAAGTTGAACGGTAAAAACAACTGCTTCGGCATCATCGCCATTCACATGAAATACCGGCGACAGCGTGGTTTTGGCCACATCGGTGCAATAAGTGCTGCTGCGGGCATCGCGATAGTCTGTGGTAAAGCCCAATTGGTTGTTAATCACCAAATGAATGGTTCCGCCGGTTGAATAGCCTTTCAGGTCGGACATCTGTATCACTTCGTAAACGACTCCCTGCCCGGCAATGGAGGCATCGCCATGGATAAGGATAGGAACGAGCCTGTTAGTATTTCCCGCTTTAAATATATCCAGTTTGGCACGGGTAATTCCTTCCACAACCGGGTCAACAGCTTCGAGGTGAGACGGGTTGGGCGCCAGTGTCAGTTTCACCTCCCTGCCTTTGCTCGATTTTCTTTGACTGGTATAACCCAAATGGTATTTAACGTCGCCGAACAGATTTTCATCTGCGTACTCCACACCCTCAAATTCGTAAAACACATCTTTAAATGGTTTTCTGAGGATATTTACCAGCACATTGAGTCTCCCGCGATGCGACATTCCAATGACGAACTCGTCAATACCTATTTCGGAGCCCTTTTCCATAACAGCATCCAGCGCAGGAATCAGGGCTTCTGCACCTTCAAGGGAAAAGCGTTTCTGTCCGGGAAATCTTTTCTGGAGAAATTTTTCAAAAAAAACCGAACGTAACAGTTTTCTCAGAATATACGTTTTTTCCTCACGGGTGTAATCGGGCTGATTGTGGGTTGTCTCAAAGTTCTTTTTCAGCCAGGAAACAATTTCGAGGTCACGAATAAAATAGTACTCAACGCCCAGCGAATGGCAGTATGTTTTTTCCAAAAAATCAATAATATCCTTTAATTTGGCTGGCCCCAGTCCCACTTCATTGCCGGCAAGAAAAGTTCTTTCCAAATCTGTTTCCGAAAGTCCGAAGTTCTCAATGTCAAGTGTTGGCGTATAAGCCCTGCGTTTCCGCACGGGATTGGTTTTGGTAAACAGGTGTCCGCGCCGGCGGTAATCGTTGATAAGGTTGATAACCTTAAACTCGTCGGTAGTTTTCAATCCTGCGGAACTGTTTTGTGGATAAGTATGTCTTGCAAAATCAAACCCCTGAAAAAACTGCCGCCAACCAGCTTCCACCTTTTCAGGATTTTCCTTAAACTGCCTGTACAAATCCATAATATAATCCGGATCCGAATTATTTAAAAAGCTATAAGCATCCATGCTAATCCAGTACTAGGAAAACAAAGAGCAAAAGTAATAATTATATTGTTATTTAGAATCGGTTTAAATTTTTCCCGAAGATTTGATTGGTTGTAATTCTACAATGTCGTTGATGACAATTACAACAAAAGGTCAATAAAGTTGTTTAAAGTTAAACTGAAAATCCACGGGAAATATCTTTATTTCATTGGGCTTCAGCTATTTCTTTTCCACTCCGGAGGGGGTGCATGAAACACCAACAACGGGATGGTAGTCTGGAATAGAAATTTTTGGGTTACACTTGGCGTGTAAAAACGGGATATCAGACTGTGATGACGGGTGGTCATGGCCACGAAATCAATTTTCTTCTCTTTGATAAAATCCTCCAGCCCAAGCTGCGGGTCAAGACACTCCAGCAGGCCGCATTCCAGCTTTTTCACCCCCAGTGTCTTTGTTACAAACTCCCTCACACGGTGCATGTAAACTTCTTCCGGTTTTTCAATCTCTTCCGAAACATGAACACAGTAAATATCCGAATGAAAAGGTTTTACAAAAGAAGCCAGTTTGCTCAGTGCCCAGTAATCAGATTGATCAAGGTCGGTGGCATAGAGTACTTTCTCTGGTGATTTGAAATTGGCTGCCGGATAATCTTTAGGAACGGCAAGAACAGGTATCCTGGCTTTTTTCATCACCTTAGCTGTTACGCTGCCGAAGGAACGTAATCCCTCCAGCTCGCTTCCACGCGTCCCCATAATCACCAACCCGGGTTTGTATTCTCTGATGTAGGCCAGAATTGTGGGTGCAGCATTTCCTTTTACTAAATCGTAAAACACGTTCACCCCGCGAATTTTACGTCGCTTCAGGATATTTTTTAATTTTTCGGAAAAAGCTTTCAGATTATCGGCGGTTTCCTGCTCCACTTCGCGGCCAATTTCATCGAAGCTCACCGAAAAGGAAAAACTTTCCAGCTGTGAAAAAGGAGTAATGCCCGGGTCGAAATAAACATTCAGCAACTGCACATCTGCTTTCATTTTGGAGGCAATTTGCAAGGCGTAAAGGGCAGCGTTTTCAGCATGGAGCGTAAAATCTACCGGAACCAGAATTCTCCTTGCAATCCGCATAAAGTCCACGGCTTCCTGTTTCCCTTTACCATAAGCAGACTTAAAATTCTCCCAAACCGTCATGGCTTTTTCCAAATCATCCGTATTAATGATGACCTGAACGCCTCCGGGGCCTTCTTTTATCCGGTTGACATTGGTCATAAAACTCTCAATACCCTCTTGCTCCAGCCGGGCGCTCAAAAGCTGAGCCCGCATATAAGTCAGAGTAGCCAGGGTGATAAATTCATTTTTCATTGTTACATCGGTCAAAAAACAGGTAAATATAATAAATTCTGCAAAGCGTAGCAACCGCTATGGAGGATTAATTAATTTTGCAGCCTCATTCTAAGGAAATTATGACAGTGAATAAAAGACCACAAAGGCCGCAAAAAGGAAAAAAATCCTTTTCAAAACCCGGAAACATGCATCACAACAAACCCGGAAACCCGGGAAAAAAGAGGGAGAAACCGGAAAAGCCCAACGAAGGCATTCGCCTGAACAAATATCTCGCTAATGCCGGGGTAGCTTCCCGCCGTGCAGCCGATCAGCTTATCGAAGGTGGTGCGGTAACAATAAACGGAAAAGCGGTTACCCGGCTGGGCACCAAGGTCATGCCCGGTGACAAGGTAAAGTTTGGCGGGCAGACACTGAAACAGGAAAAACCCCGTTATCTGTTACTCAACAAACCTAAAAGCTTCCTGACCACTTCCGACGATCCGTTTAACCGGCGCACCGTGATGAGCCTGGTAGAAAAAGCCTGCCCGGAACGCATTTATCCGGTAGGCCGGCTGGACCGCAACACTATGGGCCTGCTGCTGTTTACCAACGATGGTGAGCTGGCCAAAAAACTGATGCATCCCAAATTTCGTGTTAAGAAGATTTACCATGTGTTTCTCGACAAAAACCTTACCAAAAACGACATGCTTAGTATTGCCGATGGCACAGACCTTGAAGATGGGAAGATTGTTCCCGACAGCATTGCTTATGTGGCCGGCGCAGAGGATAAAAAACAAATCGGGATAGAACTTCATTCCGGTAAAAACAGAATTGTCCGCCGGATTTTTGAACATTTCGGATATCAGGTAATTAAACTGGACCGCGTATTTTTCGCCGGCCTCACCAAAAAAGATCTGCCGCGCGGAAAGTGGCGTTTTCTCACCGAAAAAGAAATAAACATGCTGAAACGGTTGGGGTAAGTTGGTGAGTAGTGAATGGGGAATGGTGAGTTGAAAAAGTGTTGTAATTAATTTACAAATATTTGCAATCCTTCAGCCTTCTGATGACAAATTAGAAGCAGCAGTATATCCCTCTCCACTGTTCATCATTCATCATTCCTTCCTTTTTCGTACTTTTGTTATTCGTAAATGAACAGCGGAAAATCACATAAGAAAAGTGCTCTCAGGGTAAATGCCGGCGTAGAAAAACCGGAAGTCGTTAACCCTTTGCTACGGCAAACACCGGATAAATTCAGGAAAAACCATGCAAGTCCCCGGGAATATTTCAGGGGTATACAAACCGGTGATCGCACCCTGCTCAGCCGGGCCATTACATTAATTGAAAGCACGTTGTCCGAAGATCGCGAAACTGCCAGTGAGTTAATCCGGTTGTGTCTTCCCTTTTCGGGAGAAGCATTGCGCCTTGGCGTTACCGGTGTTCCCGGTGTGGGGAAAAGTACTTTTATCGAGAGTTTCGGACTCTATCTTATCAAAAAAGGGCACCGGGTGGCAGTGCTCACCATCGACCCGAGCAGCATGCGCAGTCGCGGCAGCATCCTCGGCGACAAAACGCGCATGGAAGAGCTTGGCAACAACAACCGGGCTTTCATCCGTCCTTCTGCCAGCGCAGGAACGCTGGGCGGTGTAGCACGCAAAACCCGCGAAGCCATGATTTTGTGCGAAACGGCCGGTTTCGATACCGTTTTTGTGGAAACGGTAGGTGTCGGACAATCGGAGACTGCTGTAGCACAAATGGTTGATTTCTTCCTGTTGCTCATGCTGGCCGGCGGTGGAGATGAACTGCAAGGCATCAAACGCGGTATCATGGAGATGGCTGACCTGGTTGTTATCAATAAAGCCGATGGCGAAAATAAAAACAGAGCCAGCCTGGCAAAACGCGAATATGAAAATGCCCTCCATCTTTTCCCGCCGCTTCCCAACGGATGGCAGCCTTCGGTGATGACCGCTTCAGCGCTCTACGGCGAAAACCTGTCGTTGGTATGGCAGCAGATTGAAAAGTTTTTGCATTTGACCAAAGAAAACGGATCGTTCGTAAAAAACCGCAAAAATCAGGATTATAACCTGTTTGAAGAGACCATCCACCAAGCCATTCACGACCATTTTTTCCGGCATCCGGAAATCAAAAAACGGCTGACAAAATACAAAACCCAAATTCTAAACCGGCAGCTATCACCTTACGAAGCTTCCCAAAAACTTCTGGATTTTTATTTTAGTTCATTCTCAAAATAAAACAAAAGTCTCATCCGGCACAAAACTGTTCGCTACCGAACAACAGTGTCCTGTTACCAGACATTTTTCATTAGGCATATCAAATCAAAATCAATTATAACATATTGTTTCACAATTATTTGTAATTTGTGGCACACTTATGGATAAACCAAATGTATAACAAAAAAAATGAAAATGAAAAAAATAAAAACATATTTCCCGGTCTTATTGGTTCTCCTTTTTACGGGAATCGGTATCCTGAGTGCCCAACCTGAGAAAAATCAGGGTGAGTATTTAAACACCCTCTTTCGCACTGATGAGGAAGAAAACATAAACGACATCTCTCTCAACACGACAGCTGTTGCTTCGGAAATTCTGTTTAAAAAGCTGGTGAAAACCACTTTTTCGAATGACGAAGATAAACCTATTAATGATATACCCTTCAACACCCGGGAAATTGCTAAACAGCATCTTTCTCAAAAAGTAAAGAAATCGATTTTTAAAGAGCAAGATGAAGCTTATATTAACGATATTCCCCCGGTCATATTGAAGGCAATGAAAGAATATCAGCAGAAACTGCTTGCTAACACAACAGACAAATAAAGTACATGATTGGTCTCGCCTAAGGCGAGATTGTTAAATTAACCTTTTCTGATGCCCTGCCTTACGGCGGGGCTTTTTTTGTTTACCGGCGCTTTCGTATCTTTGCGCACTTTTTAAATTTGAATTAACAAACTTTTTATGATCTCTTTCGATCGTTTCAAACTAAACAACGGGTTGCAGGTGTTGGTACACCGTGACAAAACGACGCCCATGGTGGCGGTCAATATTTTGTACAAAGTGGGGAGCCGCGATGAAGACCCCGACAAAACCGGTTTTGCCCACTTGTTTGAGCATCTTATGTTCGGTGGTTCGGTAAACATTCCGCAATTCGATGACCCTTTGCAAAAAGCCGGCGGTCAGAACAATGCTTTTACTAACAGCGATTTTACCAATTACTACCTGACGTTGCCCAAAACCAGTCTCGAAACAGCTTTCTGGCTCGAATCAGACCGTATGCTCTCACTCGCTTTCAGCCCGAAAAGCCTGGAGGTACAGCGGCAGGTGGTCATCGAAGAGTTCAAACAAAGTTATCTGAATCAGCCTTACGGCGATGTTTACCTGTTGCTGAAACCGCTGGTTTACAAAAAACATCCCTACCGGTGGAATACCATTGGAAAGGATATCAGCCACATCGAAAAAGCCACCATGCCGGATGTCAAAGCGTTCTACAAAAAATATTACAATCCTGACAATGCCATTCTATGCGTGGCCGGCGATGTGGAAACGGAGCAAATAAAACAACTGGCCGAAAAATGGTTTGGGGAAATCCCTTCCGGAGAAAAATTACAGCATCGCTACCCGGCAGAACCGGAACAAACGGAAGCCCGTTCGCTTACCGTAGAACGTGATGTTCCGCAGGATGCCTTTTACATGGCCTGGCGTATGCCGAAACGAACAGATGAAAATTATTACGCCTGTGATTTGCTCAGCGATATTCTCTCCAACGGCAACTCTTCGCGCCTTTTCCGGCGACTGGTCAAGGAGAAACAACTACTTTCGGAAGTCAATGCCTATATCTCCGGCGATTTGGATGGTGGCATGTTTCTCGTTACCGGCAAACTCTATCCGGAGGTAACTTTCGGGGAAACCGAAAAAGCCGTTATGCAGGAATTAAACAATCTGACCACGAAACCTGTGCCGGAAAAGGAATTGCAAAAAGTGAAAAATAAAGCTGAAGCAGCCCTGGTTTTTTCGGAAATTACAGTACCGGGAAGGGCTATGGCGCTCAGCTATTACGAGATGCTGGACGATGCGGAGATGTTCAACCATGAGGTGGAACGTTATCTAAGTGTACAGGCAGAGGATATTCAGAAAACAGCCGCCACGCTGTTTCAGCCGGATAGAAAAAATGTGTTGTATTACAAAGCCAAAAAGAAATTATGAGCAAAATAATTCATCCCGACCGGACAAAAATGCCGCAGCCTGCCGGTTTCGAAAAGCTGAACATTGCAGACCCGGAAAAAGTCGTTCTCGATAACGGACTTCCCGCATATATCTTTCCGGGAGAAAACCAGGAAGTTACACGCCTCGATCTGGTTTTTGATGCCGGCACATCTTTTCAGAATGTTAAGTTACAGGCTGCTGCTGTCAACAATTTGCTCAGCGAGGGAACCCAAAGTCATACATCGGTTCAAATTGCCGAAATACTGGATTTCCACGGTGCTTATACCGATTATTTTCTTACCAAAGACACGGCAGGCATCACACTATACGGACTCGCAAAATATTACGACAGCCTGTTGCCACTCATGGGAAAGTTGATTACGGAAGCAATCTTTCCTGAAGAGGAACTCGTCATTTACACCGACCGGAAAAGGCAGGAATACCAGGTCAACATACAAAAAGTACACTATAAAGCTTCGCAGGATTTTAACAAATTGATTTTCGGAAACAAATCAGCTTACGGACAGGTGGTGGAAGCTGACGATTTTGGGAAACTCACCCGTGAAAATCTTATTGACTTTTATCGTCATCGTTATTGCGATGCCGGTTTTTATGTCATCCTGAGTGGAAAAATTGATGACGCGCTTTTGCAGAACCTGAACCGGATACTGGGTGTCCTGCCACGGAGAAAACAACAGGAAACGGTTACTACGGCCATAGATTTCGTGCTTCCCGAACCGCAACAGCAGCAGCTTATTGAGAGAAAGAAGGTGCTACAGTCTGCACTCCGACTCGGCACACTCAGCCTCTCGCGCCGGCATCCCGATTATCCCGGACTCAACTTACTGAACACTGTGCTGGGCGGTTATTTCGGCTCGCGACTCATGAGCAGCATCCGGGAAGAAAAAGGTTACACTTACGGGATATTTTCGGCTATCCAAAATCACCGTCATGCCAGTTTGTTTGCCATAGCTACCGAAGTAAACGCTAAATATACAGCCGAAGCTTTGCAGGAAATCAAGCATCAAATGCGACGCCTGTGTGAAGAAAAAATCAGTGAAACAGAGCTGAACACGGTAAAAAATTACGTTTACGGTTCTTATCTTAGCAATTTTGACGGCCCTGTACAGCTGGCCGAAAGATTTAAGAAGAGCGCCGAGCTGGAAATTCCTTTCTCATTTTACAAAGAGAGTCTGGAGCAGATGATACAACACACCCCGGACGATTTGCTTGCGCTGGCCGGGAAATATCTGAATCCGGACAATATGAAAACACTCGTTGTGGGCAACGTTTCGGAATTGTTGTAGCCAATTAAAAAAAGTATATTCAATAAAAAATTTACAATTATATGTTGATTGTTGTTCCATTATTCGTTAACTTTGCAGCGTGGAAAAGAAAAGGCAATTAGTATATTTCAAAAATCATTACAAAGATTTCTTTGATCTACAAACTGAAAGAGTAAAAGATAAGATAGACTATGTACTTTATCTGGTAACTATTGCAGACAGAATTCCGAAAAAGTTTTTTCAATATATGGAAGGAACAGATGGACTGTTTGAAATTAGGATAGCATTTGAAAGTAACATTTATAGAATATTTTGTTGCTTTGACGAGGGAAAAGTTATTGTTCTTTTCAATGGCTTTCAAAAGAAATCAAGGAAAACACCAAGAAAAGAAATAGAGAAAGCATTAAGAATAAAGGCGGAATATTTTGAATTAAAAAAAGGAGGGAAAAATGAGTAATACAACAACATTTGAAGAGCATCTTGACCAACGATATGGTGTTCTTGGGACAGTAAAACGAACAGAATTTGAGATAAAGGCTAAAGCATTTGCCATTGGAGAAATAATTAGGGAAACACGGAAGGAGGCACAAATGACACAAGAACAATTGGCCAATAAAACAGGGACAAAGAAAAGTTTTATATCAAGAATTGAGAACGGACATAGTGATATTCAGTTGTCAACTTTATATAGACTAATTGAACTTGGTTTTGGGAAACGATTAGATATATCAATAACTTAAAATCAAATAATAATTCGCCACAACAACAACTATGCATACCAATAATAGTTAAAGTTTTCGCTTATAAACAGGTTCATACATCCGCTTGAACCATATCCTATTCTGGTTTCATATTATCCTGCTTTTTCTACTTTTGCATCCTCAAAAAATTTACATGGTTAATAAAAAAGAAATTGCACGCCGGCGTACTTTTGCCATTGTCAGTCACCCGGATGCAGGGAAGACTACGCTGACGGAAAAGCTGTTGCTTTATGGCGGGGCTATTCAGGTTGCCGGCGCGGTGAAATCCAATAAAATTAAGAAAACAGCTACCTCCGACTGGATGGAGATTGAACGGCAACGTGGTATTTCCGTTGCCACATCCGTCATGGGCTTCGAATACCGCGACACCAAGATCAATATCCTCGACACCCCCGGTCACCAGGATTTTGCCGAAGACACATTCCGGACACTCACCGCTGTGGACAGTGTGATAGTGGTGATAGATGTGGCCAAAGGCGTGGAACCGCAAACCGAAAAGCTGGTCAAAGTCTGCCGTATGCGAAAAATACCGATTATGGTGTTTATCAATAAATTGGATCGCCCCGGCAAAGATGCTTTCGAGTTGCTGGACGAAATTGAACAGAAACTGAATCTGAAAGTAACACCACTGAGTTGGCCCATTGGTATGGGAAGCACTTTCAAAGGCGTTTACAATATTTATTACAAAAACCTGCAGCTGTTTTCTCCCGGCAGACAAACTATTGAGGAGAGCATCCGGTTTGACGACATGAACAATCCCGAGCTGGAAGATTATCTTGGCGATGATGCCGGAAACCTACGCGAAGAGCTGGAGCTGGTGCAGGGTGTTTATCCATTGTTTCAGAAGGAAGCCTACCTTTCGGGAGATATTTCACCTGTGTTTTTCGGCAGCGCGCTCAATAATTTCGGGGTGAAAGAGTTGCTGGATGTTTTTATCGAAATTGCGCCTGCACCGCTGGGGCGCGAAAGTGACAGGCGGTTCATAAAACCGGAAGAAGAGTCATTCACCGGTTTTGTGTTTAAAATCCATGCCAACATGGACCCCAAACATCGCGACCGTATTGCTTTTGTACGGGTGGTTTCCGGTGTTTTCCGGCGAAACACCAACTACCTGCATGTACGTCAAAACCGGTTGTTGAAATTTTCCAGCCCGACGGCATTCATGGCACAAAAGAAATCGGTTATAGAAGCTGTTTATCCCGGCGACATTGTGGGGCTGCACGATACAGGTAATTTTAAAATCGGTGATACACTCACCGAAGGAGAAGTTTTGCTTTTTAAAGGCATTCCCAGTTTTTCACCGGAGCTTTTCCGCTATGTGGTGAATGCCGATCCCATGCGGTCAAAGCAACTTGCAAAAGGTATTGACCAGCTCATGGACGAAGGGGTGGCACAACTTTTTACCGGAAAACAGAGTGGCCGGAAGATTATCGGAACCGTGGGCGCATTACAGTTTGAAGTCATTCAATACCGGCTGGAGCACGAGTACAACGCCAAATGTCGCTACGAACCGATTACGCTGTACAAAACTGCCTGGTTTATCAGCGAGAATAAAACACAGTTAGAGGATTTCAGAGCACGCAAAAGCGGACAAATTGCCCTGGATAAAGAAGGCCGGGAAGTTTTTCTTGCCGATTCACCCTTTTCGTTGCAGATGGCTCAGGAGAAATATCCGGATCTTCAATTTTATTTCACCTCTGAGTTTTAGTTTTCCGGACGGTCTTATCATATAACAAAAGCGACACAAGCTCCAATTTCCATTCAGCATTTAGCATTACTTTTTGCTGACAAAAAATTATTTCACGATAAAAACGACAACCTTTCCTGTTTTTAAAGAAGTTCGTTTATCTTTGATTGGAGAAAAAAGATGGACTATGAACACGCTTGAACAATTAAAAAAATATACTACCGTTGTTGCCGATACCGGTGATTTTCAATCTATTGAAAAATATAAACCGCAGGATGCCACCACTAATCCATCGTTAATTTTACAGGCGGCACTGACGCCAAAATACAAATGGCTGGTGGATGATGCCGTGGATTATGCCAAAAAAACAAAAGGTGACGAAAAAAAGAAGCTGCGGGAAGGCCTGAAGAAGACCTTTGTGAATTTTGGTACCGAAATTTTAAAGATTGTCCCCGGAAGAGTCTCCACCGAAGTAGATGCCCGTCTTTCGTTTCGCATTTACGACACAATCTTTTTTGCCAAAGGGCTGATTCGTATGTATGAAAAAGAAGGCGTTTCGCGTAACAGGGTACTCATAAAAGTTGCAGCAACATGGGAAGGTATCCGGGCTACTGAAATCCTTGAAAGAGAGGGAATCCACACCAACCTAACCCTGCTCTTCTGCCTCACACAAGCCATCGCCTGTGCCGATGCACATGTAACGCTGGTATCGCCTTTTGTGGGGCGCATTCTGGACTGGTATAAAAAAGAAAAAGGTGTTGACCATATTCCTGTCGGACAGGATCCGGGCGTTCTGTCGGTACGCGAAATTTACAATTATTATAAAAAATTTGGTTATACAACCCAAATTATGGGAGCCAGTTTCCGGAATAAAGAGGAGATTATGGCGCTGGCCGGTTGTGACCTGTTAACCATTTCGCCCAATTTGCTCGAAGAGCTTGAAAACTCTAACGAACCGTTGAAACCATCCCTTACACCGGAGAAAGCAGCGCAATCAAAAATGGAAAAGGTAACCCTGGATCAGATGTCATTCCGCTGGCACATGAACGAAAACCCCATGGCCAACCAAAAACTTGCTGAAGGAATTCGCCGTTTTAGCAACGATATCCGCACACTGGAAAAATATATTCAGAGACAACTATGAGCCCGGTCTGCGTGGTCTGCCGTTTGGAGGATGCATGCGGCTGCGGGACATGGGGCCGTTTCTCATAAAACGCATACGACGATGTTTCATGATTTCAAGGCGTCTTACCTGATTCGGCGACAGGAAAGGTTTAAGATCGTGGTGTAGATTTTTCATAAGTTGTCGCTGCTGTTCGCGAAAAAACATCATGTTTTCCCGGTTTTTTTGGGCATAATTTTCCAGGATGGGTCTCATTTTGTCCAATTGCTCAGGCGATGGATGCAACAGGTGCATAAACTCATAGCGAAATCCTTTTTCAGTAAAATATTTTTGCATACGATTCACCCGGTTGTCTGTGAGCCTTCCGCTCACCAAGAAGCCCAGGACAAAACCAATCAGCAAAACAGCAACAAAAGCCAGGGTGTATTTTAATTTTGTATTCATAACAATGCTTTTTCGTTTTAAAAAATACTGAGCATGCCCAGATAGGGAGCATAACCATCGATACCCAGCAAACTGTTTAAATACAGACTACCATCCATAAAATAAACCGTGAGTAGAATCAAAATAATAGCCGCCACTCCCGGCAGCGCGAAAGCACGAAAAACCGCAAGAAAAGCAAACCCGCTTTCACCGGCAATACGTTGCATAAGCCTTTCGGTAAATCCGGCAGAGAAGTCTGCATCAAAAGCAGCTATTTTTGACCGCACGTTATCCAGGTTTTCTTTTTCCTTTCTGAACACTTCCGATTGCACAAGCCTGTCCTGAAGTTGCCGTTTTTCTTTTTCATTCAGCGACGAATCGTACGAGCGCAACAACAATTGTTTTACATCTTCCATAACATTATTCCTCCAGTTTACGAATAATCTGTTTTAATTTATCCTGTGCCCTCGCCAGTCGCGAGAGTACTGTGCCGATGGGTAATTTCAGCATTTCGGCGGTTTCTTTGGTAGAAAATCCCTGCATAATCCGGAGAACCACCACACTACGGTATTTGACGTCCAGCTGTGCCAGTGCTTTTTCCACCAGTTCCGTATTATCTTTATCATGATAAGAACGGTTATCTGCGTAATAACTGCTGTGCTTTTCTTCGAGGCTCAGCCACTTGCGCGAACCTCTTCTTTTCAGCTCGTTGAGCGACAGGTTTATGGCTATCCGTGTGAGATAAGTCCCCAGAGCGGCATCGCCTTTGTACTGATGCATGGAACGGTAAAACCGCAGAAATGCCTCCTGTCCCACATCCTCCGCATCGGCACGGTTGCCTAGCATTCCCACAATCACTTTTGCTACCAAAGTCCTGTATTTGCCCACAATCTGTTCAAAAGCGTTTTGGTCTTCTGCTATCGCGGCTTTCACCATGGACATATCATCCGTATATTTACCGATCACTTTTCCCAAAAAGCTTCTGTTTTATAATTGACAATCACAAAGTTTGTTTTATTCCAAAACTGCTCATTTTGTTTTGGATGACAATTCAGTACGGAGACAACCAAAGCTGGTTCTATGTTGGTTAATTATGACAACGAAATGCTAATCCCGATAAATGCCAAGCTCTTTTCCTGCAGCATAAATTTTTTCAATAGCATCATCGATCTGAGCGGTGGTGTGCGTGGCCATAAGCGAAAACCGTAGTAGCGAATCTTCGGGGCGTACGGCCGGCGAAATCACCGGGTTCACAAAAACGCCATTGTCGAACAGCATTTTGGAGATGATAAAAGCCTTGTCGTTGTCGCGAATATAAACGGGAATAATGGGAGTTTCTGATTTTCCAACATCCATTTTCAATTCTTTAAAACGGTCAATGGCATGGTGGGTATTCTCCCAAAGTTTTTCCACATGTTCAGGTTCGTTTTCGATTATGTCGAGTGCGGCAATTACGCTGGCGGCAGAAGCAGGCGGCAGGCTGGCGCTGAAAATCAGAGAACGGGCATTGTGTTGCAGGTAATTGATCAAGCTATTACTTCCGGCGATAAACCCGCCTATGGAAGCCAGCGATTTACTGAAAGTACCCACAATCATCTCCACTTCGCCATCGAGGCCGAAATGGCTTACCGTTCCCGAACCGTTTTTCCCAAAAACACCCAGTCCGTGGGCATCGTCAATCATAACCGAAGCATCATATTTTGCGGCCAGTTGCACAATCTTATCCACATGGGCAATGTCGCCTTCCATACTGAAAAGGCCATCGGTAACAATGAGCCGGAGGGAATCGGCGCTGTGGTTATTATCAAGATTTTTCAGTACTTTTTCCAGAGAAGCCATGTCATTGTGACGGTATTTTAAAATTCGGCCAAACGAAAGGCGGGTTCCATCAATAATAGAAGCGTGGCTTTGCTCATCGATAATGGCTACATCATTACGTCCTACCACGGTAGGGATGGCTCCGAGATTCGATTGAAAACCTGTGGAAAAGGCGAGCGCTGCCTCTTTGTTTACAAAATGAGCCAGCCTGTGTTCCAATTCAACATGAATATCCAGTGTGCCATTCAAAAAACGTGAACCAGCTGTCCCGGTTCCGTATTTTTTTATGGCGGCTATCGCTGCTTCTTTTACTTTCGGATGGCTGGTCAAGCCGAGATAACTGTTTGAGCCGAACATGGAAACTTTGCGTCCATGAATCTCCACCTCAGCATCCTGTCCCGATTCAATAACTCTGAAATAGGGGTAAAGCCCCAGTTTTTTGTATTTCTGAGGTTCTGTAAATTTCTCAGCCCGTTTTTGTAAGTCACTCATCTTATTTTAATTACATTAATACTACTGCTTATCCACAAAAAGACAAAGCAATGCAAAGCTATTCAAATTTAGAATAAATGTAACATTCTTTGTTGAAAACCAAATTAATTATCTCTTCTGATGCTGTGTAAAAACCTGTTGCACAGCCGAACAATTACAGAACTCAGGGAAAGAAATTTCCGTTTCAGGAAAGGTCTCCTGACTATCGTGCTGACACAAACTGTTGCAGGAATCGAAGGTCGTTTTCAAAGAAAAGCCGCAGATCGTTCACCTGATATTTCAGCATGGTAATCCGTTCAATGCCCATTCCAAAGGCAAATCCGGTGTATTTTTTGTTGTTGATACGGCAGGCTTCCAGCACATTGGGATCCACCATCCCGCAACCCAAAATTTCAACCCAGCCGGTATATTTACAAATGTTACATCCTTTGCCGCCACAGATATTACAAGAGACATCCATTTCTGCCGATGGTTCGGTAAACGGGAAATAGGACGGACGGAACCGGATTTTGGTATGTTCACCGAAAAGCTCGCGGGCAAAATAGAAAAGCGTCTGTTTCAGATCGGTAAACGACACATCCTCGTCCACATAAAGCCCCTCAACCTGGTGAAAAATGCAGTGGGCACGGGCTGAAATGGCTTCGTTGCGGAACACGCGACCGGGCGAGATAGTCCGGATGGGCGGTTGCGTTTTTTCCATCACCCGTACCTGCACCGACGAAGTATGCGTGCGCAAAGCAAGGTCGGGGTCTTTTTCAATAAAAAAAGTATCCTGCATGTCGCGGGCAGGGTGTTCTTCGGGGAAATTCAATGCTGTGAAATTGTGAAAGTCGTCTTCGATTTCGGGACCTTCCGAAACCGTAAAACCAATTCGCGAAAAGATGTCAATAATCTCATTCCGTACAATGGAAAGCGGATGACGGGTGCCAAGCGGACCTGAAGCAGGAAGGCTCAGGTCAAAACCACTGCTCTGCGATACCGATTGTTTGTCCAGTTTATCTTTGAGATGAACAATTTTATTCTGAACAGCCTGTTTCAGCATGTTAATCAGCTGACCCATCTCGCGGCGATCTTCCGGCGCCACGGTTTTAAAATCGGTAAACAGCGCCGGAACCAGTCCTTTTTTGCTTAAAAATTTTATTCTGAAAGCTTCGAGTTGTTCCGGATTTTCGGCTGAAAATTCTTCTACCTCTTTCAGAAGGTTGTTTATTTTATTCTTCATTCCTGTGTCGTTCGGTTATTCCACAATATCAATGGTCATGGTTACGGGTTCTAACGGTTTGTCGTGAGCATCGGTTTTGACGGAAGCAATTTTATCCAGCACATCAAAGCCAGAAAGCAATTCACCGAAAACCGTGTATCCACCATCCAGATGCGGTGTGCCGCCAATGGTTTTGTATGTTTCGCGTTCTTCTTTGGTAAACACATGACCGGTATTTGCCGTTATGGCATCGAGATATTGATCGTCCACCACTTGTCCCTGTACAATGTAAAACTGTGAACCGCTGGAACGTTTTTCCGGATTTACGTTATCACCCATACGGGCAGCCGCCAGAGCGCCTTTTTTATGAAAATGGTTGGGACGGATTTCGGCCGGAAGGGTGTAGCCGGGATCGGTGCGACCATCCTTGTTTCCTCCTCCCTGAATCATAAAATCTTTAATCACCCGGTGAAAAGGTGAACCGTTGAACCACCCTTCTTTAATCAGTTTGATAAAATTATCGCGATATTTTGGTGTATCGTTGTACAAAACCGCCATCATATCTCCGAATTTGGTATGAATAACAATGACCGTCTCTGGTTTATTTGTCTGAGCCATAAGCGATAAACTTAAAAAAAGTCCAAATATGAAGATTAATTTTTTCATTTGTAAAAGTATTGCTTTCGTGAGGCAAAATTAGGAAAAAGAAAGATACGGAAAACAATGAGTAAGCCGGAGGAAAAGGCTACTGCTGCTCTTTGCGTGCTTTCAGAAAACACTGACGGCAAAGCGGTTCGTAAGCATCTGTTTCGCCTAATACCACGAGGTTGTCATCTTTTACGGTTCGATGCGAATAGTTGGCCAGGTTGCCGCAGCGGATACAGATGGCGTGTACCTTGGTAACATACTCGGCAGTAGCCATTAGTTTGGGAATAGGCCCAAACGGATTGCCAAGATAGTCCATGTCAAGACCGGCAACAACCACACGTTTACCGTTTTTGGCCAGCTCATTGCAGACCGAAACCAGCTCTTCGCCAAAAAACTGGGCCTCATCGATACCTACCACCTCAAAATCCTGTGCGTAAAACAAAATCTGGGTAGCGTTTTCCACCGGCGTGGACGAAACGGCTTTGGCATCGTGTGAAACCACATCGGTTTCATCGTAACGCGTATCCACCGCCGGTTTAAAAATCTCTACTTTCTGCCTGGCAATACGCGCGCGATTCAAACGACGAATCAGCTCTTCGGTTTTTCCGGAAAACATGGAACCGCATATTACTTCTATCCAACCGGTGCGCGCTGAATTGTTTCGGTCTTTTTCGAGAAACATGAATTAAATGTTAATTTTCTTACTATTTTTGAATGGACAAATTTAACCAAATCTGTTTAGGATTTGTTGGTGACAAGGAGCAATTTTGTTGTTTTTTTCAGGTTACCTGTTTCGACGATAATACATAAGTTCCTAACAGATAAAAAGTACATCATGGATAAAGTACCATTATTAAATCAGATAAAAACTGCTTTGGAAGGGCTTCTCAGCCAAACGCAGAATCTGGAAAAAGGAGGGCAACCCCTGCATCAAATCGACAAAGACCTGCTGTTGGAAAAGACCCGGGCGCTGTATGAGCAAATGATGGCGCTGGAAAATACCCGCGAGGAAGAAACAGTACCCTGGCCGGAGCCGACACCGGAAAAAGAGACTTCTGCCATTGAGGAACTAACCGGGACGGCTGTAAAGGAGGAAGATGTTGTTACTGAATCGCCAACGGATGAAAATCAGGAAACACCTGTAGTCGAACCGGAAGAAACTGTTCCGGAGCCGGAAACAGAAAAAATCCCGGTAACGGAAGAAAAATCCGTAGAGCCGTTTGCTGAAGAGAAACCGGTTGAAGAAAAACCAGAACCGGTTGAAAGAACAGAGAAACCTGCCGAACTACCCAAAACAACACTGGACCTTTTCTCGGAAGCACTACCCGAAACGCTGGGCGACACGCTTACGCCCACCGAAAAACCTGCGGTGGCGGACAGCCTGCAAATAAGTGGTATCAACGATTTGCGGGAAGCTATTGGTATCAATGACAAATTTTTGTTTATCAATGAGCTTTTCAACGGCGACCTGGAGCGCTACAACAAGGTCATCGATGAACTGAACGGCTTTTCGGGACTCTCCGGTGCGCAAACGTACCTCACCGAACTGCAAGTGCAGTATCAATGGGCAGAAAACGGCCCGGCTTACCAAAAGCTGAATGTTTTGCTGGAAAGAAAATTTGCCTGAAAATATTACGGAAATGGCTAAACTTTATCTTGTTCCCACACCCATCGGCAATCTTGAGGACATCACCCTGAGGGCACTGCGCATTTTGAAAAAAGTATCGCTGATCCTTGCCGAAGATACACGTACAACGGGGAACATGCTGAAACACTACGATATACACAACAAACTACAGGCATACCATATCCACAACGAACATAAGGCGCTGGAAAATATTGTACAACGTTTGTCCGATGGCGAAGAAATGGCGCTGGTGAGCGATGCCGGCACGCCTTCGGTTTCCGATCCCGGTTTTTTGCTGGTACGCGAATGTGTGAAAAACGGTATTCCGGTGGAAACACTGCCTGGCCCCACGGCTTTTGTCCCGGCGCTGGTCAACTCGGGTTTTCCGTCCGACCGCTTCTTTTTCGAAGGTTTCCTTCCCCACAAAAAAGGACGCCAGACCCGCCTGAAAGAACTTGCCCGATTGCCGCACACCCTGATTATTTACGAATCACCACACCGCCTGGTAAAAACTTTGGAGCAGCTAACTGAGTTTCTCGGCCCGGAACGTCCCGTTGCTGTTTCCCGCGAGCTGACCAAAATCCACGAAGAAACCATCCGCGGCACCCTCACCGAAGTCTGTCAATATTTTAAAGAAAAAACCGTGAAAGGTGAGATTGTGATTGTGGTGGGACAGATAGGTGATTTGTAACCGGATCCCTTCCCGCTTTGAGTGTCCACGTTCAAAGTTTTGTTCCCGCTGATTATAATCCGATGATAAATAAGCGTTGATTCAACCTGCGTCACTTCGCATATAGCAGTAATTTTTTAATTTTGCTCAAAACAAAAAAAGCCATGAACACACTTTATCCGTTAAAATTTCAGCCCGTTTTCAAAGACAAAATCTGGGGCGGGCATAAGATAAAAGAAGTACTCGGTATGGATTACGGCAAGCTGCCCAACTGTGGGGAAGCATGGGTGGTTTCGGGTGTGGAAGGTAATCCTACGCTGGTAAAAAACGGTTTTCTTGCCGGTAACGAGTTGAATGAACTGGTGAGTGTTTACATGGGCGATTTGGTTGGCGATGAGGTGTATGAGAAATTCGGCGATGAATTTCCACTACTCATAAAATATATCGATGCCAACGACTGGCTTTCCATCCAGGTGCATCCGGATGATGCGCTGGCTGCCAAACGCAAAATCGGACGCGGAAAAACCGAAATGTGGTATATTATAGAGGCCGAAAAAGAGTCGGAACTCATCAGCGGGTTCCGCAAAAAAGTGAATAAAGTAACTTATCAGAAATATTTGGATGAAAGCAGGTTGAAAGAGATTCTCAACTTCGAGAAAGTGAAAAAAGGTGATATCTTTTTCATCCCTGCCGGGCGCGTTCATGCCCTCGGCCCCGGTGTTTTGCTGGCCGAAATTCAGCAGACTTCCGACACCACCTACCGCATTTACGACTGGGACCGTATTGATGCCAGCGGCATGAGAAGAGATATTCATACAAAACAAGCGTTGGATGCCATTGATTTTGAGGTGGCCAATACGTACAAAACCCGGTACAAACCGGAAAAAAATAAAACCGTTCCGCTGGTGCAATGCCCGCAGTTTACTACCAACCTGTTAGCATACGACCAGCCTGTCAGCAAGGATTTTGAAGAGCTTGATTCTTTTGTCATTTACATGGGCATTGAGGGCCGGAGTATCCTGAAATGGCCGGGTGGCAAAGAGGAAATTAACATGGGTGAAGCGATTGTCCTTCCCAACATAATCAACCAAATTGAGCTCAAACCAACAGGTACGACAAAATTGCTTGAGATTTATCTGGCTTAAGGGGACTTCTAATAATTTAATAACTGCAGATGTGAAATGTTTTAAGACCGACAAAGCAGAAAGCTTAAAAACAAAAACAGAACGGTTCGGTTTTAACCTTTTCCCCGCTTATCACCGCTCAGGGGGAAAGGTCCGTTTTATCTCCAATGACTGGAAAGAGATTCATGTATCGGTTAAACTAACCTGGAAGACAAGGAATTATGTCGGAACCGTCTATGGCGGAAGTATCTATTCGGCCCTTGATCCCATGTACATGATTCAACTCATACGCATCCTTGGCTCCGGTTACGTGGTTTGGGATAAAGAGGCTGTCGTAAAATTTATACGCCCTATAAGCCATCAGGTTTGTGCCCGTTTTCTGATTACGGATAAGTTGATTGCCGAAATAAAAGAAACCGTGGCAAAGCAAAAAGAAATGACCCTCAATCTGCCTGTCCATTTTGAGGACAAAGCAGGAAAGGTGTATGCCGAAGTGGACAAAAAACTGTATGTGGCGGATAAAGCCTTTTACAAAGAAAAACGAGAACGAAAAGAGAGGGCAACTGGGCGAAGTGGTAAAATGAGAATGAGCTAACGTGTGGGAAGGTCCCCCTTTTAGGGATGCATGGGTGTGCAGGGACAATCCCAATCTTTTGTCCACAGATTTAAATCCTTATTTCCCTAATTCGCTTCGGGCGTCCATGCCCAAACGTATAACGTGCAATTGAACTGAAAGGCTACTTTTTCCCCCAGCTATCGCGCAAAGGTACGGTACGGTTAAAAACCGGATGCTCAGGCCGGCTATCCTCGTCAACGCAGAAATAACCGAGACGCTGGAACTGGAATCTATCACCTGGTTTAATTTCTTTCAGTGAAGGTTCCAGTTTGCAGTTTTGGAGAATCTTTAACGAATCGGGATTCAGAAATTCTTTAAAATCACGGTCCTTATGACCTGCCGGATCTTCGTCGAGGAAAAGCCGGTCATAAAGGCGCACCTCCGCATTCACAGCATGTTGTACGGAAACCCAATGCAGCGTACCTTTTACTTTCCGCGGTGAACCGCTGCCACTTTTTGTTTCAGGGTCGTACGTACAATAAATTGCAGTAACATTATCATTCTCGTCTTTTTTGTACTTCTCGCATTTCACAAAGTAAGCTCCTTTCAGGCGTACTTCACGTCCCGGACCAAGACGAAAAAATTTCCGTGGCGGGTCTTCCATAAAATCGTTACGTTCAATATATATCTCGCGGGAAAAAGGGACCAGTCGTGCTCCGGCCGTTTCATCTTCCGGATTATTAATAAGTTCCAACTGCTCCACTTTGTCCTCCGGATAGTTGGTGATGATCACCTTCACCGGGTCCAAAACTCCGAAAACACGGGGAGTAACTTTGTTCAGATGTTCTCGCACACTGAATTCCAAAAGTCCCACATCAATCACATTGTCACGTTTGGCAATACCGATACGGTCAGCAAATTCGCGGATAGATTCGGGCGTATATCCTCTGCGGCGCAAGCCCGAAATGGTAGGCATACGCGGGTCGTCCCAGCCGGAAACCAGATTTCTCTCCACCATCTCCAGCAGTTTGCGTTTACTCATAACCGTGTAGCTCAGGTTCAACCGGGCAAATTCTATTTGCCGCGGGCGCGGGCGGTCTTCTTCGACAATTTGGTCGAGAAACCAATCGTAAAGCGGACGGTGAATTTCAAATTCCAATGTGCACAGCGAATGGGTAATACCTTCGATATAATCGGACTGGCCATGGGCAAAATCGTACATGGGATAAATACACCATTTGTTTCCCGTACGGTGATGTTCGGCATGCAAAACACGATACATAATGGGGTCGCGCATGTGCATGTTGGGCAAGCTCATATCGATTTTGGCACGTAAAACCATGGTGCCATCCGTCACTTCGCCGTTTTTCATTTTTTCAAAAAGTGTCAGACTCTCTTCCGCCGGACGGTTGCGGTAAGGACTTTCCGTTCCCGGACGTGTAGGAACGCCTTTTTGCCGGCTGATTTCTTCCTGCGGCTGTTCGTCCACATAAGCTTTTCCCTGTTTTATCAGTTGCACAGCCCATGCATAAAGCTGCGCAAAGTAATCGGAAGTAAACAGCGGCTCATTGTACCACTGAAATCCCAGCCACTGAATATCTGCTTTAATGGAATCGACATACTCCACATCTTCTTTTGTGGGATTGGTGTCGTCAAAACGCAGGTTGCACAAGCCGTTATATTTTTCAGCCAGTCCGAAATTCAGGCAGATGGATTTGGCATGGCCAATGTGCAGATAACCATTTGGTTCGGGAGGAAAACGAAAATGTATTTTCCCGTTGTTTTTATTGCTTTGAAGGTCTTCCACAATGATGGTTTCAATAAAATTGAGCGACCGGGCGTTGTTTTCAGCCAATTCCATAACTGTAAAAAAATTTAATTCTAATGAAAAAGCAAAAGTACTGAGAAATGAAACAGAGTCAGGAATTTTTTTATTCTCCGTGAAGGAAATCAGGAAGTTTCGGTTTTCTTTTCGTTAATCAGTTTCAATGCATCTTCATCTGTGCCAAGCAGAACAGCGAGAGGGCGGGTGCTTTCGTTATATTCCAGAATAATTTTTATAGTCATAGTTAGCGGAACCGAAAGAAACATGCCCACAATGCCGAGCACATAACCCCAGACTATCAACGAAAGAAAAACCACCAGCGTCGAAAGTCCCATACCTTTTCCCATCGCGCGGGGTTCCACAAGATATCCCACAAACAGGTTAACTACAGCAAAAGCAATCATAGTCCAAATTGCAGGAACAAATCCCAGCTGAATCCAGGCAAAAAGTACGGCAGGTATGGCAGCAATGATGGAGCCGATGTTAGGAATATAGTTAAGCATAAAAGCGATTAATCCCCACAACACGGCATATTCCACACCAATAATCCAGAGAAAAAAAGTAATTAATACGCCGGTCAATAAGCTCACAAAAGTTTTAATAACGAGATAATGTCGAACACTTTTCTCAATTCTGGAAAGATTCATCATGGTTTTTCCGGAGGATGTTGCTCCGAAAATTTTGGCCTTTAAGGCTATACTATTCATTTCAAGTAAGATGAAAAGAACAATGAAAAAGATTAAAGCGGTGTTGCTCATCACGTTTCCAAGCTGTCCCAGGGTGGAAGCGGTAAAATCGAGTACCTTGGCAGGATCGAACATTTTTGTCAGCCGGTCGGAAGAAAGATTGATTCCCAAGTGACTAAATTCCTGATTTATTGATAAAAGAATGCCGCTCAGGCGGTTTTCGTATTTCCCAAGATGGGCGGTAAAACTACTGACAGAACTCCCGATAATGCCGCTTAAGCCGGAAATAATCAGCAAAATACCGAGCACAACAATAACAACGGAAAGAACATGAGGCACTTTCTTCCTGTCTAACCAATAAACCGGGTGAACACAGATGATACTTACAAAAGCAGCAAGGAGCATGAGTGTGATAAACGATTCTGCCATCATCATTCCCGCAATAATAATGACAGTGGCAGCGGAAAATGTGGCCACACGGTAAATCCGGTCATTAATGAAAAGATGCTTTTGCATTAGGCTTTGTGAATTGTTGGTCAAAGATAAACAATGATTTCTTTGGAAGAGAAAAATGGGCGAAATTATTGTGTTTTCCAGGATTTCACTAACAAAAAGGCCTGATAATCTGTTTTACCGAATATACATAGCTTCCGCCAAACAAATTAACATGTACCAAAAGAGGATAGAGGTTGCAATAATCCAGGCGCTTTTCCCATCCCGGTTCCAGGGGTCTGGTTTCGTTATATGCTTCATAAAACCGTCTGTGAAAACCACCGAAGAGTTGCGACATTCCCAAATCCATTTCACGATGGCCAAAATATACCGCCGGGTCAATAAGTACGGCTTCCCCATCCCGGTTTGTCATAAAATTCCCGCTCCATAAATCGCCATGCAGCAGTGCGGGAGATTCTTTAGGGAAAAGGCTGCCCATTCGGACAAAAAAGTTCTCAAAGGCTTTTATATCATTGTTGTTCAGTAATTTACTATCAAAAGCCATACTCATAAGTGGTTGCAGCCTCTCTTCCACAAAAAAGGTTTCCCAGGTATTATGAAAAGTATTGCTTTGCGATAGCGAGCCGATGTAATTGTCATGGTCAAGGCCAAAAGTGTCCGCACTGTGTCCATGAAGCCTGGCCAGAGCATGACCGAAGTTTCCCCAAAACCGGGCGGACGGAACTCCCGTGTCAATGAATTTTAAAACAAGAAAAGCTTCTGCTCTGTTTTCACCAAAGCCAACCACCTCGGAAACCGGAAGTTCTGCTGCTTCTGAAAGAATTTTTAGTCCCAGGGCCTCTTTCTCAAACATTTTGGGATAAAGCGATGCCGAATTTAGTTTGACGAAAAGTTTTCCCACATTGGTTTCCAAACCGTAAGCCGAATTGATGGAGCCACCCCCCACAGCATGCACCGAACTAATTTGAACCGGGTTATCAAATTTCTCAGTCAAAAAATCTTCTATGGCAGCTTTCCAATGCATTAGATATCGCTTAAGGTTCCTGCAAGATACAAAAAAAGCGCTCCACAGTTGAAACGCTTTTTCTTAAATCCAAAGATAAATATCGGTTTAGTACCTGTAAAAATCTGGTTTGTAGGGACCTTCCACTTTTAAACCAAGATAGGCGGCCTGTTCGGGAGAAAGTTTTGTCAGCTTTACGCCCAGCTTGTCAAGATGCAGACGGGCCACTTCCTCATCAAGATATTTCGGCAGGCGGTAAACATCAACGTCGTAATGGTCGCGGTGATCCCACAAATCCATTTGTGCCAGCGTCTGGTTAGTGAACGAGTTGCTCATCACGAACGAAGGATGTCCGGTGGCACAACCGAGGTTCACCAGGCGGCCTTCGGCCAGCAGGTAAATGCAATGCCCATCGGGGAAAATGTATTTGTCCACCTGCGGTTTTACATTAATTTTCTTAATTCCGGGATAATTTTCCAGCTTGGAAACCTGAATTTCGTTATCAAAATGGCCGATATTACAAACAATGGCTTCGTCTTTCATGGCAGCCATGTGGTCGATGGTGATAATGTCGCGGTTTCCGGTGGTGGTAACAAAAATATTTCCCTCTTTTATCGCTTCTTCCATGGTGGTAACCTCATACCCTTCCATGGAGGCCTGGAGAGCACAAATGGGGTCAATTTCCGTAACAATAACGCGGGCGCCGTAAGATTTCATGGATTTGGACGAGCCTTTTCCCACATCGCCATAGCCGGCTACGACCACCACTTTTCCGGCAATCATCACGTCGGTGGCACGTTTGATACCATCGGCCAGTGATTCGCGGCATCCGTAAAGATTATCAAATTTTGATTTGGTTACCGAGTCGTTCACATTGATGGCCGGAACCAAAAGGCTGCCATTCTCTTTCATCTGATAAAGGCGGTGCACGCCTGTGGTAGTTTCTTCCGAAACACCTTTCCACTCTTTTACAATGTTATGCCATTTGTTGGGATCATCAGCCAGCGTGGCTTTCAGCAGATTCAAAATCTCCTCTTCTTCCTCGCTTTCAGCTTTGACATCAATCGTTGAAGGATCATTTTCGGCAGTGAAACCTTTATGTATCAGCAAGGTAGCATCCCCGCCATCGTCCACTATCAGGTTAGGCCCTTTGCCGCCCGGAAACGACAATGCCTGGTTTGTACACCACCAGTATTCATTCAGTGTTTCGCCTTTCCAGGCAAAGACAGGAACACCCTGCGGATTTTCCGGGGTACCGTTTTTTCCGACAGCAATAGCAGCTGCGGCATGATCCTGTGTGGAGAAAATATTACAACTGGCCCAGCGCACATCAGCGCCCAGCTCTGTAAGTGTTTCTATGAGTACGGCAGTCTGGATGGTCATGTGTAAAGAACCGGTGATGCGGGCACCTTTCAGCGGTTTTTGCTCTCCATATTTTTTGCGCAGCGCCATCAGCCCCGGCATCTCTTTTTCTGCAATATCTAATTCTTTGCGTCCCCATTCATTCAAATGAAGGTCGGCAACTTTAAACTGTAATTTATTTTTTGTTTCTGTTTCTAACATGGTTTTATAATGTTTTCTGTTTAAGTGGTTGCAAAATTAATCATTTTTTTGAGTGGGTGGGGTGTGGCCAGATAATCATGCAAAGTCAAATAAACAAAACATTGAGCGTGGACGCTCAAAGCGGGGTCAGGCAGGCTCCCCTTCAGGGGTTGGGGATAGCGCAGGCTAAAAAACACAGACCTCTTCCCCGTTAACAATTTTTCCTATCTTTGCTCCATAATTCAAGTCCCTCCTTTTCTGTGAGGTATTTTGATTTATAAAGAAGGGTGGAGAGATTAGGCTCTGTGAAGCTCTGGCAACCTTCCGCTAATGGTGGAAAAGGTGCCAATACCTAACCCGTCCGCCTTTGGCGGATGGGAAATGATAAATTAAAAGAGGTTCAATGAAAAAACAAAGCGTATCCGTCTGACAGAAGTGTAAATAGTATCTTTATACCACTGTTTGCTTTTGTCCGGTGAAATTATTACCGGAGGGCGGATATTAAACTATTATCAAAATGACTAATATAAAACCTGACATACGAGAGGAGTTGAAAAAACGGGTGCTGGTACTCGACGGCGCCATGGGCACCATGATCCAGCGCTATCAACTCAAAGAAAAAGATTATCGCGGCAAGCAATTTGAAAAAGTAAAGCAATTGCTCAAAGGCAATAATGATTTGCTGAACATCACGCAGCCGCAGATTATTCACGAAATACATGAGCAGTATCTCGAAGCAGGTGCCGACATCATCGAAACCAACACTTTCAACGGCACACGCATTTCGCAAAGCGATTACGGGCTGGAGGATTATGTTTATGAGATGAACCGGAATGCAGCCAAACTGGCACGTGCCGCAGCAGATAAATTTACAAAAATGACTCCCGAAAAGCCGCGGTTTGTGGCCGGAGCCATGGGGCCGACCAACAAAACCGCTTCCATGTCGCCCAAAGTAAATGACCCCGGCTACCGTAATGTGAGTTTCGATGGTCTGATGGAAGATTATTACAAACAGGCCTCGGCATTACTTGAAGGCGGAGCAGACGTACTGTTGGTAGAAACCATTTTCGATACACTCAACGCCAAAGCAGCCCTTTTTGCCATCGAAAAAATCATGGAAGAAAAAGGAACAAAAATCCCCGTGATGGTTTCCGGAACCATAACCGATGCAAGCGGACGAACACTTTCAGGACAAACACTGGAAGCCTTTTTCACCTCTGTAAAACATATCAACCTGCTCAGCGTCGGACTTAACTGCTCCATGGGCGCCGAACAGATAAGACCGTATCTCGCTGAGCTTTCACGTATTGCGCCTTTTCCGGTAAGTGTTTATCCCAACGCAGGTCTGCCCAACCAGTTTGGCGAGTATGATGAAAGTCCGCACAAATTGGCCGGCCACATCAAAGATTTTCTTGACAACCGTTATGCCAATATTGTGGGAGGTTGCTGCGGCACCACGCCCGAACATATTCGCGAAATGGTTCGTTTGGCAGAAAAAGCAGAAATGCGACAGGTTCCTCCCAAAAAACACGTAACCAAATTGAGTGGGCTGGAGCCTGTTGTTATCGAAAAAGACAAGAACTTTGTGAATATCGGCGAACGTACCAACGTCAGCGGTTCGAGACGTTTTGCCCGTCTCATTCGCGAAGGAAAATACGAAGAAGCCCTCTCGGTGGCACGCGACCAGGTGGAAAACGGTGCGCAGATTCTGGATGTGAGCATGGACGATGGCATGCTGGACGCCAAAAAAGAGATGGTTCGTTTTCTGAATATGCTGGCCTCTGAGCCTGAGATTTCCCGCCTGCCAATTATGGTTGATTCCTCCAAATGGGAAGTACTCGAAGCCGGATTAAAATGCATTCAGGGGAAGGGAATTGTCAACTCCATCAGCCTGAAAAACGGTGAAAAAGAGTTTCTCGATCATGCCCGTAAAATAAGAGATTACGGTGCTGCCGCGGTGGTGATGGCTTTTGACGAAAGCGGACAGGCATCTACTTATGAGCGGCGTATTGCCGTTTGCAAACGAGCTTACGACCTGCTGACCCAAAAAGTAAATTTCCCCCCGGAAGATATTATTTTCGATCCCAACATCCTCGCTATCGGTACGGGAATGGCCGAACACAACAATTACGCAGTCGATTTTATAAAGGCCACAAAATGGATTAAGGAAAACCTGCCCTATGCCAAGGTGAGCGGAGGGGTCAGCAACCTCTCCTTCGCCTTCCGCGGGAATAATCCTGTGCGCGAAGCCCTCAACTCGGTGTTTTTGTATCATGCCATCAAAGCCGGTATGGATATGGGTATTGTGAATCCCGGAATGTTGCAGATTTATGATGAAATTCCTGCAGACCTGCGTACGCTCGCCGAAGATGTGGTGCTCAACCGGCGAAAAGATGCTACCGAACGGCTGCTGTCTTACGCCGATAAAATCAAAGATCAGGACAATAAAAAAGTAGTAAAAACTGACACCTGGCGAAAAGAGCCGGTCAACAAACGTCTTGAACATGCTTTGATAAAGGGAATTACCGATTTCATTGAACAAGATGTGGAAGAGGCGCGTAAACAGTTTCCGAGAGCGCTGAATGTAATCGAACAACCGCTTATGGCCGGCATGAATGTCGTGGGTGATCTTTTTGGAGAAGGGAAAATGTTTCTGCCGCAGGTGGTGAAGAGCGCCAGGGTGATGAAAAAAGCAGTCTCTTTTCTTTTGCCTTACATCGAAGCGGAGAAGCAGGAAGGGGAAGCTTCTTCTGCCGGAAAGGTAGTACTGGCCACTGTGAAGGGCGATGTTCACGACATCGGAAAAAATATTGTCGGCGTGGTACTCTCGTGCAACAACTACGAGGTTATTGACCTCGGCGTGATGGTTCCGGCCGCAAAGATTTTGGAGATTGCCGAAAACGAAAATGCCGATGTGGTGGGTCTCAGCGGACTCATCACCCCTTCATTGGAAGAGATGGTACAGGTGGCTTCCGAGATGAAACGTAAAGGATTGAAAATCCCATTACTCATTGGCGGGGCAACAACCTCAATTATCCACACGGCTGTGAAAATTGCACCGGATTACAACCAGCCGGTGATTCATGTGCGCGACGCATCCAGGGTTACCGGCGTGCTGGCAAAACTGTTCTCCCCTTCAGAACATGATAAGTATGTCGATGAAATCAGAACTTCCTATGAACGGATACGCGAAGATCATTTTGGCCGGCAGAAAAAGAAACATTATATCCGTCTGGAAGAAGCACGCGAGAACCGTTTTAAAGCCGACTGGAAAGCAACGGACATCAGCAAACCGAAATTTATCGGAACAAAATATTTTGAAGATTATCCGTTAGAAAAACTACGGCCTTACATCGACTGGACTTTTTTCTTCCATGCCTGGAAACTCAACGGAAAATACCCGGCTATTTTCGACGACCCGGTGAAAGGGGAAGAAGCCAGAAAGATTTATGATGATGCTCAGGAGATGCTGGATAAGATTATCTCGGAGAAATGGCTACAGGCAAAAGCTGTTTTCGGTATCTATCCGGCTCATGCCGTTGGAGACAGTGTGGAAGTTTTTATACCGGGAAACAAAAAACCGGTCAACTTTCATTTCTTACGAAATCAGGAGAAGAAAAAAGCCGGAAACCCCAATCTTTGTCTTTCTGATTTTATTGCACCCAAAGAGACCGGCCTGTCCGATTATCTTGGCTTTTTTGCCGTTACCACCGGACTGGGTATTGAAGAGCACACCAAAGCTTTTGAAGCCAATAACGATGATTATCAGGCTATTATGTTGAAAGTTATGGCTGACCGGCTGGCTGAAGCTTTTGCCGAACGTCTGCACGAGCGCGTGCGCAAAGAATTTTGGGGTTATGCCTCTGATGAGACGCTGAATATGGAGAAAATCCTGTGCGAAAAATACAGAGGCATTCGTCCGGCGCCTGGCTACCCGGCCTGTCCCGAGCACTCGGAAAAGCGTACCATTTTTGATTTGCTGAATGTGGAAGAAAAAGCCCGTATCCGGCTAACGGAAAATTATGCCATGTATCCGGCAGCTTCGGTGAGCGGATACTATTTTGCTCATCCGCAGGCAAAATATTTCAATGTGGGAAAACTTTTGCCCGATCAGCTTGAAGATTATAGTAAACGAAAAAATTTATCCATAAAGACCGTGAAAAGATTGTTGAATAATATAGCAGAATGAAAATTCAGATTGCTTCGTCAGTCATCGCTTCGCCTGCCGCATTTCCTTGCAAAGACGCATTTTTATCATGAGACTAACCCTATAATAAATACATATGAACGAAATGAAAGTTACCGAGCATATCGCCAGCTCCGACAAAGCGCTTTTCTCATTTGAGCTGTTGCCACCGTTGAAAGGACAGGATTTTTCTGCTATTCAAAAGACCATCGACCCGTTGATTGAATTTAATCCGGCATTTATCAACATCACCTATCACCAGCAAGAGGTGGTTTACGACACCCTTACCAACGGGTTGATGAAAAAGCGGATAGTCAGGAAAAGGCCGGGGACGGTGGGTATTTCGGCAGCTATCAAATACCGCTACGGTATTCCGGTGGTGCCACATATTATCTGTGGTGGTTTTACACGCGAAGAGACCGAAAATGCGCTCATCGACCTCAACTTTCTCGGAATTAAAAACCTGCTTGTGGTGCGGGGAGACCCGCCGGTGGGTATGAAAACTTTTGTGCCGGAGCCGGAGGGCAATGCTCATGCCGTAGATTTGGTGAAACAAATTGCACAATTAAACCAGGGGCACTATCTTGAAAAAGAGATAAAAAACTACCGTTCTACCGATTTTTGTATCGGGGTGGGAGGCTATCCGGAAAAACACAGCGAATCGCCCAACTTAGAAAGCGACCTCCATTTTTTGAAAAGAAAGGTGGAAGCGGGTGCTGATTATATTGTTACCCAAATGTTTTTCGATAACCAAAAATATTTTGACTTTGTGAAAAACTGCCGGGTCAAAGGCATTGATGTCCCCATTATTCCGGGATTAAAGCCCATCACAACCCGTAACCAGATTGTCATGCTTCCGCAAACCTTTCATGTGGATTTACCCGAAGCGCTGGTGAAGGAAATTTTAAAATGTAAAAATAACCGTGAGGTCCGTCAGGTAGGTGTGGAATGGGCCATTCTGCAATCCAAAGAACTGCTGGAATTCGGTGTACCGGGAGTGCATTTTTACACCATGGGCAAGTCGGATAATATTCGTGAAATTGCAAAAAATATTTTGTAATCCGGAGAGTTCGACTTCCGACAATTTAATAATTACACGATACAACGGTTTTCCACAAAATTTGCAGCAGTACCATCCGGAGAAAATAATTGCCATCGTTTTTGATAAGACACAAAATAAAAAACCTCCCTGCATTACAGGGAGGTTTTTTTTGTAATAGCCGCTATACTTATTCCGGTATTCTACCGGGCGTATAAGGTGCTTTCAGCGTGTCTAACTCCTTTCCAAGGGCTTTCAGCTGCATATCCACTTTTTTGATACGGGCCAAAACAGCGGGCATGGCATCTTTTACAATTTTCAGATTCATCTTCTGCATGGCTGTAGGGGCCGAAGTAGATTGCCACGAAGCATAAATAGCTTCGTTGATACGCTTCATCAATGGCATGGCTTCCGGCGGGACTTCTTCGAAACTGGCTTTGGCCGGTGTTCCGTAGAACAGATAGTTAATCTTTTCTATCTCCTCTTTCACCGCCTGTGCCTTGTTTTTCATGTCAAGACCGGCGCCATTGGTAATCTGAATTGCCTGTTGGATATAAGCCGTTTTGTCCTTGAGGCTTTTCAGGTATTTCTGTGCACCGCTGGTCGTACGCCACAAGTTGGCCATTTCACCAAAGAAAGCATCCAAAGCCTGACGGTCTTTATCCGGCAAGGTGGTGTTATGCAGCACTTTGGCAGTAAAGGTAACGGGTCCGGCAAGCGGCTTCTCTTTCCCGTTATGGAAGAGCGAGAGCGTTACCGTGTATTGACCGGGAAGTGCCAGCATGCCGTTGGAGCCCTTTTTCAGCGGATTAAACTTTCCCTTTTTCAACTGAACCGGAGAAGGACTCAGATAGCGTAAATCCCAGTTGGCACGGTGGAAACCTTTTACCGCTGGTTTATAAATTTTGCGCACCACATCTCCGGTTTTGTTTTTAATGGTAAAAACAAGATAAGGACCGGTTTCGTTTTTCTCTTTATTTAGTTCCTCTTTGGATGGTTGCGGAATGGGTTCACTCTTTTTAAACAACTCTTTTTCCTTCTTTAAACGTTGTTGTTTCAACGTCTTCGGAACATCTTTTACGTAATAGGTAAAGTTAGCGCCGAAAGGAGGGTTGGGGGCCTGGTAATAAGCCGAGCCGGTTCCGTAACGGTTCCCTTTCTGGATATACATCAGCGCATCTCTTGTGGGGAAAAGAATAGCTTCCGTGTTTTTCAGCTTTTTGGCGGTAATCTGGCGTAAAGCAGAATAGTCATCCAAGATATAAATTCCCCGGCCAAAAGTAGCGATGACGAGGTCTTTCTCCCGTTTTTGAATGGCAATGTCGCGCACGGCAATGTCAGGCATGCCACCACCGAGCTTGATCCAGTGCTGGCCACCGTTCAGGCTGAAATAAAAACCAAATTCCGTTCCGACGAAAAGCAGGTTTTTGTTTACCGGATCCTGTGCCACGGTATGTACCGATTCTTTCGGAAGATCGCCGGTAATGGAAGTCCACGTTTTGCCTTTGTCCGTACTTTTCAGCAGATAAGGTTTGAAGTCATTGCTTTTAATGTTATTGAAAGAGGCAAAAATGACATTTTCATTAAAATTGGAAGGGAACACATCGCTCACGTAAGTGTATTCGGGAACACCGGGGAATTTGGTCGTCCTGTTCCATGTTTTTCCATCGTCGCCGGTAACCTGAATAACACCGTCATCCGTTCCAACAACAAGAAGCCCCTCTTTCAACGGTGATTCGGCCAGCGAAACAATGGTGCCCCACTGCGAAGTGGAAACATCTTTGGCCACAGCATCGGCAGGCCAGTATTTTCCCATAACTTTGAATTTGTTACGGTTTTCATCGCGGGTAAGGTCGCCGCTGATTTCGTGCCAGCTGTTGCCGCGGTTATCACTTTCAAAAAGTTTGTTAGCGCCCATATAAAGATGTGTTCCCTGATGGCTGCTCACAATAAAGGGCGCACTCCAGTTCCAGCGGAAAGTCTTCTCCCCTTCTTTTGGCATGGGTTTTATCTTAATGCGTTCGCCCGATTTCCGGTCGTAGCGAAAAATGTTTCCATACTGGTATGCGGAATAAACGATATTCGGATTACCCGGGTCGGAAGCCTGCCAGAAGCCGTCGCCGCCCACGGTAACAACCCATTCGGCACCGGTAACGCCACCTTTTTTAAGGTTCCGTGAAGGGCCGCCGAGACTGTTGTTGTCCTGTGTGCCGCCGTAAACCCAGTAAAAGGGTTTGGTGTTGTCGGCCCAGACACGGTAGAACTGTGTTACCGGCAGCGTATTTTTGAAAATAAATGTTTTGCCACCGTTCCAGGTTTCATACACGCCGCCATCACAGCCAATGAGCATGTGGTCGGTATGTTTGGGGTCAATCCAGTAAGCATGGTCGTCCACATGACGTTTGTTGTTGCCAATGGCTTTCCAGGTTTTTCCGCCATCGAGCGTTACCTGTCCGTAAGTATCCACCGAATAAACTTTGTTCGGGTCTGCCGGATCGGGATACAGCTCACTGAAATACTGTCCGCTGCTAAAGTAACTACTCATTTTTTTGAAAGAAGCGCCCCGGTCGGTAGAGCGGAAAAATCCGCCTTTTCCGTTGGAAGCCTGAAACATTACATAAACAATATCCGGGTTGGCAGGCGAAACGGTAATAGACATACCGCCTTTATCCACAGAGGGAATGCCGTTAGTAAGCTTTTTCCAGGTTTTTCCGCCGTCCACTGTTTTGTAATAAGCCGATTCGGGGCCTCCGCCAATTTTTGCGAATTGTCTTCTGCGCCGTTGTTCTGCGCCGGCATAAATCACATCCGGATTTCCCGGCTCAAAGACCATGTTGGCCACCCCGGTATTTTCGGAGATGTTCAATACTTTTTTCCAGGTTTTTCCGCCATCGGTCGTTTTGTACAAACCGCGGTCGCCACCCGGGCCCCAGGCAGAACCTTCGGCAGCAACATAAACCACGTCGGAGTTGCGCGGGTCAATAAGTATCTTGCCAATCTGGCGCGAAGTCTTCAGCCCCATATTTTTCCAGGTTTTTCCGCCATCGGTCGTTTTCCAGACGCCATTGCCGTAACCCAGCGCCCGCTGGGAATTATTCTCGCCGGTTCCAGCCCAAATTACATGATGGTTGTTGGGGTCCATGGCAAGGCTGCCAATGGAATAAGCGCCATGATGGTCGAAAACCGGTTTAAACGTTGTGCCATCGTCGGTGGTTTTCCAAATGCCTCCTGAAGCAGCAGCAACATAAAAACGGCTGTGATTGCCCGGGTCAACAGCAATGTCGGCAATGCGTCCAGATGTAAATGCAGGACCAATACTCCGCCATTTCAGGCCACTGAAGAGGGAAGCTTTCAGCTCATTTTGAGCAGGTTTGGTTTTTTTCTTCTTTGATTTTGCATCCACCTGCATGGCACTAAAAGATACCAGCAAAGCCAGCAATACAAAGAACATCTTACGCGTAAAATGATTTTTCATAGTAATAAAATTAAACGGTTTGATGATAATAATTTTAAAAAAGTTAAAAGTAGGGAATTTTATTGAATGAAGGATGGAAGAAAAACGCAGGAACGAACGGGCAACCCTGCCATACGTTTTTGCTTAAAGGCTCATCCCCAAGCCAAGCATTTGATGAAGAAGCAGAATGCCGAAAAGATAAACCAGCAGGCTAAGCAGGTCAATACGCAAAAAACCGGGAAGGGTTTTCAGATGAAGACCTTTTTTTTCCGGCGCCTGCATCCAGTTGAAAGGCAGTAGAACAATCAGCCCGATAAGATAGGTAAACATGGTGGAAGTGGAAAGCCCTTTGAGTGTAACAGCTAATACCAGCAACCACGGAAAAACGAAAGCTGTTAGAAAAAATATAATGTTAATTTTGTCTTCATACTTAAATTTTTCGGGAATGATGAGCATGACGAGCTTGCCGATGGAGAGCCCCATGACATAAAGAAAATACAGGGCAAGTACGACGAAAATAATCTGAAAAACAACACCAATATCCATGAGTTTTGAAACGGTATAAAGCCCGGTGCGGGCGATATTGTTTTCCACAAAACTGCCGAAGATACCCGTGAACGAATAAATCATTAGCCAAATCAGAAAAAAGGCCATGGACCGGCTTTTGCGATGACTAAAAATGAAAACAGCCATGATTATCAGTCCGAAAAAGAGATTCATGATAGGGGCGGCAAGGTTGATAGTTACAATGGCGTCGCGTGTCCATGCCTGTGAAGACGCAGGCGTAAAGAAAGTAATACCGTCCAAATGCAGGACAGCCTTGATATTCAGGTCGTAACTGAAATAGAGGGTGGTCAGCCCGGACAAAATCCGTTGCAGATACCAGGCAAAAAGTGCGGAAACAAAAGAGATGATAAAAATCAGCAGGATTTCTTTCAGCGACGTATTGAGCCGGATTCTTTTCATGGGTCGTGTACCTTAGGACACTGTAAATGTAAAAAGAATAAAGCCGGATTCAAAAAATTGTTTTTGACAGTGAGATTTTGTCATTGGAGGGAATGTCGAATATCGCTCAACAGCCTGCCACAACGAAACCATCGCCTAATGTCTTAGACACATTCAAAAAATATTTTTTTTAATCCGGAATTACGATAAGATTTTCAAAAGAAAAGAGTAAGTTTGCATTTTCTTAAATTCCTGAAGAGAATGAAAAAGGATTATAAATTTTTATATAGTAATTATGAAAACTACAATGAGTAAGCGTGTAACTACAGCAATCCTTGCTGTTATCATAGGTGTTGGAAGTTTTTCTTTTTTAGCGAGTAAAACGGAAGTCAAAAAAGCTGTCGTGCAAAACATAACAAAGCAAGATAAAGAAATAACACTATACAAATCACCAAATTGTAGTTGTTGTATTGGATATGCCGATGTTTTGAAAAAGCAAGGATTTGATGTAAAAATTATTGCAAAGGATAACATGACCGCAATAAAAGAAAAATATGACGTTCCGGCTGACAAGCAAAGTTGCCATACTATTGTTATGGGCAAATACTTTGTTGAAGGACATGTACCCATGGCAGCCATCGAAAAACTACTGAAAGAAAGGCCGGCAATTGATGGGATAGGATTAGCCGGAATGCCAACAGGAAGTCCCGGAATGCCCGGAAAAAAGCGTGCTCCTTTTAAAGTTTATCAATCTGTAAATGGTAAATCTTCAGAATATATGACAATTTAATCAAGAGCTTCTTTTTGTTTACTAAGATTTCTTAATCTGTTTGCTGTCTCCTGCTAAGAAGAAGAATGCTGTTGATTGCCAAAAGGCCGATTATTCCGGTATAAGAAAATTTTTCTGCCAATGTGCCTTTAAATCCTTCATTGATGCCATTGTACAAAATCCATAGTCAAATGTACAACTTTCCACTCAGCTTGCTTTAGAACCAAAAAAGAGATATGACTGCTTCAGAAAAATCATTTTAATTTTCCGGCTCCGGTAGTCTGCCGCAACAGGAAGGTTGAATGAAAGAATGATGAACCGAATAACCAATGTCTAATGTGTTAACGAATTACAATAAATTACCATGAATTACAACCATTTACCAATTGCCCACCTGTCGTTTGACCTGCTCACAAAACATACTCCGGCCTTCAAAAGGAGAATTCTTATGTCAATTTTTGAATTTTTTTTAATTTAGCAGGAGAAATGGTGCTGTTGTGCCCATAATTATTGCTACCATGAAAAAATTAGTTCTTTTGGTGTTGGCAGGAATCCTGTTTGCCCTGCCCCTCTTTTCAAGGTCACTGAAACCTGTCTGGGTGACAAAAAAAGTCCTTAAAGTCCCCGAATCGGTATTTTACCAGGCGAAAAACAAGTTGATTTATGTTTCAAACATCAACGGTAAGCCCTCGGCAAAAAATGGAAACGGATTTATTTCATTGCTAAACGAAAACGGGCAAATTATTAAACTGCGATGGGCTACCGGGCTGAATGCACCAAAAGGGATGGCTGTCAAGGGAAACCATCTGTTTGTTTCGGATATTGACAGACTGGCTGAAATTAACCTGAGCAGTGGAAAAATCATCCGGTTTATTGCTTTTCCCGGTGCAAAATTCCTGAATGATGTGGTTGAGGGCCCGGAAGGAGAAATTTATGTTACCGACTCCGATTTGGGTGCTGTTTTTGTCGTGAAAGCAGGGAAAGCACATTTATGGAGTACCAATCCGTTGCTGAAAGGGGCCAACGGGCTGGCAGTGAACCGGGGAGAGCTGTTCATTGGCGCCAATGGTCATCTGCTGGAGGCCAATCCCAAAACAGGAAAAATCCGGATTGTAGTGCATGTTACCGGAGACATCGATGGCCTTATTCCTTTAGGAAACGGGAGATTTATTCTGTCGGACTGGGCAGGAAAAATTTATCTGATTTCCTCCGATAAAGCTCCCGTAATATTGAGCAACACCACCAAACAGAAAATCAATGCGGCCGATTTGGGATTTATTCCCGGGAAGAAGATTATTCTTATCCCTACTTTTTTTGACAACCGTGTGATTGCAAAACAGTTGACAGGTTTCTGAGAATTTATTATTTTTGGAGAAAATCAACCGCTATGGAACGCTATTGTCTGGAGTGCGGGGCAAAATTACTGGGCAGAATCGACCAGAAATTCTGCTCTGACCAATGCCGAAACACATACAACAACCGATTAAACAAAGATGAAACAGCGTACATGCGCAACATAAACCACCGCTTGCGCAAAAACCGGCATATCCTGAAAGCCCTGAATCCGCACGGCAAAGCCAAAGTTAAAAAGCAGACATTACTTGCAAAAGGTTTTGAGTTCAAATACTTCACCCACGTTTACAAAAACAAAGAAGGCAAAATTTATTATTTCTGCTATGAGCAGGGCTATCTGCCCATAGACCACGATTTTTTTGCGCTGGTTGTCAATAAAAATATTTGAAAAGCGCCATATTGTCAAAAGCAAACGCTTGTGCCGCAGATGTCATTTTACAGATAAACCGTTACAACTCCAAACGCTCCTTAAACGGCAAAAAAGTCATAAAATCAACATGGTGGACGATGTAAGCTTCGGTGGTACGTTTCACCATGTTGCCTTCGCCGGCGTGGGTGGCAATGATGTGGCATACTTCGGGCGGCACACCAGCCTCCTCGGCCAGACTTACTCCCGAAAAAGGATGCCGCAGGTATTTGCCATAATTGCCCTGAACGGCTTTCCCGTTTTTGTCTAACTCATACTCAAGTAGTTTTCCCACATCTACAAGAATAGCACCGGCAATGAGCACATCCATGTTTGCCGTTAGCTCACCGTGATACATGGTGTTGATTTTTTCGCCGGCGTCGCGGGCAATGTGTACTACCGAACGTTTATGATCCATAAAAGTAACTTTCAGGTCGGGGCCTGCCAGCAATGTAAAAGGAATGCGGTTGAGGTCGTCGGCTGTGAGTACGCTGCGTTCCAGTGCCAGCTCCCAGGTTTTGGCGGTTTGCTGGCGCAGACTTTCGTCTTTTATCCAGTTAATTTCAGGCCAGAGTTTTAAAACATCTTTGTTCATAATAGAATTCTTTGTAAAATGGAAATGTCCAAAAAGGCAGTAGCTTATGGTTCACGCAGAGTTCGCAGACGAAACGCTGAGAACGCAAAGTGCTCACCTTGATCCCTTTAACTTTGCGTATTTTGCGTCAAATTTTTGCGCACTTTGCGTGAACCTTACTTTTGAACCTTACTTTTTGGATGTTCCTGTTTTTTATGGTTAATTACAATTTAGCAATCACGGCATCAGCCATTTCGTCCGTAGAGGCGGCGCCTTTTCCCACCACATCGGCACTGCCGCGCATTTTCATCATGTCGTACGTGCGGACTTTACCTTCGGCAACTACTGCTGCTACTGCTTTACGGATTTTGGCAGCCAGGGTATTTCCCTCAATAAAATCGAGCATCATACAGGACGATTCAATCATGGCAACGGGGTTGACGATGGAAACCGGATAACCGGCATATTTAGGCGCCGAGCCGTGTGTGGGCTCAAAAACGCCGATGCCAGAATCGGGGTTAAATTGCGCCGAGCAGGCAAATCCCAGGCCGCCTATCAGTCCGGCAAAACCATCGGAAATAATATCGCCAAACAAATTCCCTGCAACGATAATACCATAATTTTCAGGATTTTTTGTCATCCACATCGTCTGGGCATCCACGTTGGTGTTCCATAACTCTATCTCCGGAAATTCATTTTTCTGTATCTCCATGGCCATTTTGTACATCATCCCGGAGGTCTCGCGCAGCACGTTGGGTTTCTCGCAGACTGTAACCGATTTGTACCCGTATTTCCGGGCATGTTCAAAGGCAGCATGCAAAATACGTCCGGTAGCTTTTTTGGTGAAAATCCGGGAAGAGATGGACAGTTCTTCTTTAGGCGTTTCGCCGAAATTTTTGTTAAATTTGGGATGACTCATAAAAGCCTCATACACATTTTCGGGCGGGTCTGACCACTCGATGCCACTGTATAATCCTTCGGTGTTCTGACGGAAAATAACCACATCCACGGCAGGTTCCTCCATATTGCCGTTGGCATCACGACGTACAAAATTCAACGGGTTACCCTTATAAGTATGACAGGGGCGCATACAAATATCCAGGCCAAAATACTGGCGCAGATTCACAATGGGCGATGAATAAATCAGCCCTTTGTTACGCAACGCCGTGCTCAGCTCTTCGGCTGCCGCATCTTTCGGCTTAGAGGTAATGGCTCCGAAAAGGGCAATTTTATGTTTTTCAATCAATTTCAGGGTACGCTCCGGCAGCGGATTTCCTTCTTTCTTCCAGAATTCCCATCCGATATCACTTTCCACATATTCGGCTTCAAAACCGGCGGCATCCAGTACCCGGATGGCTGCTGCCAAAACGTTTTTCCCAATGCCATCACCGGGAAGCGTAACTATTGTTCTTTTTGACATAATTTTTCTATTTTAAACAACAAAGATACAAACCACCCGGATATTGATGGCAGGGAATTGAAAAATAAGGGTTTCCCTTAAGAAAGAAGGAAAAATAGCCGGAAGTTAAAAACGGGAATGCCAAGAATTTTCCCCCCACTGGCTCAAGTCTTCCAATGAGGGCTTTAACGCAGGCAGGACTTGGGCCATGCTAAACAAACCGAAATCTTCAAAACCGGTAAAACAAGATTTACTGATTAAACATCCTTATTTTTGAAAAATGAGTCGTAAATACAAGTTCCATAATCCTGACGGAATATATTTCGTAACATTTGCCGTTGTAAGATGGGTCGATGTTTTTACAAGAGATATTTA